>JAJQBG010000068.1:4732-7634 GCA_021203405.1 Bacteroides sp.
TCGGAGTCTTTTTTACAGTAGTTATGTTTGCCTCGATTTTCGGAACACTGGTACCTATGACCCTGGAAAAACTAAAAATTGATCCCGCTATTGCTACCGGTCCTTTTATTGCTATAACGAACGACATTATCGGTATGATGTTCTATATGGGAATAACTGTGTTATTGTCCTGAAAAACGGGGAAGAAATGAAAAAAGTTAAATAAAATCTATGAAGTAAAGAATTTATTTCATTTATTTGTAACTCAATGAAAAACGAAGGATGCAATCCTTTATACCAAAAAATGAATGACAATGATGGACGCGCATGACACTAATCTTCCTTTGGAACAAGGGAAATTAGAAGAAGACAAAAAAGTTTTAGAAGCTACGGAAAACACTCCGGAAGCTTCCGATACAGAAACCAGAGAGGAAGGGGTAACCATTACCTTGCCGGCAACTACCACCAAGGAAGAGGTGATAAGTCGCCTGAAAGAACTGGAGGCGGATGTGAATGAGATCTCCAGACAAGAACTGGAAGGATTGAAACAAACTTTTTATAAGCTGCACAATGCTGAACTGGATACTGCCAGAAAAGCTTTTGTTGAAAACGGTGGAGCTGAAGAGGAGTTTCAGGCAGAAGAGGATCCGCTGGAAAGTGAATTTAAAGCTCTGATGTCTTCTATCCGGGATAAACGGAATCAAAAAGCGGCCGAACAGGAGAAAGTTAAAGAAGAGAATCTCACAAAGAAACTTACTATTATTGAACGACTGAAGGAAATTCTGGCACAGCCGGAAGATGCTAATAAGTATTTTAATGAGGTAAGACAACTTCAGCAACAATGGAATGAGATAAAACAGGTTCCGCAAGGTAAGGTGAATGAACTATGGAAAAATTTCCAGCACTATGTGGAACAATTTTATGATATCCTCAAAATTAATAAGGAGTTCAGGGATTACGATTTCAAAAAGAACCTGGAATTAAAAACCAATCTCTGTATAGCCGCTGAAAAACTGGCTGATGAATCGGATGTTATCTCTGCGTTTTATCAGTTACAAAAATTGCATCAGGAGTATCGTGATACAGGTCCTGTTGCTAAAGAGCAGCGGGAGGAGATCTGGACTCGTTTTAAAGCTGCTTCTACTGCAGTAAATCGTCGGCATCAGCAGCATTTTGAAACGATGAAAGAGGCTGAGCAAAGAAATCTGGATGAGAAAACAGTGATTTGCGAAATTGTGGAAGCTATCGATTATAATGAACTGACCGGTTTTTCCGCCTGGGAAAATAAAACTCAGGAGGTTATCGCATTACAGAATAAATGGAAAACGATTGGTTTTGCGCCTCAAAAAATGAACGTGAAAATATTTAAACGTTTCCGTGGAGCCTGTGATGTGTTTTTCCAGAAAAAGGCCGATTTTTATAAAGCCGCCAAGGAGAAAATGAATAGTAACCTTGAAAAGAAAAGGGAACTGTGTGAAAAGGTGGAAAGCTTGAAAGAGAGTACTGATTGGAAAGAGACAGCGGACATTCTGACTAAGCTCCAGAAAGAGTGGAAAACAATTGGTCCGGTTCCTAAAAAGTATTCGGATAGCGTCTGGAAACGGTTTATTTCTGCCTGTGACTATTTCTTTGAACAAAAGAATAAAGCGACTTCTTCACAGCGTTCTGTTGAGGTGGAAAACCTGGAAAAGAAGAAAGATATTATTGCCCGGTTGTCAGCTATTGGTGAAGATATGGAAACCGAGGAAGCGGTTGAAAAAGTACGCGAGTTGATGAAGGAGTGGAGTTCGGTAGGTCATGTTCCATTTCGGGAGAAAGATAAGATATATAAGGAGTATCATGATTGGATCGATAAGCATTTTGAACGCTATAACATGAGTGCTTCTCAAAGAAAATTGGATAATTTCCGTTCTTCTATCGGAAGTTATAACAAAGGAGAAAAGGGAAGTTCTCAGTCTATTTATCGTGAAAGAGAGCGTTTGGTTCGTATTTATGAAAATATGAAAAGTGAAATTCAAACCTATGAGAATAATTTAGGTTTCCTTACTTCTTCATCCAAAAAAGGAAATAGCCTTGTCAGTGAAATAACCCGGAAGGTAGAGAAACTGAAAGCAGACCTGGAGTTAACTTTGCAGAAGATCAAAGTAATTGATGAGTCAATTAGAGAAGAACAATAATTTATTGTTAAAGTAGCTATTTAAAGAGGTATCTTGGATACCTCTTTGTTATTTATAAACCACCGTTCGGATAGCTGTAGTCATAAAATGTTTTTCAACAAACAATTTGTAAAAGCGGTTTGTTAAAGTGAAAGATAAAATAATTTATTCACCTAAATAAACTGATTGTTGTGGCTACAGCAGTAGAAACAAAAAAAAGAATAACTGATAAAGCAAATCCTGAAGTTGCCGAATTTTTTGGTAATTTGTATGCTTTCAATAATGGTCTGAAACTTTATCACTGGCATGTGACCGGAAAAGGAAGTTATGCCCAACATATGGCATTGGATCAGGCTCTGGAAGCTTTGACCGGACATCTGGATCGGATCGTGGAGACAACCTATGCTATAATGGGAGATCAGGGAATTGTAATTCCTGAAACCCGTACTCCGGATAATATTGTACAGTATGCTACTGATTTTTATAACCAGATTGAATATCAGCGCTCTCTTTTTGAAGAAGATTTTATAAATTCTATCCTGGATGATTTTCAGGAAGCGATTCAACAATTGCTTTATCGTTTGAAAAGACTTGAATAGTAAAAAAATAAATAATTTTTCAGAATGGAAAAGAGGAGGTCGTATATCTCCTCTTTTTCTTTTATCAGATAAGGAGTTGGTTCTTAAATGTATGGATAGATTCTGTTCTTGATGAAATAATTTTTCTCATGCTCTAAAGATTCTCAGATAATAGGAAAGCAGTAAGAC
>JAJQBG010000325.1 GCA_021203405.1 Bacteroides sp.
TAAGTGTAATGGGAGGAGTAGGCCGGTTTCATACCCGGACCGGAAAGATAGAGTATCTCTTTGAAAAGCATCCGAAAATAGATTATTTTAAAATGAATTATGAAATTTATGGAGTGGAGGATCATACGTTTGCTGTAGTAGGAGAGAGTGGTATTTACTATTACAACATTGAAACCGATTCTGTATGGGTACCTGAGCTGGACGATCCGCAGAATCCTAAATTCCACGACCGGGGCCTCAATATTACTGCTTTTTTAAAGACAGCCGTTCCCTGGAATGGTACGGAACCGAGAACGGATTGAGGGTGTGGGATGAAGTACATCAAAAAGTATATGTGCTCGACTCCCGGAGCGGACTACTGAATAATTTTGTATTTGCCATCCTGGAGGATGACAACGGAGTGCTCTGGGCCTCTTCGGTAAACGGGATCAGTAGAATAGAGGTAAAAGAAGAGAAAGGTAGTTACGAGTTCCCTGTTCTTAATTTCAACAGCCTGGATGGTTTACAGGGAGGTAAATTTAATGTCGGAGCGGCTATGAAGGCCGGCGATGGTACTTTCTACTTTGGGGGTGTCCATGGATTCAACAGTTTTAATCCCCGGGATATGGCGATGAATCCCAGTAAGAACAAGCCCGTATTTACTCGTTTCAGCCTCTTCAATACTCCTGTCAGGGAGAATATCCCTTATCAGGGAAATATGATCCTGGAAAGCCCGGTTGGTAAAACAGAGCGCATTACCCTGAAACACAATGAAAATTTTATAACGCTGGAGTTTGCCGGGCTCAATTATGTAGACCCCTCCCGTACTTACTTCAGGTATAAACTGGAGGGCTTTGATACCGACTGGAACGAGATTGTAACGGCGGGAGAGGGAAAAGTCACTTATACCGGTCTTCGTCCCGGAAGTTATCAGCTCATTGTTTATACGGCTAATAATGACAAAGTGTGGGGGGGGGATGAACCGGCGGTAATGAGCCTGATCATCCGTCCCCCTTTCTGGGCTACTCCTATGGCTGTCGGACTCTATTTTGTGCTATTGGTGGCACTCGTTATCTGGATGGTAAATTTCTTTACCCGGAGAACCCGCAGAAAGATGGCTGAGCAGAGATTGCTCAGCGAGCGCAGGCAAA
The DNA here is from genome assembly GCA_021203405.1 of Bacteroides sp. GTDB lineage: Bacteria > Bacteroidota > Bacteroidia > Bacteroidales > Bacteroidaceae > Bacteroides. Next base: position 1,131 of record JAJQBG010000325.1, read on the forward strand.
AAGAGGAACTCGACCAGATGAAGTATCGCTTCTTTACCAATGTGAGCCACGAGTTCCGTACGCCTTTGACACTCATACTTATGCCGCTGGAAACATGGATGAAGCAGGGAGAAGAGATGATCCCCCGGGAGAGACTAATTTCTATATACAACAGTGCCAGGGAATTGCTTACACTGGTCAATCAGTTGCTGGATTTCCGTAAGCTGGAAATGCAGGGTGAAGCGTTGAAACCGGTTCGAGTGAATGTAGAAGAATTTATCCGTACCATCTATCATCAGTTCAGGGATTCTACTGCGGCTAAAAATATTCATTTTGTATTTGAGTATGAGGCAGAACCTCTTTGCATCTACCTGGATGATAATAAAATACACAAAGTGATCAATAACCTGCTCTCTAACTCCCTGAAATATACACCTGCAGGGGGGGAACATCAGCCTGGTAGTAAATACCCTGGTCCGGGGAGAAAAGAACTGGCTGAAAATATCGGTGGCTGATACCGGACGGGGGATAGATGAAAAGGAACTGGGTAAGATCTTTAACCGTTTTTACCAGGGCGGTAACGGGCAGGATGAGCTGGTAGGCAGTGGTATCGGGCTCCATCTCTCTAAAGAGTATGTAGAGATGCACGGGGGAGAGATCCGTGTGGAGAACCGGCAGGAGGGAGGGGCTCTTTTCACACTCTATCTTCCTGTAGATCTACAGGGAGAAGAGGCACAGGAGGCCCCTGCGGATGAAACGGAAGAGGTAGGATCAGAAGGTATGATCGCCGGAGACGGGGTCCGTACTATTCTGGTAGTAGAAGATAATATACAATTCCGCCGGTTCCTGGTTGAACAGTTAAGTACTTCTTTCAAAGTACCGGAAGCGGAGGATGGTGAACAGGGAGAAGAGCTGGTGATCCGGTACGCTCCTGATCTGGTCATAACCGACCTGATGATGCCCCGGGTAGATGGAATTACACTTTGCAAGCGGCTTAAAACCAATATCCAGACTTCGCATATACCGATCATTCTGCTCACGGCCCGTACATCGGATGAAGCCAAGATAGAGAGTTACGAAGCGGGGGCCGATTCCTATATATCCAAACCTTTCAACTTCGATGTACTGATGATCCGTATCAGGAAGTTGATTGAGCAGCAGGAGAGCCGCAAGGCACTTTTCCATAAAACCATTGAGGTAACCCCAGGCAGCATTACCATTACCTCGCTGGACGAAGCACTGGTGCAGAAAGCCCTGCAATGTGTAGAGGAGAATATGGATAATTCGGACTACTCGGTTGAGAACCTGAGCCGTGACCTGGGACTGAGCCGGGTGCATCTCTACCGGAAGTTACAATCCATAACCGGACAAACCCCTATTGACTTTATCCGCTCCATTCGGTTAAAGCGGGCTGCGCAATATCTTTGCGGGAGCCAGCTTAATATATCTGAGATTGCAGACCTGACCGGGTTTAATACCTTAAAATATTTCAATAAGCATTTTAAAGAGGAGTTCGGGATGACCCCTACTGCTTACCGGACGGAGAACAGGAAGTGATCTTCAAAGAGCATCTTTAAGGGATCCGGGTAGCTGATTTTACTAACTTCTGCTTATAGACCCATACACTTAACAGAAAATAAACCAGGGTTTGTACCCAGAGGGCAATATATTGGGGACGAATATCCTGCAGGTCGGCTCCCATAGAATTTAGCTGCACGTATGCCATCGTTGCGGTGGTGGCAGGTAAAATGTAGTGTACGGCTTTCCAGTAAGGAGTCATCAGGTCGAGTGGATAGGATACGCCGGAGAGGAATACCAGGCCTACGGAAAAAAAGGCGATCATCAGCAGCGGAGCTTCTGAGTCGGTATAGTAGCGGGAGGCTGCCAGGCCCAGAAAGCTGGTGGAGAGAAGGAAAGAAATGACCAGGTGTATAATATAGAGCAGGTTTCCGATGTTGGGAATGCTGTAAAAGTGGGGAAGCAATCCCAGTAGGAAAAGGGCAAATATGGAGTAGAGGATAAAGTATATAAAGGTCTTTCCGGATACCAGGGCCAGGGCGGTACGCCAGTTAATACCGTAAAAAAGATAAGGTTCCAGGGAATTGCGGGTGTATTCGTTACCGGTAAGAATACCGATAAGCATCATCAGCGTCTGGAACAGGATGATGATCATAACAGCAGGGATCAGGTAGCTGCCATATCCTTCGGTATAGTTGTAAAGTACCGTACCTGTTACGGTAACAGGCTGTGCAGTAGCTACTCCCAAAATACCTCCGACAGGTAAGAATACAATTCCACCGGTGCGGTATTTATCGTCCAGGGCCAGCATGACATACGAGGTGGCCTCCTGGAGGGAGAGGTAGTAGAGAAAAGCATTCGTCATAGAGTACATGACAAAAAGTGCCTCTTTGCCCCGGAAAAGGCGCTCTTCAAAGTCGTAAGGCAGGTAGAGGATCCCCACTACTTTATCTTCTTTCATCCACTCGCGGGCCTCGTTATAGTCCACTGCTTCCCCATATATCTCTACTTGCGGAGTTGCTTGCAGCAGGCGGACATACTCCCGGCTCAGCGGAGTTTTAGAGAGGTCTACTACCGCTACCGGAGCCCCGGTAACCTGATTAGGAGCATACATATAGTTGTAAAGTATCCCGTAGAGAAAGATTCCCCCTACCAGTAGAAGCAGGGCAGCATACCCGGAACAGATAGACCGGAACTCCTGGATAGCCGCACGGACGATGACGGGAAGTATATTATTCGATCTCTTCATACTTATGACTGGTTATAGCCCGGGAGAGCCGGGGAAGAATTAAAAGAGCCAGTAACGGGAAGACGCAGAGTACAATAACCGAAGGCCAGTAATAAGCATAACTTCCCTGAAGGTAGAACATATTCTGTATGATCAACGTATAGTGCCGGATGGGAAAAAGGAAGGAGGCACCATACACTAATGGATACATATTAGGTACCGGAAAGGTAACACCGGAGAGTGTAGCTCCCAGTGACCCTACCATGGATCCGATACTGATGATAAGGGCAATAGCGGGAAACAACGAAAAGATAAAGATGGCAAAGCATTGCGTGGCTACAATAAAGAGGATGGAGACCAGGTTTACCATCAGGTAGCTTCCGTCAAAAGGAATGTGCATGATACCGAAAAAGACAAAATTAGCCAGTATGGCGGTAGCACTATATAGAAGGGTATAGGGAAGAAGTTTTCCAAGTACCGCTTTACCTATATCTCCACCGGCTGTTTCCAGCCAGGCTACGGCGCTGCGGAACTTGATCTCTATGCCGACTATATATACGGTGGTAAGGAGGATCAGTATCTGGAAAAGGACGTAAAAAAAGGATGAGTCAGGTAGATCGTATAATCCAGACCGGGGTTGTAAACAGGACGGCTGTCGGCCTGTACAGGCAGCAAAAAAGTTTCAGTCTGCTCTTCGCTTACCCCTAACGCTACGGCACGGGTAGCAACAGGTGCCAGCTGTACGGGGGCCAGGGAGGTCTCGAAAGCGGCAAGCAGTTCGCCTCCTACCGAGAGCAGGGCGTAATGGTAATAGTAGGAGAGGGTCGCATTCCGGCCACTGGTGGCATCCTCCTCAAAATGGTATGGGATCACCAAATATCCATATATTTTCCGGGCTTGCAGCGCTTTCCGGGCTTCTGCCTCGTTGGTATAACCTCCGGTAACCCGGAAAGTAGGTACGGAGCGCATATTCCTGACAATGGTACGAGAGGTGGAGGTATTATCGTGGTCGATCACGGCAACCGGTATATCCTCCATCACTCCTTTGTTAAAGACGGTAACCATAAAGAAAATGGTAAAGAGGGGGAGTACCACAGTGACGCCAAAGTAGAGGCGGCGCGTGGTCATCCGGCGAAGTTCCCGGAAAATTACAGCCCGGAATCCGGGTTTGGATGGTTCCCTGGTCATTTCCTCTTTAATCAAAGGTCAGTAGTACGGACATACCCGGACGCAGATCCTCTACCTGTGTGGTAGGACGGGCATGTATCTCAAAGGTCTGCAGGTCGTAGCTGCCGGTTTGTTTGGTCGATTTCCAGGTAGCAAAGCTACCCATGGGACTGATGTAATAGACTTCAAATTCAATCCCTGTGCGGTTAACGGCCGGAACATCCGCTATAAAAGTTCCTCCTACACGGAAACGGGGCATCAGGTCTTCCCGGATGTTAAACACAGCATACATATCATCGGTAACCAGCAGGTTCATCAGGGGAGTACCGGGAGCAACCAGTTCCCCGCGTTTGGGATAAACGGAACCTATTTGTCCGGCTTCCGGAGCCGTAAGCCAGGCATCAGAGAGCAGGGCGGATACTTCGTCTACCGTGCTCCGGGCCACATCTACCAGGGAGCGGGCGGCTGCCCGGTCCTCTTTTTCGGCACCTTCGGAGGCAAGCAGGTATTGCTCGTGCGCGGCTCTCTCAGCTGCGACGGCTGCTTTATAGAGGGTCTCTACTTCGTCTTTTCGCTGTGGGGTAACCACACTATCCTGGTAAAGGGCCAGGATGCGCCGGTAGGTAATCTCAGCCAGTTCGAGGTCGCTTTGAGTCTTGTTCCAGAGTTGGTAGGCGGTGGCAATGATGTGTCGGTTCGCGCCACGGTCTACTTTGTTATTCTGTTGCCGGGCTACCTCTTCCAGCGCATTTACCTGCCTGTATTTGGCAAAGAGTTCGGGACTGTTGATTATAACTAACGTATCCCCCTTGCGTACATAGTCCCCCTCTTTCACCAGGAAGCGGTCAATCCGGCCGGGTAGTTTGCCGCTGATCTTTATTTCGGTAGCTTCTATCTGTCCCTGTAGGATCTGTGGTTTTGCCCCCATCAAAAGAATGCCGGTCAGGGAAAAAATAAGGGTAGCTATCAGTACGATGACAAAGGCTATGGCAAGTATTCGGTTTCTGCGGTTCATGATTATTCTTTAACTGAAGTTTTTTATAACTGTACGGCGGTCTCGCTGTAACGGGTAAAAGTTTCGGGGATTCCACAAAGGGTAAGTAAATTCATCAATAACACGTCATACTCGTAGTAGGCTGCCAGCCGGGCCAGTTTGACATGAGAAAGCAGATTCTGTGCATCTATAACCTCGGTAGAGGTAGCCATTCCTTCGGCAAAGGCTTTTTTACGGGTCCTTACCAACTCTTCGGTCAGTTCGATACTGGTGTTGAGGGATCGTACATTATCCTGGGCTTTTTGAAGTTCACTATATAGTTTGTCTACCCCGACAGTAAGCTCATCCCGGGCTTTCTCTTTTCCCAGGCCAAGGATCTGGCGGTCCACTTTGGCCTGCCTTACTCTCTTTTCTCTCTCTAATCCGTCAAAGAGATTCCAGGCAAAGCCCACTCCTACCATCGTACGGGGCAACAGGTTGCTTTGTATGCCGTGCGCCCAGAGAGTTTGCTTGCCGAAAAGGGCGATATTGGGTAAATAGGCACTCTGGTCGATCCGGATCCGGCTGTCCGCCATTTTTTCCTGGAGGGTCAGCTGGTTTAACAGGTAATTTTCACTCTGTACACTCTCTTCGTAGTAGTGTTTCAGGGGCAGCGTTTCATTCATAAAAAGAGGAGAGCGGGGTACCACAATCCCGGAGTCAATTTTAAGCATCTTCTTCAATCGGTTCTGGATCACCTCCTCTTCTTTCCGGGCCGCTTCAAGCTGCCGGTACGATTCATCCATGATTACCTGGGCAAAGAGACGGATCGATTTAGTGATCAGTCCGTTCTCTTCGAGCTTGACGGCATCCTCGTAGTGTCTTTTAAAAGCCTGCCAGCTCTCTTCTCTTACCTGTACTACCTGATTGGCCAGCCGCAGGCCGTAATAAGTTTCGGCCAGCACAGTACGTTGCTCAGCATCTACCTGGTCACGCTGACGGCGGGCTACCTCTACCAGGGTATGGCCTATTTTTATTGGCCTGTACTCTTTTTCCTCCGGCAAACAACACCCACTCGGCATCCAGGTCTACGGTCGTCAGGTTCCGGGGAGCCAGGGGAAAGGTCAGGGCGTGTGAACCGATACGGTCCAGCAGGGAACTGAACAGTTTCTCATTGGGAATAAGAGATTGAATGTAACTCTTTGCCGGATCGGTAAAATCCGACAACGGCTGTTTCACAGCAATAGGTTCTGACAAATGTATATAGGCTCCCGTAGATTGAAGGGAGGGGTACCAGAAAGCATTCAGTTTGCCCTGCTCGTTGCGGACCTGTTCCACAGCTTTATCAGCCATTTGTATGGAATGGCTCTCCCGGCTCAGTATCTGCAGCGATTCCTCAAAAGTGAGAGGCACCACTGTCTGGGTAATGGCGGGAAGGGAACATAAGAGAGTTAGAATCAGGTGCATCATTTTTTTATATAATTTCATACTTGCTATGATATTTGGCTTTTTTGTAACAATTTGCATAAACTTAATGTTCATAATCAGGAAGTTAATGGAGGAAGATTTTGCCAAAAAAGGGTCAGGAAGGTAACAGGGGATAACATCAGGGAGAAAAAGCAGGTATAAAAA
>JAJQBG010000245.1 GCA_021203405.1 Bacteroides sp.
CATCCACTCCGTTCATTAGAATTATATTTTTACTTTTCCTTTTAAGAAAAGAAATTGTGTTTCTCATATACATTGTTTGACAACAACTGATATATAGTCGCAGGTAGCGACAGATACCCTTAGTTAATAATAAAATTAATTCAGTGGTTGAAAATAGAAAGATAAAATTGATTTTCCTATATTCCGCTTCAAATTTATCGCTTTCGGAAGCTATCTGATGGAAAAGAGAACAAAAAAGACAGAAACAAGAGATTTCCTGTTTCTGCCTCACATACAAACTCTTTACTATTTTACAGGCTATTTACAGTGCTTTTCCAGTAAATTTTCAGCAGCCTCATCTCCCAGTTCTTTTGCTTTCTGCAAATTGGAACATCCTTCACTCTGCATGCCCAGCTGAATCTGGCTATATCCTTTCATCCGGTAACATCCCGGATTTTCCGGATCCAGTTTAATAGCGGCATCCAAAGAGTTGATCGCATCCTGAAAACGTCCTACACGCAGGTTATAAGTACCCTGCTCTACCAGATAACCGGCAACTTCCGGATTCAGGCTAATAGCTTTGGCTATATCATCCAGGGCACGTTGGTACTGCCTGCCATGAAAAGCTGCCTGGGCACGCAGGTAGTAAAAAACATCGTTTACGTTTCCACGTACAGTACTGTAATAAGTATCATAATCCGTAACAGCTGCCCGATACTCTCCGGCATCCAGTCTGTAATTCGCTCTTTCAAGCACATATCCTGCTGCATCAACCGGTATGGAAACCGGATAAAAAGCAAGTACACTATCCATTAACTGAATAATCTCAGAAAGTTCTGCTCCTGCATATTCACGGGCTTTGGCTTCACTATAAAAAGTGGCAGGAGAGGCAATATCGCTTTTATTAACTGCTGCATACCCGGCAGCAGCTTCTTCGTACTTACCCATAGCATACAGCACATTTGCCTCCTGCAGCGTGTATACGGGAAGCGGGTCAATGGCAATAGCCTTCCGGATCTCTTCGAGTGCTCTGTTGAGTGTCCAGTCTTTAAAAGGAGTTTCCGGTTGCCGGTTTACCTGATAAGTATAAATAAGGTTGGATATATTGTAATAAACATCTTCTTTTTTATCGGCCACATTGAGAGCCCTTGCAAAATCGGCTTCTGCTGCTTCCAGATCATTATCATCACGATCCTGGTAGAAATAGTGGCTGGCCCGGCGCAGATAACCGTCACTGCTATTAGGATACATCTCTATAAAATCACCAAGCATAGCGAGGTACTCTTCCGGATCCACATACGAGGAAGCCATCATCAGATAAACCAGCGCTTCCTCCTCTTTCTGGGGAAGTGCCTTCCGGATACCGATACTTTTCAAAGCCGGAGTACCCAGCGAAAGAGCAGCTATCGTTTGCTCCATAATAAACGAGGCCGATACAGCATAACAGATAGAAGTAGTATCTTTTCCGACAGCTTGCTGGGCAATACCGATCACCTCTCCCTTTTCATTCATTACCGGGCAACTGACCAGTTTCTCCCGAAGGGGAATAGTCAGGGTATAATAAGAATGTCCTCCCGCAATGGAAGAGGCCTCTTTTACCTTTCCGGTGGAGTAACGTTTATCCTTTTGTGTAGAATAAGGAAGGATGTAAACATTGTCCCCTGCTGCTGATCCGGTTGATGCGACAGCCAGAGCAGGAACTTTTTTATCTGTCTCTACCCGGAACTTAATCACATCATACATATCATTAGCACCCATAATATTCTTCACAGAGAGTTGTTTTCCATCCGTAGTAAGAACAACTGCCCGTTGTGCTCCTTTAAAAACAGCATAATCAGACATGGCAACGCCATCTTCGGTCACAAAAAAACCGTTACCTGTATTTAATATTTTATCCTCTTTATCATAGGTCACTACCGAAAAAACTGCTCTTTTGTGCTTGTCAAGCCATTTAGGAGCCTGCGCCCTTACCGGTAAAAGAAAAAATAAAAGCAGAGTAGTTACAAGTAAGTGTTTATTCATGTCGGTCATTTTATTGGTTTCAGCTATTAATCATTGGTAAATCCACGTTGCTTTATTGCCTCATACATCAGGATCCCGGCAGCAACTGAAACATTCAGGGATTCGATCTTTCCCAGTAGTGGGATCTTCACCCATTCGTCACAAAGGGCGAGATTCTCATACGATACTCCCTTATCCTCAGCCCCCATTACAATACAGAGAGGACCTGTATAGTCTCCTTCGGTATAGTTATAATCTCCCTTCTCCGTAGCAGCCACTACTTTATATCCGCTATCTTTCAGGAAACGCAGGGTTTCAGAAAGACTCTTCTCTTTGCAGACCGGAAGGGTATGCAAAGCACCGGCAGAGGTTTTAATGGCATCGGCATTTACCGCAACACTCCCTTTAGCGGGAATAATAATGGCATCTATTCCGGCACATTCGCAGGTACGGGCAATTGCACCGAAATTGCGTACATCTGTAAGGCCGTCCAGCATGATAAAGAGAGGGGACTTTCCCTGCTCAAACAGGAAAGGCACCAAATCAGCCGTTCTCTGATAAGTAATGGAGGATACAAATGCGATCACTCCCTGGTGATTTTTACGGGTAACCCGGTTGATACGCTCTACCGGAACCCGTTGTACAGGGATGGAAGTACCCTTCAGAGCAGCGAACAGCTCTTTGGAAAGATCACTTTGAATATCTTTCTTTACCAATATTTTATCAATCTCTTTACCGGCCTCTACAGCCTCTATCACAGCGCGGACGCCAAATATCATTTCATTTTTTCCCATTCTTTTTCTTTACCTTGTTTGTAATAACTCTTTGGCATTGTTCATAGCAGCCTGAGTAATAACCGATCCGCTTAACATATGAGCCAGTTCTTCTACCCGTTGCTGATGAGAGAGGCGACAAATATGACTGTGAGTACCCTCTTCGTCCTCTTTTTTATAGACTTTATAATGTGTTTTGCCTTTACCGGCTATCTGAGGCAGATGAGTGATACTGATAACCTGGCGGTTGTTACTCTCCCCCATTTCGCACATAATATCGGCCATCCGGGAGGCTATTTCACCGGATACTCCCGTATCAATTTCATCAAATATGATCGTCGGTAACTTAACGGCTCCCGCTACCATAGCTTTGATAGAGAGCATCACACGGGCAATCTCTCCCCCGGAAGCGACAGAGGATATGTTCTGTAACTCCCCCGATCTATTGGCAGAAAAAAGGAAATTGACAGCATCTTCACCTGTTATTCCCGGTTCTTTTTTATGTTCAAGTCCTATGCGAAAGCGTATATTGGGCATTCCCAGCAAGGCCAGTCTCTCTACCATCTCCTGCTCTATCTGGCGGGCAGCCTTCTCTCTTTTTTCAGTAAGCAGGGAGGCAACCTCTTTGAGACGCTTAAACTGAGTATCGATCAACTCACGGGTTTCAGCAATCTGATCATCCAGAGAAGTAATGGAGTTGATCCGGTCCCGGTACTCCTGCTGTAAAGCGAGAAGAGCCGGCACACTTTCGACCCGGTGCTTTTGTTGAAGCGTATAGATGATATCCAGACGCTGGCTTACCTCTTCCAGACGTACAGGATTATATTCGATCCGTTCGCCTGTAAAAGAGATTTCACGAACAAGATCTTTTAATTCGATATAAACAGATTCCAGGCGCTCGGAGAATTCAGCAGACGCATTATAAACTTTTTGCAGGCCTCGCAGGATATTCAGATTCTCTTTTAATACAGACAAAATACCATTTTCATCGGAAGCAAGAGAATTTTCCACCCGGAAAAGCCCGGCTTTTATCTCTTCTGCATGCGAAAGTGTTTCTGCTTCCCGCTCCAGTTCTTCCTGTTCACCCTCTTTCAGGCCAGCCTGTTCCAACTGTTCCAGCTGAAATAGAAGGAAATCCTGGTCGGCACGGCTCTTTTCAGCTTCCGTGATCAGCTCTTTCAACCGACCAGTATATTTTTTCCAGAGTTCGTATTCTGCTTTATACCGAAGCATATATTGCTCATTACGGGCAATGATATCCAGAACATTGAGTTGAAAGCCTTCCTTGTTAAGGAGCAGATTCTGGTGTTGCGAATGTACATCGATCAATAATTCCCCCAATTCTTTCATCAAAGTAAGCGGAGCAGGGGTATCATTGATAAAGGCCCGGCTTTTCCCCGAACTTTGTAATTCCCGGCGCAGGATGCATTCATCTTCGTATTCCAGATCGTTTTCCCGAAAAAAAGACTCCATATTATAATTTGCCACATGGAAACGCCCTTCTATAATACACCGGGAAGCACCTTGCTTAATAGACCGGCTATCGGCACGCTGTCCCAACAACAAACCGATAGCACCCAGAATAATGGATTTACCGGCACCGGTCTCTCCGGTAATGACCGAAAAACCCTGCTCAAAATTGATCTCAAGCTCATCAATAAGTGCGTAATTCTTTATCTGTATAGACTGCAACATGCGCTGTTGTCTTTGAGAATCATATAATCCACAATATCTTTAGCCACCTCTTCTTTCCGTTTAAGAGAAAATTCGGTTTTACCCTCCCTGCTAAGGATAGTAATTTTATTGGTATCGACCCAAAAACCAGCTCCCTGATCATTCAGAGAATTCAATACAATAAAATCCAGGTTTTTCCGTTCCAGTTTACCCATAGCGTTTTTTTCTTCGGAGTCTGTCTCCAGGGCAAATCCGACCAACATCTGATGAGGTTGTTTCATTTTTCCCAGAGTTGCTGCTATATCCCGGGTGGGCTTCAGCGTAAGAGTAAGGGTCTCTCCTTCCCGTTTTATTTTCTTTCCGGCAGGATCATCAGGAGTAAAATCAGCCACTGCCGCACATAAAACAGCACTATCACATTCAGGAAAGTGTGTGATAGCTTCTTCATACATCTGAGAAGCCGATTCGACATCAATACGCCGGATAGAGGGATGTATAGTGGTCAGTTGTACCGGCCCTGCAATGAGGATCACTTCCGCTCCCCGCTCAGCACACGCCTCCGCAAGGGCAAATCCCATCTTCCCCGAAGAGTAATTACCCACAAAACGTACAGGATCTATTTTTTCATAGGTAGGACCCGCTGTTATCAGTACTTTTTTTTTTGCCATACTCTGTGAAGAAGCAAAAAACTCTTCCAGTGCTTCCGCTATAACTTCTGATTCCTCCATTCTCCCTTTTCCTACCAGATGACTGGCAAGCTCGCCTTCGGTCGGTTCAATGATCCGGTTTCCGTACGAACGTAAGATCTCCAGGTTTTTCTGAGTAGCCGGATGTGCAAACATATCCAGGTCCATAGCCGGAGCCACAAACACCGGAGCTTTTGCCGAGAGGTAAGTAGTAATCAACATATTATCAGCAATACCGTGAGCCATCTTTCCGATGGTGGCTGCCGTAGCCGGAGCCACCACCATAGCATCTGCCCAGAGTCCCAGGTCTACATGACTGTTCCAGGTACCATCACGCTGGGCAAAGAATTCGCTGATAACAGGTTTACCGGTAAGGGCCGAAAGTGTAATAGGAGTAATAAATTCCTTTCCTGCAGGCGTGATCACCACCTGTACCTCAGCCCCCTTTTTTATAAGGATCCGGATCAGTACCGCTGCCTTATAAGCAGCAATACTTCCGGTTATTCCGAGTATTATTTTTTTTCCTTTTAACGACATTTCTGTTGTATCAAAATTAGCATCCCCACCGGAAATCTATTTTCCGGTCAGTTCGCGCAACCGGATCTTCATCAGCATAGCCTTAGTATGCAGGGTAAATTCACTGTTTAGTATCCAGCTGTAATAACCCGGATCTTTTTTCAATACCTCTGCTACACACAGACCTTTGTATTTTCCAAAATTAAAAAGCTCGACTCCCTTGTCGTCGTAAACCATACGCCCGGCAAAATCCACATTGCGGTTAAAACTGGAAAACTCCGAAAGGTAGGCAACATCATTTTTCAGTTCCGGATAACGGTCCAATTGTGCTTGAAGTACTTCATAGGTGGCTTTGGTATCAGCCTCCGCCGTATGTGCATCTTCCAGACTTCTGCCACAATAAAATTTGTATGCTGCCGAAAGTGTACGCTGTTCGCACTTATGAAAGATCACCTGCACGTCCACAAACTTACGACGCGTCATATCGATATCCACCCCTGCACGGAGAAACTCCTCCGCCAGTACAGGAATATCGAAACGATTAGAATTGAATCCGGCCAGATCACATCCTTCAATATCCCGGGCTATGTTTTTAGCTACTTCTTTAAAAGTAGGACAATTCACTACATCCTCATCATAAATACCGTGAATCCGGGAGGACTCCTCCGGAATAGGCATTTCCGGATTGATCCGAAGGGTTTTGGACTCTTCGTTACCATTGGGATGAACCTTCAGGTAACATATCTCCACGATCCGGTCGGTGTTTATATTGGTTCCGGTGGTTTCCAGATCAAAAAACACCAGTGGATTCTTTAAATTTAATCTCATTCGGATTTTCCTTAATCATTTAACATCATAGGCATCAGTAGCATCAGCAGATTATTGTTTTCTTCCTGCTCTACCGGCAGTATAACTCCCGCACGGGAAGGATCTGCCAGTTCGATCACTACTTCGTCTGAAGAGATGTTATTAAGGATATCTATAAAGAAAGTAGATTTAAAACCAATGCTCATCGGAGTTCCCTCATACTGACAGGTCATCTTTTCCTCCGCCGAAGTGGAAAAATCAATATCCTGTGCCGAAATAGTCAACTCATTAGCCTGTAACTTCAGTTTGATGAGACTGCTTGCCTGTGAAGAGAAAATAGAAACACGACGAAGCCCCCCGATCAGTTGCATACGGTCAATAGTTACCTTATGCGGATTATTCTGTGGAATGACCGAATTATAATTGGGATATCTGCCTTCAATAAGACGACAGATCATCCGGTAATTGGGAAGTGTAAATACCGCATTCCGTTCGTCAAACTCCACTGAAACCGCATCCTGTTCCTTCGAAAGAATATTCTTCAACAGCGTTGCCGGTTTTTTAGGCAGGATGAAAGCAGCTCTTTCACTCCCTTTCGCCGATAAGGTTTTATTACGAACGAGTTTGTGTCCATCAGAAGCCACGAACGTAATATCTTCAGTAGTAATATCAAAATAGACTCCGTTCATTACCGGACGAAGTTCATCGTCCGCTGTAGCAAACAGAGTACGGTTTATACTCTCAGAAAGCGTTTTGGCTTCTATATTGATGCGGACAGCATTTTCTCCCAGCTTTGCAAACTGCGGGAACTCATCTGCATTCTGTCCCATCAGGCTGTATTTACCGTTCTGATACTGCACAGTGATCTCCAAGGTTTCCGTATTAATATCAAACTCCAGCGGCTGTTCCGGAAGTTCTTTCAAAGCATCCAGCAGGGTTTTAGCCACTACTGCAAATTTTCCGTTACTATCACTTTTGTTCACTTCTACCGAAGTCACCATAGTCGTCTCGCTGTCAGATACAGTTACGGAAAGTCTACCTTCCGCAAGGTCAAACAGGAAACAATCCAGTATCGGTAATGTATTCTTCGAATTAATTACACGACTTATAGCCTGTAAATGGCTGAACAGTGCAGTACTTGAGACGATAAACTTCATATTTATATGTTTTTAATTATTGATTCAGAT
>JAJQBG010000184.1 GCA_021203405.1 Bacteroides sp.
AAGTGCTACAAAAATAGTATTATTAAAATTATCTTTTTTTAGCTTTGCCTCAATTAATTTCCGGATTATAGATTTTTATGCTTAGCAAAAATAAAATAAAGTTTATCCGCTCCCTGGAACTAAAAAAAGTCAGAAAGGAAGAGCAGGTGTTTCTGGCGGAAGGCGAGAAAATAATCAGGGATATTGCTCCTCATTTTTACTGTCGCCTGCTGGTAGCGACTCCCGATTTTTTAAACAGAACCATTATACAGGCCGACGAGATCATTGAAGTAACCCCGGAAGAGCTTAAAAAGGCCAGTTTGCTGATAACTCCCCAACAGGCATTGGGAGTCTTTGAACAGGCGCACCCTACTTTTACCGTAGAAGAGATATCGGGAAAGCTATCGCTGGCATTGGATGGCATTCAGGATCCGGGAAACCTGGGAACGATCATTCGCCTGGCAGACTGGTTTGGTATAGAGCATATCTTCTGTTCGGAGAATTGTGTGAATCTTTATAATCCGAAAGTCATCCAGGCCACCATGGGAGCCATTGCTCATGTAGCTGTACATACTTGTCCGCTCTCTACCCTGTTTACTGAAGTGGGGGATCTGCCGGTATACGGTACCTTTTTAGATGGAGAAGATATGTATGAATCTGCTCTTTCTGCAAATGGGATCATTGTAATGGGGAACGAAGGGAACGGTATCAGCAAAGAGCTGGAACCTTTTATCAATCAACGGCTCTTCATTCCGAATTATCCGCTGGGTAGTCCTACTACGGAATCTTTAAATGTAGGGGTAGCCACTGCCATTATAAGTGCAGAGTTCAGAAGACGCTTCCGGTAGCCGGAGTTCTAAAGAGAGAGGGTTTCCGGGATGAAGTACCCACTGCTTTTGCTAAAGGTACATAGCATCTCTTCTTCTCTAAGGGTATAGGTCAACCTGAACTCTTCCTGCAAAGGAGAGGAACTTTTTATCAGTCGATCTATCCTATTGACTAACTCCCTCTCTTTTTGCTGTAGGGAAGTATACAATGAGGTATCCAAAAGCAGGATCGCACCGGGAATCCAGTAGGTAGCTTCTATCTCTTCCCGCAGGGGAAAGAGGGTAATTCTCCTCTCCCCTTCTACTTCTACCACGGTGTTCCGAAAAACTTTATGATCTGCCACAAAGCAGAAATAGTGAGAAGAATAGCGTCTCATCGTAAAAAAGTTACTCTTTCCGGGTGCGGCGCCTCATCTCCTGAGGAGATACCCTGGCGGGAGTTCCCGGAGTTTCCACACTATCGCTCACTACAGTATCGGGAGCAGGAACAATCTCTTTGACTTCCACCTCCTCTTTTACAGCCAGAGAATCCACTCCCAATGTATCGGCAGTGAGTTTCGGGATCGTATCCATCGCATGGTACCGGGTAAGAGAAATATTATCCAGGAATAGTTTTTTCCCGGGATCATCCGTCATATTCACATAATAGACAAAACCACGCACCTCACTGATCGTATAGAGAGAGTCGTACCGGATGCGAAGATCATACTCTCCTGAATGATAGGCTACCCGGGTATCGTAAAGAAGGGTATCATTGGCATATTTAACCTGCATACTCATTACGGCATATTGTACTGAATCAGGATGCGAAGAGATAAAATTCATATCCATATTCCAGACCAGCATATCCCGCTCTTTGTAGTTGGTATCGGGCGAAATGGTGAATTGCAGTTTATTGGTTAAAGGGGAACCGGTAAGAATATGGAACTTCTTATCGCTCCATACATTGACCGTATCTCCGGGTTGGGAATCGCGCGAACTTTTATCCCGCATAGCGATCAGGTGATTTACTCCGTCCCGCTGCACTTTCATCCGTTCGCTTACATGCTGATGGATCTCCGCAAAGAGCTTCGCATTCCGGGTGTACCACACCAACGAGGAGTCGAACTGTGCCTGGGTCACTTTATGTTTATCAAACACATAATTCATATAGAAAACCTGTTTATACCGCTCGTCGTATTTAAGATCGTCCACCATGGTTTTGGTCAGGTAGTAATCGTATAACAGATTCTCCATTTTACCCTGGGGAATAACGCCCCGGGGTACTCCCTTTTTGCAGGCGGTCAAACAACACAGGATCAAAAAGAGAAGAATAATATATTTACCCGGCGACCTCTTCATGCTCTTCCTTATTCTCTTTTTTGTCCGAATGATGACTACCATTCAAATATTTACTATAAAACAGCAAAAGAGCAATGATCCCGCAACTAATAGCGGCATCCGCAAAATTAAAGATAGGACTGAAGAAAATAAAATGATCTCCTCCTACATAAGGCATCCACTGGGGCCAATGCGTATCTATAATGGGGAAATAGAACATATCCACCACTTTGCCGTAGAACCAGGTAGAATATCCTCCGCCCTCAGGCATAAAAGTTGCGATCTGCGAATGGGTACTTTCACTGAAAATTACTCCATAGAAAACACTGTCAATAATGTTCCCCAAAGCCCCTGTAAGAATAAGGGAGACACAGACAATATAACCCGTTTTAAAATTCCGTTTGATGATCCTATACAGGTAAACGGCAATAACGATCACGGCTAAGATACGGAAAGAGGTAAGAAAGAGTTTACCGAAGATCTCCATACCAAAAGCCATACCGTTATTTTCGGTAAAATAGATATAGAACCAATCGGTTATGCGGATACTGTCGTGCCAGTACATATGGGTTTTTACCCATACTTTAATGATCTGGTCAATAACCAGGACAGAGAGAATAACCAACAGGGAGATCCGGCCTTTAGTTAATATTTTATTCATTTACAGCATTCGTTTCTTTAAAGAACAGTTGACAGTTGTACACAGAAAAAGACGCTACAAACCATTCAATTCATTGTAAGCGTCTTTCATCCGTATAATGGAAAAATAAGGAATAAAAAATTATCTTTTGCCACCGGCTGTTTTGGCCTCGATGCTCAGTGTAGCGTGAGGCACTGCACGAAGACGTTCGGGCGGAATAAGTTTACCGGTCTCGCGGCAGATACCATAGGTTTTGTTCTCAATACGTACCAATGCTTCCTGCAGGCCCTGAATAAACTTAAGCTGTCTTTGGGCCAGATGGGTGGTCTCTTCCTTAGAAAGAGTATTGATACCCTCTTCCAACACTTTATAGGTAGGAGAAGTATCATTCGTATCGTTACCGCCCAGATTCATCATACTTATACGAAGCTGATCGTAATCACGTTTCGCCAATTCCAGTTTCTCTAATATAATAGCACGGAACTCTTCCAATTCCGCATCGGAATATCTTGTTTTTTCTGCCATGGTGATTAAAAGTTTACTAGTTAATACTTATTCTTTAACTACACTCACGTAAAGAGTAAGATCATCCAGATTGAGTTCTATACCATCCGGTACATTGTCAGTTAATTCCAGTGAGTTACCCAATACCTGGTTGCAAATATAATTATTATATTCTTTTACAGCATCATCTGATAATGGATTTTTAGATAATATAATTTTTATTTTATCTGTTATCTCAAATCCACTGTTTTTCCTGATATTCTGTATACGGTTAACCAACTCACGGGCAATACCTTCGCGTCTGAGTTCTTCGGTTACAGTTACATCCAGTGCCACAGTAAGCTTGCCTTCGTTCGCTACCAGCCATCCGGGAATATCCTCGTTGATCACTTCCACATCGGCCAGATCCACTACAACCTCTGTTCCATCGATCACAAAGCGGAAGGCTCCCTCTTTTTCAAACTGCACAATATCCTGTTGCGACATACCGGCTACAGCACCGGCCACTGCCTTCATATGCTTGCCGAATTTAGGTCCTAACTTCTTGAAATCACATTTTACCTTCTTGACCAGTACCCCCGCACTATCGTCTATAAAGTTCACTTCTTTCACATTGACCTCGTTCATGATCAGGCTCTTTACAGCATCAATATAGGCTTTTTGGGTTTCGTCCACAGCCGGTATCATGATACACTTTAACGGTTGACGTACCTTAATGTTCACTTTCCGGCGGAGAGCCAGCACCATAGAGGTAATATCCTGGGCCATCTTCATCCGGGCTTCCAGCTCCTGATCGATCAAAGCCGGATTGCTTACAGGGAATTCAGCCAGATGCACAGAAAGCACCTCCTCACATCCTGTTACCGAAACAAGATCCGTATAAAGCTTGTCTGCATAGAAGGGAGCGATCGGCGCCATCAGTCTGGCCACTGTTTCCAGACAGGCATAAAGTGTCTGGTAGGCTGAGATCTTATCTTCCGAATATTCCGCTCCCCAGAAACGTTTCCGGTTCAGCCGTACATACCAGTTAGAGAGATTATCGTTCACAAACTCTGCGATAAGACGTCCCGCTTTGGTCGGTTCATACTCATTCAGGCAGGTATCCACCTCTTTGACTAGGGTATTGAGTACGGAAAGGATCCACCGGTCAATTTCAGGACGTTTTTCCCACTGAACATTCTCTTCACTGTAGGTAAATCCATCCACATTGGCATACAGGGCAAAGAATGAATAGGTATTGTAAAGGGTGCCGAAGAATTTTCTCCGGGTCTCCTCTACTCCTTCCGCATCAAACTTGAGGTTATCCCAGGGAGATGAGTTGGTGATCATATACCAGCGGAGTGGGTCGGAACCATATTTCTCAATGGCCTGGAAAGGATCTACTCCGTTCCTCAGACGTTTAGACATCTTATTTCCGTTCTTATCCAGCACCAGCCCGTTAGAGATCACTGCTTTAAAAGCAACCTGCTCCTTAACCATCGTAGAGATAGCGTGCAGGGTAAAGAACCATCCGCGGGTCTGGTCCACACCTTCGGCAATAAAATCAGCCGGATAGACTTTGTGGGTATCCAGCAACTCTTTATTTTCAAACGGATAGTGTATCTGTGCGAACGGCATAGCTCCCGAATCAAACCATACGTCGATCAGGTCGAGTTCTCTTTTCATGGGTTTGCCATCCTCTGAAACCAGGATAATATCATCCACGTAGGGTCTGTGCAGATCTATTTTATCGTAATTCTCACCCGTATACTCTCCGGGAACAAATCCTTTCTCTTTGTAGGGATTGCTCTTCATCCAACCGGCAGCCACCGATCTTTCGATCTCCTGATAGAGTTCCTCTACCGAACCGATACAGATCTCAGACGAGTTATCTTCGGTGCGCCAGATGGGCAGCGGAGTACCCCAGTAACGGGAACGGCTCAGGTTCCAGTCGTTCAGGTTCTCGAGCCATTTACCGAAACGTCCGGTTCCGGTAGATTCGGGTTTCCAGTTGATGGTCTTATTGAGTTCGATCATCTTATCTTTGCAGGCCGTAGAACGGATAAACCAGCTATCCAGCGGATAGTAAAGTACAGGTTTATCGGTACGCCAGCAGTGCGGATAGTTGTGAACATGCTTTTCTATCCGGAAGGCTTTGTTGGAGGCTTTCAGCATCATGCAGATAGCTACATCCAGCGACTCATCTTTATCGGTAAGTTGCGGGTCGTACTCATTCTTAACAAAACGCCCCGCATACTCTTTATAGAGTTCTACGTTTACGCACTCCTTTACGAAAGTATCGTCCAGATCTTCCAGCGGGTAAAATTTGCCGGTCAGGTCTACCATAGGACGAAGTTCCCCTTTTTTGTTTACCAACTGCAAAGGAGGTACACCGGCAGCTTTGGCAACCTGCGCATCGTCCGCACCAAATGTAGGAGCAATGTGTACAATACCGGTACCATCTTCGGTCGTTACATAATCCCCCGGAATTACCCGGAAAGCTCCCTCTCCCGGATTTACCCAGGGAATAAGCTGTTCATACTCTATACCCACCAGATCAGCCCCCTTATACTCAGCAATAACCTTGTAAGGAAGGAGTTTATCTCCCGGTTTGTAAGCATCCAGCTCCAGACCGGCAGCTTTAGGATTGAAGTGAACTCCCAGAAGCGCCTTTGCCAATACGGCAGTAATAGGCTCTCCGGTATAAGTATTGTAAGATTGTACAGCTACATACTCGATATTGGGTCCTACACAAAGTGCTGTATTCGAAGGAAGCGTCCAGGGAGTAGTGGTCCATGCCAGGAAAGAGGGAGTACCCCAGGCAGCCATTTCAGGCTTCGGATCCTTCATCCTGAACTGCGCCACTACCGTAGTATCTTTAACATCCCGGTAACAACCCGGCTGGTTCAATTCGTGCGAGCTCAGCCCCGTACCGGCAGCCGGCGAATAGGGCTGTATCGTATATCCTTTATAAAGCAATCCCTTTTTATGCAATTCTTTAAACAACCACCACAAAGTTTCAATGTAGCGATTATCGTAGGTAATATACGGATCGTTCATATCTACCCAGTATCCCATTTGGTGAGTCAGATCCTCCCACTCTTTGGTATACTTCATCACATCCTTGCGACAGGCAGCATTGTATTCTGCCACTGATATCTTTTTACCGATATCCTCCTTGGTAATACCAAGAGCCTTTTCAACACCGAGTTCTACAGGAAGTCCATGTGTATCCCAACCCGCTTTACGGTTTACCAGATATCCTTTCATCGTTTTGTAGCGGCAGAAAATATCTTTAATAGTACGCGCCATTACATGGTGGATACCCGGCATTCCGTTTGCAGAAGGAGGACCTTCATAAAAAACGAATGAAGGAGCCCCTGCATGTTCTGTCATGCTCTTTCCGAAAACATCATTTTCATCCCATTTACGGAGAACCTCCTTGTTCACCTGCGAGAGATCAAACTGAGAATATTCAGCAAACTTCTTACTCATAATATTGTATGTGTTTTTTATGCTTCCAAAAAATAAAGCGCAAATTTACAAAAACATTACTTACAGGAAAAGATTTGGGTCTATTTCTTTTATATTTATCGGGGAAAACAGAAGACTCCCGAAAAAGCGGATAAAATCAGAGAGCAGCTTATAATAGAAAGCATCTGATCCTTTTTTAGCCTATAAAGCCAATATAAGAACCAGATATAAAGAAGGAGTATGGGTCTAACAGAACCGGGAAGTTAAAGCGTCACAGAAGCACATATTTTTCTGATAGAATCCAATTTGCTCTGATAAGATTTATCCCTGCGGGCCATTTCCAGATTATAACGGCTCTGCATATTATTCCAGAACGACGCATCAATATCCAAAGCTGCTTCTTATAATGGATATTGCACAATTCCCGTGTTGTCGCCGGCTTCCCAGCCGGTGACTCTTTGTCTTGCGGCTTCATAGCCGATCATATACCATGCAGGGCTATGAAGCCCCTTTGGAAACCCACCAGCTGTGAAGTGGGCATTGCACGACTCCTTTGTTTGGGCTGGTTTGTTGATCTGTGTTCTGCTAATTTCTTATTTTCTACTTTTTTTCTCTTTTTTCTATAGGAAAATAAGAGAAAAACGCATATCCGTAATTTGAAAAACCAACGTTTGTGAACTGGCAGTCAACTATAGAAAATGGTTTTGTACGGCAGTAAAACTCCCAATATTCGGGTAATTTATTTTGCTATTTCTTCTATATAGAACAGACCGGCCAGGATGGGCTTACAAATTCCTCTTTTAAAAGCAGTGCAGGCTCAGCTCATATCTCGATATTTTTGGGGGTGGGACTCTGCAATAGAGACATTATAAT
>JAJQBG010000077.1 GCA_021203405.1 Bacteroides sp.
CTTTTTTATTTTAAAAGAATATTCTATATTTGATCTATATCCCCTCCCTGACAGGACTGAGCACTACTACTAATCCAAAAAGAAAAACATATGTTTAGGATCGTTTTTCATATCATCTTCCTGTGGTTTTTACTACTACCGGTAAAAACGTACGCATTTAAACACATCAGTGCCCAGGAAGGGCTGAGTCATAAACGCACCTTTTCCATCCAGAAAGATAACGATGGTTTCATCTAGTTTGCTACCCGTGACGGTATAGACCGGTACGATGGAAAGAACATCAAACAGTACAAACTGCTGGATAAAACCCGGAGCGTCAACCTGTCCGGAAGAATAAACAAACTGGAAAGTAACGGATCACAGAATATATGGGCCTTTACTACCCATGGGCATGTTTTTGAATATGTAAGGGAGGAAGATCGTTACAATTTCCGGATTGACCTGACAGAACAGATAAAAGATACCGATTTCTATATGTACGGCATCACTTTTATGGACGATGATCATCTGTTCGTATACGGTTCATTCGGACTCTATATCTATGATCTCCTACAGGACAGAGCAATACGGGTAGAACACACACAAAACCGGTATGTATCCGGAGTAGTAAAAATGGATCAGAACCAGTATGCACTCAGCACCCGTACCGGACTTTGTCTGGCCCGGTTTACGATCCTGCCCGACGGTACGCTTCAGGAAGAGTTTCAGGAAACACCCCTGAAAGAGCGTACCAAACATATTTATTACGAAAAAAGCGATAATTCTCTTATTATCGGTACCTACAACGGTTACATTTACCGGTACGATCCGACGGAAGATAAAGTGCCCACCCCTGTACACCGGCTCAATTTTTCCGTAAGAGACATAGGGTGTTACAACCATACCATCTATATTGCTACGGACGGAAGAGGCATTGTGCGTCTTAACCGGGATAACCTGGAGTTACTGACCGACGACTCCTATTTCGGACTGACCGAACAGGACAGCCGTTTAAAGTTTGCCTACGATGTATTTATTGATGAAAACCGTCTCTGGATAGCCACCTACAACGACGGAATTTTTGTATACGACAAAAATCTGCCCGATTTCCGTTTCAACCAGGTCTACAACCGGAACGATAACTTCGCAGATGCGGCCAATGCCATTAACTCTATTCTGGAAGACTCCCGCGGCTATCTGTGGATAGCCTCCAATTACGGTGTAGGGCGCTACGACAGCCGGAAAGAGGAGTGGAAATATGTACTTGATAAAAACGACGGGCATAGCATATTATCCCTGTGCGAGGACAACAGAGGATATATATGGGCCGGAGGAGGTACCCACGAATCGGCCGTCTGTATTGATCCGCAAACCATGCGTATTACCCGGACACTTACCTTCCCCAATGACTTTGCCAATGTAATATCGGGAAGAATATATTGTGTCTATTCCGCCTCCTCAGGAGATCTGTGGTTCGGAGGGATCGATTGCAACCTTACCCGGTATAATCCGGTAACGGGCGAAAGAAAACCCTATCCGGTTATGTTTGTGAACTGCATTACCGAGCACAACCGGGTACTCTATATAGGAACGACCCACGGACTTTACACGTATGACCGGGCAGGGGATCGTTTCCTTCCGTACGAACCGGTAGAACAGGTGAGTTCTCCTGTAAAAAAGTTTATCAACTGTATCTACATAGATGATTCCGAAACACTGTGGCTGGGTACGGAAGGAGGGCTTCTCCAGTGCCGGGGAGACTCTATGAAGATATACGATAACAGCAACGGGTTAGAGTCAGACTATATACAGGCCATTCTTCCGGACTCCCGGAAAAGACTCTGGATCAGCACTTCGGGCGGCCTGGTATGCCTGGACCCACCAAACGAAACAGTTATTAAGTTCAGTGCCGAAGAGGGGTTGAGTAACGATATCTTCAAAAATCGTTCTGCCATACGCAACCACAAAGGAGAATTCCTGTATGGTACCGGCAAAGGTATCCTGCAATTTATACCGGAACATATTGACCGTCCCAATGTACAGAACCGGATTGTACTGACTCATTTTGATATTTCCGGGAACCCGGTTTATCCGGGTGGAAAAAAATCTCCCTTAGAGAAAGTAATAGACGAGACCCACTCCATCCAGCTGAAACACAACCAGACCACTTTCACCCTCGGTTTTGTAAATATTAACTACACGAATCCGTATAATACCCACTTTGAATGGAAACTGGAAGGATACGATAAAGAATGGGTTACCCGGGGTACCAGTTCCGAAGCCTACTACACCAATGTCCCGCCCGGTAAATATAAGTTCCGGCTAAGACTCCTGGACAAAGACACCACCCGGGAAATAGGGAGCCGGACCCTAGAGATGGAGATACAACCACCCTTCTGGAACACCGCCCTGGCCCGGCTTTTCTATCTGATACTCCTGATGGCTCTTACCTGGGGGATCATTCAGTTCATAAGCAGCCGTATGAAGATGTCGGCTACGGTAGAAAAGATGTGATTCTTTGTCAACACCTCTCACGAGCTCAAAACTCCCATCACCCTGATCAAAGGCCCATTGGATAAACTGAATGAATCACCTGCCATTGAAGGAGAGGATAAAGTACTGTTAGAACTGGCTGCAAGCAATACCGACCGGCTTAATAAACTCGTAACCCAGTTACTGGATATGCATAAAAACCAATCCGGAAGCATGCGTCTCTCTCTCTCTTTCAGAGCAGGAACTTACCCATTATATAACCCGGAAAGCACGTCTGTTTGAACAATCAGCACTGCGAAAAGGAATCGCTGTCTCCCTTTCCATGCCCGAAGCCCCCATAACAGCCTGGGTGGATCTGGATAAAATGGACAAAATTCTGAATAATCTGCTCTCCAACGCTATTAAATACACCCTTCCGGAAGGTAAAATAGAGATAAAACTTAGTGTTGAAAAAGAGAACTGGCAGCTGGAAGTAAGTGACAATGGGATCGGTATTCCCGAAAAGGCACAAAAAAACATATTCAAACCCTTCTTCCGGGCAGAGAACGCAGGTAATCTTCCGGAGACAGGAATGGGGATCGGACTGCTCCATACCCGGCAACTGATCCGGCAACTGGGGGGTGAGGTAACATTTACCAGCAAAGAGAACCAGGGAACCACCTTCCGTATCTCCCTTCCCTGTAGTTATGAACATTTTCCGGCCAATAGTTATATCCTGGAAAAAGATATTCCTTTTACCAGGGAAGAAGCCCGGGTAGCAAAGAAAATACCGGGCCAATCCTCCATCCTTGTGGTTGAGGACAACGCCGAACTACGGCAACTTTTGCGGCAGGTATTGATGGATAAATATCACATGTACGAAGCCGGGAACGGAGTCGATGCCCTGGAACTGCTCAAAGAGATAACTCCCGAACTTATTATTTCAGATATCATGATGCCGGCCATGAATGGGTATGACTTTTGCAAAGAGGTAAAACTAAACAAAGAGACCTCTCATATTCCGGTGATCCTGTTAAGTGTACTGGATGAGAAAGAAGATATCCGGAAAGGATGTGAATTGGGAGCAGATAACTATATAATCAAACCGTTTGAACCCTCTATATTAAAGTTAACCGTAGAGAACACCATCGCTACCCGGCAGGCACTCCGCAAAAGCCTGGTGTTTCCCCTGGAACAGGAGGTAGAAGAAGAACTCACGACCAATCCACTGGACAAAGCTTTTATCGACGAAGTGATCAGCATCATTGATAAGAACATAAAGGATATGGATTTCTCCATTGGTGAACTATGCAGAGAGATGGCTATGAGCCGCTCCTCTTTCTACAATAAACTGAAAATACTCACCAACGAAAGTCCCAACGGATTTATCCGGCTGGTACGGCTCAACCGGGCCGCTAAAATACTGAGTGAAAAAAGATATTTATCCATAGCAGAAGTATCCTACGCGGTAGGAATAGGAGACGAAAAATATTTCAGCACCATTTTCAAAAAAAGTTTGGAGTAACACCCAGCAAGTATGCTAAAGCCCATTAATAATTTACAAACTTTTCCCCCTTTTCCGGGGTGAAAAGTTTGTAAATTGATAAAAAAACGGGAATAAGAGATCACAAACTTTTCCCGGCAAAATTTAAACCTGACTATGAGATATTCTGGTGAGTTTTGTAGTAGCAAACAAACTCAAGTATTCACCTAATTTTAGCCTTATGGAACAACGAGAATGAACAACAAACCTCTTTAAAACTCCCCCTTAGAAAGGCATATCCCCTTGCCGGTTTTATTACCAAACATCAAACTATACTCATTATGAAAAACATTTCTGCAAAAAAAGTATCTGATCTCTTTTATCCTGATACTAACCGGGATAACGCTACAGGCACAGGAGCGTGAAATAAAGGGACATATTATAGACTCCGACCAGCTTGAAATGCCCGGTGTCACCGTACAGGTAAAAGGAAGCCAAAGCGGTACCGCCACCGACCTTAACGGCGACTACTCCATTAAGGCCGCTCCCCGGGATATTCTGGTATTCTCCTTCGTAGGATATCAAACCATTGAAAGAAGAGTCGGGAACGACCGTACGCTTAATATTGTGATGGAAGAAGATGTAGAACTATTAGACGAAGTCGTAGTAGTAGGTTACGGACAGATGAAAAAGAGAGACCTTACAGGGGCGATCTCTTCCATACAGGGAAGAGACCTGGAACGCGTACCTGTCAGCAGTGCAGCCGAAGCCATTACCGGACGACTGGCCGGCGTACAGGTCACTACTTCTGAGGGGGCTCCGGGAGCCGATATCAAGATCCGCGTAAGAGGCGGAGGCTCCATTACACAGGATAACTCTCCGCTCTATATTGTAGACGGTTTCCCCTCCGACCTGGGATTACAGGGAGTAGACCCGAACGATATCCAGTCTATCGATGTACTGAAAGATGCCTCCTCTACCTCTATTTACGGTAGCCGCGGTAGCAACGGGGTAATTATCATTACTACCAAAAGCGGGAAAGAGGGTTTCTATGCCAACTACAATGGTTATGTCGGTTTCCGGAAACTGGCTAAAACACTTCCCGTACAGGGAGCATTCGACTTTGTAAGATCCCGATGGGAACGACAGTTAAGAAGTTCCGGAACCGATCCTTATATGACCCAGATCATTGACCGGTACGGAGACTGGAACGAACACGAAGCGCTATACAGAGATATGCCTATTACCAACTGGCAGAAAGAGGTATTCGGCCGTACTGCTTTTATCCAATCACACAATGTATCCCTTACGGGCGGGACCAAGACCATTAAATACAACTTTAACTATACCCACGACGATGAAGATGGTATCATGGTAAATAGCGGTTTTAAACGCGATCTGTATAAATTCAGATTTGACCAGACAGTGAACAGACGCTTCAAGTACTATGTATCGGTCAACTACTTAGACTCGGAGAAAGAGGGAGCAGGAACCACTGTTGCCTAGGATGTATACGGGAGTCTTATCAATATTCTCCAATACCGGCCTATACGGGTGAAAGGAGAGACAGAGGAGGAGTTCTTTTCAGAAGAAGGAGATGAAAATTCGGACGATACCTATAACTATAACCCGTTAAAAATGGCCGAAAGTACCGAGCGGATGCAGTACCAGAAGAGTTTACAGATCAACGCAGGAGTTACCATTGAGCTCCTCAAAAACCTCTCCCTGAGGCTCTCCGGCGGAATTTCCGACAACACGAACGAAATAACCAATAAATATGGTCTCTATACATATATGGCACGGACAAACAATGGTGTATGTGCCTCCATAGATACCCGTACAGAACATAAATGGAATACCTCCAACACCTTGAATTACACTTATAAGAAAAAGGGCCACGACCTGACAGCTATGCTGGGACACGAAGCCAATAAAAAAGATTATAAACAGCGGATAATGACGGCAAACCGTTTCCCGAACGACCTGATCGTACTCGACAACCTGGGCCAGGCAGAAATACAGGCCATCTCCTCGGATGCCTATCAGGAAGCTCTTCTCTCCTTTTTCGGACGTGTAAATTACGCTTATAGATCCCGTTATCTGTTATCTGCTTCCCTGCGTACGGATGGTTCCTCCAAGTTTGATAAGAGCAACCGCTTCGGATATTTCCCGGCAGCATCAGGAGCCTGGAGAATGGACGAGGAGAAATTCTTTGCACCGCTTAAAAAGGCAATTTCCAGTCTTAAGATCAGGTATAGTTACGGAAGCGCCGGTAACAACCGCATTGGTAACTATCTATATAGTACCACCTATACACCGGTTTATTACAACCAGCTTAACTCACCGGCCATGGGATTGCGCCCCACCTCACTGGCCAATCCTAACCTGAAATGGGAAACCACTATCACCAACAACCTCGGAATAGACGTGAGCTTTTTCAACAACCGCGTTTCCCTCTCTATGGAAGCCTATTTAAACAAAACAAACGATCTGTTATTAGACGCACAGATCAGCCCGACTTCAGGATATACCACCCAGATGCTCAATATCGGTAAAACCCAGAACAAAGGATTTGAGTTCACCCTCAATGGAATGATCATCAACCAGAAGAACTTTACCTGGGATGCCAACCTGAATATGTCCTTCAATAAGAATAAAATTCTTTCCCTCAACCGGGACGGGAACTGGAAACAGGACTACTATATTGAAACCTCCAGGTGGGGATATATGTCAAGCGATTACCTGGTACAGGTCGGAAAACCGGTCGGGCTGATGTTCGGATACATAAGCGACGGCATCTATACAGCTGACGATTTCAAGGATATTGCCTTTGAGACCGGAGTTTTCTCGCCCGCTAACCTGAAGGACGACATACCTTATGCAGCCCCCCAGGCCAAAGAGATCAGTCTGCTCGGACAGACCAAAGCAAAACGTTTCAGTGACACAGTTGACGAGAGCGGACACCCTATGGCCTCGGCAGAAGATGACAAAAGAATTATCGGAGATGCCAATCCCACCTTCTTCGGTGGTTTCGGTACCAACCTTACCTATAAAAATTTCGATCTGAGCATCTTCCTTAATTTCGTGGTAGGGAATGACATCTATAATGCAACCAAAGTACGGGGTGAAACCCAGATGTACCGCAACCAGAACGTTCTCTACCGTAAAGGGCAACGTTATACGATGGCCGATCCTCAGACCGGTGCTATCGTTCTCGACAGGGACCGGTTGAATGAGATCAATAAATACGCAACATTGCCGGCTATTCCCACCATTGCCCAGACCCTGACGGACGATGCCATTGAAGATGGTTCCTTCCTGCGTATCAACAACATTTCGCTGGGTTACACCCTACCTTACAACCTGGTAAAAAAAGCTAGGATCCGAAGTCTGAGGGTCTATGTAACGGGATACAATCTCTATACATTCACCAAATATACCGGTTACGATCCGGAAGTAGATTCACGCATGAGCACCCCGGTTACCCCGGGTCTGGACTACTGTGCCTACCCACGCAGCCGGCAATACGTGATGGGTGCCAACATTACTTTCTGATACAGAGGCCACTTTACTGTTCAATTAAAAAAATTACAATATGAAAAAATTACACTCAATAATAAGGAGCGGGATTTTACTGATCGCTCTGTCAGCC
>JAJQBG010000254.1 GCA_021203405.1 Bacteroides sp.
CTACTATCTCCTTCATTTGTTCTATATAAAAACAGAAATGAAACCTATGATAAAGTTCCTTTTAACTGCCTGTATAGTTACAGCACTTTCCCCGGGCTGTACGACTACAACCCATCTCCATCTGGATGAAACCTTAGCCACCCTTATTCAGGAAGGAAAATGGTTTGAAGTACAGCGTACTTTTGAAGCACAACAGGAAAATCTGGATACATATACCCGGGATGTTACTGAAGCCATGCTTCTTCATTACTATAACCGTCCTGAACAGGCTATACCTGCTTTAAACAAAGCACTCGACACGTATAAAGACCGCATGGATGGAGAGTTGTATGCGTGGCTTACCAGAATCCTGGCAGAAGACAAAGCGGCAATCGGCCAATACAGAGAAGCCTCAGAAATAGCGAACAGTTATCTGATGGGGATGGCCGCAACTACTCCGGAGACCTCCCGTACTT
Source organism: Bacteroides sp. (assembly GCA_021203405.1). Lineage (GTDB taxonomy): Bacteria > Bacteroidota > Bacteroidia > Bacteroidales > Bacteroidaceae > Bacteroides. Next base: position 456 of record JAJQBG010000254.1, read on the forward strand.
TTATACTGATGAAGGAACAATACGATGCACTCAGTAAGGCAGAAAAAATAAATATCCAGAAGCCCCCGCAAGCAATTATCCTACCTTTAAAAGTTGACAGAGCCAACCAGGGAGTATCCCTGAAAACAACAGGAACCATTAATGGGAATGAAGAAGAGTTTATTATTGATACAGGAGCAGGGGTTAACCTGATCGATGTAAACCTGGCACAAAAATATAATATGGCAGTTTTAGTAGATTCCATTCCCCTGGTAGGCACGGGTCTTGAGTATGGAGATCTGGTAATAGCAGATACGCTCTCCCTAGGAGAAATTATTCTCTGGAATATTCCCTTTATTACCTATAATTTTGTATCGGAAGATCCGGAGATCCAGGCCTATCTCAGCCGGAACTATCGCTGTGTATTAGGATTACCTTTCTGGACCCAACTGGAAGAGATACAGATCAACTTTACCGAAAATACTATTACTATACCGAATCAGCCTACCGAATCACCTCTGGAAAATCCTAACTTACACCTTACCGACCGGAAAGTAATGAATGTAGAGATATATACCCGGGAGGAAGCTCTCTCTTTACACTTTGATTCAGGAGCCGGTAGCGGCAGCTTTTTAATTTATGACTATTATCAAAAACATAAAAACAGTATTGAACTTAGAAGTACGCCCGAAACGCTCTATATAGGAGGAGTAGGAGGAATTAAACGGGTAAAAAGTTATAAAAGTTATGCCTTTCCGTTCCGCCTCGGTAATACCCATGCCTATTTACCGGAGATCGATATTTTTACCTCACCGGATAATTTATTAATGGAAGAGGAGGATGGCTCTTTCGGAGTAGATATGTTTATGGCCTTTCCTGAGATCATCATTAATTTCCGGGCTATGTTTGCTACCGGAGTACTTCTTGTGGTTACTCCGGAATAAGACCCTGCTCTTTGAGTTCGGTAGCGGCATGTTCCAGTTCTTTATACCAGTCTTCTCCAAATCTGCGTATCAACGGCTCCTTTAGAAAGCGATATACAGGCACTCCCTCTTTTTGTCCCAACAGGACAGCCGCTTTACAAACACTCCAGCGGTGATAGTTAACCGCTTTGTAAACCCCGTAATTACCGACACGGATAGGATAAAGATGGCAGGAAACCGGTTTATAGAAATCCGTTCTTCCCTCCCGGTAAGCCTTTTCAATCGCACAAAAACAGTATCCTTGTTCATCGTAGCAGGTAAATACACAATCTTTTCCATAAACAATAGAGGTGACCCAATCACCATCTTCATCTTTATATACTACACCCTGCTTCTCAATTACCTGACGAGCATCGGGCGAGAGTTGATTCCATACCACCGGTAACACCTCTTCCAGTTTTGCTATCTCCTCCGACTCTACCGGAGCTCCGGCATCCCCTTCAATACAACACTCTCCCATGCAGGCATCCAGGTTACAAACGAACTTTTCCCGGAATACATCTAAACTTATAATTACATCATCTATCTGGATCATCACTCATTATTAAAAACATTCCCACGAGGAAAAGCCCCGTGGGAAAAATATACAAATGCCGATTTTAATCAAATATTTATCAGATCAGTACTTCCCCAGTCATTTCAGCCGGAGTTTCCAGACCCATTATTTTCAAAATAGTAGGAGCTACATCAGCCAGAATACCATCTTTTACAACCGCATCTTTATTCTCCGTTACATATACACAGGGCACCGGATTCAATGAATGGGCCGTATTTACAGAACCATCCTCATTGACTGCGTTATCAGCATTTCCATGGTCTGCAATAATAATAGCTTCATATCCGTTAGCTTTCGCAGCCTCAATAGTATCTTTTACACAAGCATCTACTGCTACTACGGCTTTCTCAATAGCTTCGTATACACCGGTATGGCCTACCATATCTCCGTTGGCATAATTTACCACAATAAAGTCATATTTATTTCCATTGATCGCTTCTACCAACTTGTCTTTTACCTCATAAGCACTCATTTCCGGTTTCAGATCATACGTAGCCACCTTCGGGGAATTAACCAGAATACGTTCTTCACCTTCATACGGCGCTTCACGACCACCGTTAAAGAAAAAAGTTACATGAGCATATTTTTCTGTTTCCGCAATGTGCAACTGCGATTTATTCTGAGCAGCCAGATATTCTCCCAGTGTATTGGCTACATTATCTTTATCAAAAAGAATATGCACTCCGGTGAAAGAAGCATCATACGGAGTCATACAATAGAACTTCAATCCGGGAATAGTCTTCATATCATATTCCGGCATATCCTGCTGGGTCAATACAATAGTAAGCTCCTTGGCACGGTCGTTCCGGTAGTTAAAGAAGATCACTACATCTCCCTCTTTGATAGTGCCGTCTACCGAAGTATTTACAATAGGTTTGATAAACTCATCCGTTACTCCTTCGTCATACGATTCCTGCATAGCCTGAACCATATCGGTACTTTTTTTACCCACACCTTTTACCAGCAGATCGTACGCCTCTTTTACACGCTCCCAACGTTTATCCCGGTCCATAGCATAGTAACGCCCAATAATAGAAGCAATATTACAATCTGTCTTTTTACAGTGTGCATCCAGCTGCTCAATAAAGCCTTTGCCACTCTTCGGATCAGTATCACGGCCATCCATAAAACAGTGTACAAAGGCATTCGCAACTTTGTACTCCTGAGCTATTTCACAAAGTTTGAAGAGATGATCCAGAGAACTATGTACTCCACCATCGGAGGTAAGTCCCATAAAGTGAACGCTTTTACCATTCTCTTTGGCATAACTAAAAGCAGATATAATTTCCGGATTCTGCATAATAGAGTTGTCACGACAGGCAAGATTGATCTTCACCAGATCCTGATACACCACACGGCCGGCCCCGATGTTCAGGTGACCCACTTCCGAGTTACCCATTTGCCCGTCAGGCAGACCTACATTCTCACCGCTGGCCTGAAGTTGTGAATTAGGATAGGTGGCAGTGAGGTAATCCCAGTAAGGAGTAGGAGTATTGTAAATAACATCCGCTTTTCCTTTGTTACCGATTCCCCATCCGTCCAGGATCATCAATAAGGCTTTCTTGCTCATAATATCTTAAATTAAATTGGTTTTTATTTTTCGGATGCAAAGGTACAAAAAAGAGTGAGTAACAGGTAAGTTCCTGTTACCCATTTCAAGCCATCTCTTTAAAAAAGGATGAATAACCGGTATTAAAAAACCAACTCCAATTGCTGCTTATCTCCCAACAAATTAAATGTTTTACGATGATAAGGCGTAATACCATAATTTGCAATAGCAGAACGGTGTTTCTTGGTAGGATACCCTTTATTTTGACTCCAGCCATAGCCAGGATATTCCGCATGGATCTCATTCATATAATCATCCCGATAGGTCTTTGCCAGAACAGAAGCTGCCGCAATAGAAAGAAATTTACCATCCCCCTTTATCACTGTAGTATGAGGAAGATCCCGATATTTCCGGAAACGATTTCCATCAATCAATAAATGTTCCGGACGCACTTTCAATTTATCCACTGCCCGGTGCATAGCTAGGAAAGAGGCATTGAGTATATTGATCTCATCAATTTCCTGATGAGACACCACTCCTACCGCCCATGCCAGAGATTTCTGCTCAATTACCTCCCGTAAAGCATAACGCTGTTTTTCCGAAAGCTGTTTCGAATCATTTAGCAGATCATTCTCAAAATCTTTTGGCAATACTACAGCCGCAGCAAATACCGGACCGGCCAGGCATCCCCGACCGGCCTCGTCACAACCTGCTTCCGTCAGCTCTTCATGTAAAAAAGGTAAAAGCATACTCTATCTATTTTCTACAAAGATAGTGAAAGTTGAGAGCAACTGAAAGTTTACTTTCAAATTGCCGAAACGCTCCTATCTTCTATAAAGATACAGAAAATCCCGGATCAAAGCAGGCTCCATACTACGGTTAACCCTGACATAACAATAGCTACCATACTCATCAGTTTGATCAGAATATTAAGGCTGGGCCCCGATGTATCCTTAAAAGGATCACCTACTGTATCCCCCACTACGGTAGCTTTATGTACTTCACCTCCTTTGCCTCCCAGGTTACCCTCTTCCACATACTTTTTGGCATTATCCCAGGCACCTCCGGCATTCGCCATAAACACCGCTAACACAAAACCACTGCTCAATCCTCCCATTAATAAACCGATCACTCCCGGCACACCCAGAATAAGGCCTGTCAAAATAGGAGCACCAATTGCCAGCAGCGAGGGGATCACCATCTCCTTCTGGGCACCTTTGGTAGATATCTCCACACATCGGGCATAATCCGGTTCTGTCTCTCCGGTCAGGATTCCTTTGATCTCCCGGAATTGCCGCCTTACCTCATCCACCATATGTCCCGCTGCCCGTCCTACGGCATTCATGGTCAATCCGCAGAAAAGGAAAGCCATCATCGCTCCGATAAAGAGCCCCGAAAGCACTTTAGGGTTCATCAGATTCACATTATAGTACTCCATAAAATCAAAGAAGGAGGCTTCTGCCGTACTCATAATTTTACCATTGCTGAACTTTAACTGAACATTCCCGATCCGGGTAAGCCCGATCCGTAGTTCCTCAATGTAAGAAGCCAACAGGGCTAATCCGGTCAATGCAGCCGAACCGATAGCAAACCCCTTACCGGTAGCAGCTGTAGTGTTTCCCAGAGAGTCCAGCGCATCCGTACGGCGACGTACCTCTTCGCCCAGGCCCGACATTTCCGCATTTCCACCTGCATTATCAGCAATCGGTCCGTATGCATCCGTAGCCAGTGTTATACCCAGCGTAGATAACATCCCTACCGCAGCAATCCCGATCCCATACAATCCCATTCCTACATTGGCAAAGTTAAATCCGGAAGCAAACAGATAAGAAAGAAGAATGCCGGCCACCACTGCCAGGACCGGAATAGCTGTAGAGACCATCCCTAACCCAATCCCGGATATAATTACCGTAGCCGGTCCTGTCTGACCACTCTCACTCAATTTTTGGGTAGGACGGTAAGACTGCGATGTATAATATTCCGTAGAACGACCAATTACAATCCCCACAATCAATCCAACCACTACCGCCCAGCTAATCCAGAACCAGTTCTCCAGGCCCAGTAACCATAAAATGAAGAAAGTAGCTAGTACAATCAGCAATGAGCTCAGGTTGGTTCCCCACGCCAAAGAACGCAGCAGATCCTTCATAGAAGCATTCTCTTTGGTACGTACGGAGAAAATGCCCACAATAGAGAGGAGAATGCCCACTGCCGCAATAAGCATGGGGGCTATTACTGCTTTATATTGCATCACAATATCTGAGGTATGAATAAAAGCTGCAGCCCCTAACGCTGCCGTGGCCAGAATAGAGCCACAATAACTCTCATAGAGGTCAGCTCCCATACCGGCCACATCTCCTACATTATCCCCCACATTATCTGCAATAGTCGCCGGATTACGCGGATCATCCTCCGGTATTCCTGCCTCCACTTTCCCTACCAGATCTGCCCCTACATCTGCTGCTTTGGTATAGATACCTCCTCCAACACGGGCAAAAAGGGCCTGCGTACTGGCTCCCATACCAAAAGTAAGCATAGTAGTCGTAATTATACAAAGCTTATGAGTCGGTGTCAGCAGATCTACAGGAACAGCCCAGTTCAGGATCAGATACCAGAAAGAAATATCCAGCAATCCCAGGCCAACCACTACCAGTCCCATCACTGCCCCACTACGAAAAGCAATTCTCAGCCCTGCATTCAATGAAGTACGGGCCGCGTTTGCTGTACGGGCCGAAGCATACGTGGCAGTCTTCATCCCCAGAAAACCGGAAAGTCCCGAAAAGAATCCTCCAGTCAGGAAAGCAACGGGCACCCAGGCATTTTGTACCTGAAAACCATAAGCCATTACTGAGAATAATAACGCCAGTACCAGAAATACCCATCCCACCACTTTATACTGTTGTTTCAGATAAGACATAGCTCCCTCTCGTACTGCCGCCGCAATACGTTCCATCCGGGGAGTCCCCTCACTCTCTTTCATCAATTGTTTGTGGAAATAAAAAGCGAAGCCAAGTGCTACTACCGACGCTGCCGGTACCAACCAGAATAACATACCATCCATAGAACAAAAAGTTTATAGGTTTAGTCAATAAATATAGTAAAAACATTCACAATTAGCAAATTATTCCTCCACTTTTTGTTCTATTACCTCATAAAACATGAATGGGGAGCTTTCACTCCCCATTCATGTTGCATACTATTTTGTATCTTATTCAGGAAACATCCTTATAATCACTGTGATTATTCAAAACAGTGCTTTGGGCCATATAAATACTATCATCCGCATGAATATACATCACACTTCCCTCTTTGATCACATCGATCAAAGGTTTGGAAACCTCAGGCGGTACAGCCGGACAACCCAAACTACGTCCCAATTTACCAAAAGAAGATATCCTCAAAGGATCTGCATATTTAGAAGCATGCACTACAATGGCACGGTCTCTTGCATTAGAATTCACTCCCTGTTCCAAGCCATCGATCCGCAGAGCATATCCATATTTTCCATAATAAGTATTATCCGTCAGGAAAAATCCCAGAGAGCTCTTATAAGAATTAACTTTATTGGAAAAAGAAGTTGCATACTTATCCCCACTATTACGTCCGTGTAATACATAGGTTTTCAACACTAACTCTTTTTCTTCCATATCTATTACAAACATGCGCTCCTCTGTAGAAGGTTTAGTGAAATCTATAATCATAAGAACTTCCTTTTTTTGTCATCGATATTGTTATATCCGGTAACCGCTACTTCAAAAGCCTGATAATCGATCACCTCTTCCAACTCCATCTCTTCATACAGTTCTTCAGGTTTAATCACCTCTACAGGCTACTCTTCCATCACTACCTCCGGAATATAGATATCTAATTCCGAATTATCACACGAAAAATTTACTACTGCTGATAAAACGAATAAAATAAGAATATAAACTTTTTGCATATTATTTGATTTAGATTATACGCAAATATACAAAAAGTTTTTTA
>JAJQBG010000419.1 GCA_021203405.1 Bacteroides sp.
GTACAATTCGGGTATCCATGCGAAAGTCCGTTTTTATCAGTAAGATAGGAATAAATACCCGGTGAAAATAGTTTATGCCTCCATGTAGTACTGTGAATCCCTTGCTCTTTTACCTGTTCTCTGCTTTTTTATAGCAGATAATTTAAATTGACTCTTATTAAAAGCAAGCCACTAAAAAGAAAAGTTTATGTGTAAGTATAAATAACCGCTGCAAAAGGAGACTCTGTTTTGCTGCAAAATACGTTTGTCTTTTGCAGCAAATGAAGAGAGTCTTTTGCGGCAAAAGACAACTTCCTTTTGCGGCAAAAGACTTTTGAAGGAAATGTACCCCCTCCAGAAGAGCTACAGGAGGGTTTTGGCTGGTTTTCCGGAAAAAATCACTCAAAAAATGTGTTGGTATTTTTAACCGGACGGTGTTGTAAATGCATGATCTGTCTTTTGTTGTTTTTATATATGTTTTTTTACAGTTTATTGAAGCTGTCTACATAAAAAAGGGCTACCTCAATTGTATGTTGAGATAGCCTTACCGGGTGAAGTATGTTATTTGTTTAGTCCTGTTAGTTGTATGGTAAGGAGTTTTTCGAGTCCGGGGATTCGTTGGGATCCTCCTTGTCCGTACCACTCAACAGGGAAGTTAGGAAAATACTCAGAAAGAGAGTGATCAGCTGAATGTCTGCTCTCCCCACCCGGGCGTTTCAACTTAATGCCGGTTCGCAATTTAATTTCACATTATCTACTTTAGCCCCTATCTTTTCGTAAAACCGGATCATGGCTTCGCTCTTATCGGAGATATCCCAGCTCACCAGTTTAAAATCGTTATATTGGGCATAGGTGATCACCCGATGCATCAGCTGGCTCTCAATCCCTTTTTGCCGGAGCTGGGGATCAATATAGAACTTATTGATGTAAACTGATCTGCCTGACCAGATAGAGTAAGCGAAAGAGAACAATACATATCCTACAAGTTCCTCTTTTTCGTTTATGGCTACATACCCTTTGAAATAGTCTTTCTCTTTCCTCATCTGCTCTATGAGGTTCTTTTTATGGAAGAAAGGATTTTTAGAAACAGCGGCTTCGTTCAGCAATGAGTCGAGTCTTTCCAGATGTGACTCATTCATTTCTTCAAACTTTATATTCATAGCTAATATGTTTTGGTGATAGTGTAAAGTTAGTTTTTCCGGGTAATAAACGGATATATTTTAGTTTTCTTTGTACTTGATTAGATTCCGTTGAACACCATTGGTTTAAAAGGATAAAAAAATGATAAAAAGAAGGGGGGTGATAAAATATTCACTTTGGTAGCATCCTGCGGGGAAGAGAAAAAATAATCAGAAAGAAAAAGTAATAATAGCATAAAAAATAGTACTTTTGTGCCTGGTTTTTGAAAAATAATAAATAAAACAAACTTTATGAAAGCTAAATCATGGTATGTAGTGGCTTTTTGTTTAATGGCGACACTACTGATTGAGGCTTCTTCGTGTACTTCAAAGTCTGAAAATGCAAGTACAACCGCTACAGCGGCGGAATTAATGGCTGGCTCCACTGAATCTTCTGATCCGCTTGAAAACCTGAAATTGGGTAATGCACGGTTTTGCAGCGGGAAATCTATTCATCTCCACCAGGATACGGCTAAAATACGCGAACTGGTAGCGGGGCAGCACACCAAAGCGGTGGTGGTAAGTTGTTCGGATTCGCGGGTACCTCCCGAAATAGTTTTTGATCAGGGGCTGGGGGATATTTTTACTATCCGTACGGCGGGTCATGTAATGAGCGATTTTGAAGAGGGAAGTGTAGAATATGCGGTAGAGCATCTGCATACTTCGCTGGTGGTTGTGTTGGGTCACGAGAGCTGTGGGGCAATTGGTGCGATGCTGGAGCATGCGGATGATCATCATGTACCGGGACATATTGCGGCGATCGTGGATTGTCTGAAAAATGAACCGGAAGAGCAGGAGGTGCTACAGGCCGGTGGTGAAGATATCAACGACCGGGCCATTCGGGCTAATATTGTACACGGGGTGAAACAACTCCGGGAGTCTGACCCGATCCTTTCTCATCTGTATAAGGAGGGAAAGGTGCAGATCGTGGGAGCTCTTTACCACATTGGGAATGGTGAGGTAGAGTTTCTGGAACTGTAAGAATAGGCCGCTTAGCGGTTTTCATATAGAGAGTGCGGGAGGCTGTTGAGTCTCCCGCTTTTTTTCTCAGGAAGTCTCTTTCATTCTTTTTTCTGCTTCCAGCTGAGCCCTGGATTTACTATGGGTTACAAAATAGACACCTCCGAATACCAGCAGAACAGCAAAGTCTTTGGAGAGCCCGAAGGTATCCATACCGAGTGTTACGGCAACGATGGTTGCTACAATGGGTTGTACATAATTATACATGCTGACAATGGTGGGACGGAGTAACCGCTGCCCGGTCATCACGCAGATATAAGAGAGGAAAGTGGCAAATATGATAACATACCCGATCTGCAGGAAATTTTCCCAGGGCAGGGCGGTAAAGTCTATGCGGGCAATACCCTGGTAAGAGAAGGGAATATAACACATGGAAGCGTATACGAACAACCATTTACTGATGGTAACGGGCGAATATTTCTGGGTAAGGTCTCTGAATACGGTGAGGTAGATGGCAAAACTGAACTGGGAGATAAGACACAACAGGTTGCCGAGCATATTACCCGATCCGCCGGCAGCCCCCGACTGGCTACTCATGATCAGGATAAGTGCCCCCATGGCTCCCATAAAGATACCGAGTACTTTTTTGTTGGTAACAGGTTCTTTGAGGTAAATGGCAGCTACGATCAGGGTAATAATGGGCATGGTGGTAGTAACGATGGAGGCATCGATGGGAGAGGTGAGGGAGAGCCCGAAAATAAAGAGTCCCTGGTTAAATACCACAGCAAAAAGAGCGGCGAAAAAGAGCCGTACCATGTCGTGATGGTCCACATGTTCTTTGGGAGTAAAGAGGGAGAGTATCCAGAAACAGATAGCGGCTCCTACCATCCTGAATGTGGTTACTGAGAGAGCACTGAGGTCGTTCAGTAAGGATTTACCAATGGGAGCGTTGAGTCCCCACATAATATTGGCTGCCAGTACGGCAGCATGCCCTTTCAGGTTTTTATCTGTTGTCATTTTCTTTGGTTTAAAATTGGTGCAAAGTTATCTGTTTTTTATATCTGTTGTTCTGCGGAGGTGGAAATTGTTTCCGGCCGGAGCTTCTCCTCCTTACTATAGGAATGTTTACGGATTCTTTTTGTTCATTCAAAATATTGGTTAACTTTGTGAGTAGGAGTCACCAAAATGTAGGATATGGCAAAAGTTGCTAATTATATTAAACGGATCAGGATACATGGCCTGTGGGGGCGTGTACAGATAAACTGGGAGTTACGGCCCGATGTAAATATACTTTCGGGTATTAATGGGATTGGTAAAACAACGATTATTAATCAGGTAGTAGACCGTCTCTCCGGAAAGGAGCAGGCTCCCCGGGAGCATCTGATCGATATTGAGTTTGACCGGCCCCAGGCTGATTCGATCCGTTTTGATGTGATCCGTAGTTTTGACCGGCCACTGCTTCGTTCGGAATTCTTAGATAAACTTTCGGATAAGAATGTGAAGACGGAACTGGACTGGCAGTTATATCAGTTGCAGCGCTCTTACCTGGATTACCAGGTCAATATCGGGAACCGGATGATTGAGATACTGAGTAGCCCGGAAGAGGATACGCAGGAACTTGCCAAGGAGGTTGCTGCTCCTAAAAAACAGTTCCAGCAGATGATAGATCTGCTGTTTGGAGATACCGGAAAGGTGATTGACCGTAAGAGTAATGAGATCCGTTTTATGCAGGCAGATGAAGTATTGTTGCCTTACCAGCTATCTTCGGGTGAGAAGCAGATGCTGGTTATTTTATTGACGGTTCTGGTACAGGATAAGCAGCCGGGTGTGTTGTTTATGGATGAGCCTGAAATATCTCTGCATATTGAGTGGCAGCAGAAGCTGATCAGCCTGATCCGGGAACTGAACCCGAATGTTCAGATTATCCTTACTACGCACTCTCCGGCAGTTATCATGGAGGGGTGGTTGGATGCGGTAACGGAGGTGAGTGATGTTTCTACTCCTGCGGATTTTTAAAAAGAGGGAAGAGAAATGGCAGCAACCAGTCTGAAAGATAACCTTAGCTCTGCTTATTTTGGGGCAGCTCATAAACTCTACTCCAAAAGATCGCGGAAGCGGATCATTGCGTATGTAGAGAGTTATGAGGATATTGCTTTCTGGAGGAATTTGCTGGATGAGTATGAAACGAAAGAGTACTATTTCCAGGTGATGTTGCCTTCGGCTGCTTCACTGACCAAAGGCAAGAAAATGGTGCTGATCAATACGCTCAATACGGAGGAGTTGGGTAAGAATCTGATCGCCTGTGTGGATAGTGATTATGATTATCTATTGCAGGGAGCTACCCGTACTTCGCGCCATGTAAACCGGAACCGGTTTGTTTTCCAGACTTATACCTATGCGATTGAAAACTATTATTGTTATGCCGGTAGCCTGCATCAGGTTTGTGTACAGGCTACGCTGAATGACCGGCAGCTGATCGATTTTGAGGCATTTATGACGGATTATTCCCGCATTATCCATCCCTTGTTCCTGTGGTCGGTGTTTTTTTATCGCCGGCGGGATACCCATACTTTTCCCATCTATGATTTTTCGGCGGTTACCTCTTTGCAGGAGGTGAAACTGAGTAAGATCGATCAGGCACTTGCCGGGGTACAGCGTCGGGTAGATTCAGCGTTAAGGGAACTGGAAAGTGCTTTCCCTCACTATACAACCAAAGTCCGGGAACTGGCCGGAGAGCTGGAGCGATTGGGTGTTTTTCCGGAAACTACTTATCTCTTTGTGCAGGGGCATCACTTAGTAAAGGATGTAGTAATGAAGCTGTTGAATCCTGTCTGCTCGGTGCTGCGGAAAGAGCGCGAACAGGAGATCCGTACACTGGCCGGCCATGCGGTTCAGTTCAGAAATGAATTAAGTGGCTATCAGAATAGTCAGATGAATGTGGAGTATCTGTTAAAGCGTAATACAGGGTATAAAAAGTTATATTTATATAGCAGACTCAAAGAGGATCTGCAACAATTTATTGCATTACTAAACAACGATAAAGAATAGGAAAAATGGTGTATATAGTACAAAGTATAGTAAAATGGGTCAATGAGACACTTGTCTCTATGGGGATAAACCAGGGCACAGCCGATTTACTGGATCAATATATTGTATTGGGATTGGTAATAGGGATCGCACTCTGTATTGATGCCGTATGCCGTCCTTTTATTGTAAATATGGTCCATAAGGTCGTAACTAAGACCAAGGTAACCTGGGATGATATTATTTTTGATAAAAAAGTGGTAGGAAGTGCAGCCCGATTGATCGCTCCGATCATTATCTACATGATGATCCCGATCATTTTCCGGCATCAGGAGGATACGATCCGGTATATACACCGGCTTTGTATGGTGTATATTATTGCTACTGTATTGCGTTTCCTTAGTCTGCTTATTACGGCTATTTACCATGTGTATAATGAAAAGGAGGCTTATAGAAACCATCCCCTGAAAGGGATTCAGCAAACGGCCCAGGTATTGCTCTTCTTTATAGGAGGGATCATTATCATCAGTACGTTGCTGGGCAAGAACCCTACGGCACTTCTTACCGGACTGAGTGCTTCGGCAGCGATCCTGATGCTGGTCTTTAAGGATACCATAATGGGGTTTGTCTCGGGTATTCTGCTCTCTACCAATAATATGTTGAAACCGGGCGACTGGATCACTATGCCGAAGTATAATGCGGACGGTATGGTTACGGAGGTTACCCTGAATACGGTCAAAGTACAGAACTGGGATAAGACCATTACTACTATTCCTCCTTATCTGCTGGTCAGTGATTCTTTCCAGAACTGGCAGGGTATGTTCGACTCCGGCGGCCGGCGGGTAAAACGTTCTATCAATATTGATATGAACAGTGTAAAGTTCTGTACACCGGAGATGCTGGAAAAGTACCGGAAAATTCATTTGTTGCAGGATTATGTGGAGGAGACAGAAGAGGTTATACGGAGATATAATGAAGAGAATAATATTGATAACTCCATACTGGTGAACGGCCGGCGCCAAACCAATCTGGGAATATTCCGTTCCTATTTAACAACCTACCTGAAAACGCATCCTGCGGTCAACCACAGTATGATGACCATGGTACGGCAGTTACAGCCTACGGGTGAGGGGATACCGATGGAACTCTACTTTTTTACCGCCAATACGGCATGGGTTGTTTACGAAGGGGTTCAGGCAGATGCATTTGATCATATCCTGGCTATTATGCCTGAATTCGGATTGCGTGTATTCCAGAATCCTTCGGGAGCTGACTTCCGTGCACTGACCTGTAATAAAGAGAATTAATTAGAGAGATTCCTGCAAACAGCAGGGAGTATAGAGTTGACGCTCCGTGTCCCGGTATCCTTCTCAGGAGGTTGCCGGGGCACTTTTTTCTGATCCTTTTTCTATCTCTTTCAGGGCATGTTTTAGCAGGGACGGAACAAGGAGGCGATAGAAGGGAGCAATAAGGCGGAAATAGATCCTTCCCATAAAGTTATGGAAGTGTACTACAGTACCTATTTGTACGGTATAATAGTTCTCTTGCTGAGCAGGAGTGATGGTAAGATGCAGAGCAAATAACAGGTGTTTGTCATTCATTTCTCCTATTACTTCTTTCTCATCCTGTTTGCAGATCATCCGGTTAAGACGTTCGGTTGTAAATCCTCCTCCTTTCAATCCGAAAAGGTTTAACTAAGTAATTGCGAAGGTTAAAAAGAGAGGCTACCCATTTAGGATAAGTGGTGAAAATGATTTGGAGTAACTCTACCGGCCGGGGCGGAACGGGGCTATGCAATTCATTTTCATAAGTATCGTAATAATCGGCAGGGCTATATCTGCTTAGAGAGGGAGGGAGTTCTTTTCTGTTTGGCATCGGTTATGGATCGGTTAATGAGTTGCGAAGGTACGAAAAAATAATAAAAAACCGGTCTCCCCGCCAGAGGCTGTGGGACACCGGTCACAAATTGAAGAACGAACGGATATCTTAATAAACGGTATTCTGAGGATCGAAGTTGCACCAGCCGGCTGTCCAGTCGTCGGCAACTACATTGCTTTTGAAGGCCCCGATGTAATCTACTTTCTCAAAGAATGAATCGTTTAGAAGTGCATCAGAAAATAGTTCTGCCGTAGTTTTAGCCAGCAGGGGGCTGCCGCTTAAAGGGCCATAACTGGCATTTGGCTCCAGACTGTTGGGTTGGGCAAGCATCAGATCGCTGATAGACTCGTAGCTGGCGTTCCCTTCCTGGGCCAGGAAGAACTGGGTGGAGAAAGAAGAGCGTGAGGGGTCGGATGTTTTTCCATCTTCCGACCAGGCATCTTCCCAGCTCTTGTTAATATCTGATCCGGTGATTGTCATACCGGCAAATACAATATTGTTTAGTTTCAGGTCTCTGTTGGTCGCCCATGTCTGGCTGGTGCCTTTATCATTATCGAGTATCAGGCCTACCGGGTATCCTACCGCTACTGAATTAAAGCAGTTGAGTCTGGAGTTACGGCGTATCTGCATGGCAGCCTGGAAAGTACCCAGGTTAGAGCCGTTGTTGGGATTCAGATCACCTGCGGTAATGTATTGGGTCGTATTGGCAAAGTCCGGATCCTGACCGATGGGGCCGATGAAGGTTACATTACTGAATACGGGTGATGTATAAGGCGTCGCTGTACTTCCGTCTTTGTTATTGTCGCTCTCGAAACCGTTGCTCAGTGAGGTATCAGCAATTTTAGGATGACGTACCGATAGAAGGAACTGAAGTTTTCCGCTGAATCCGTTGTCTGTATCAAATTCATCGTCCCAGCTGTGGTAAGAAACGAGGTATTTACAGTTTACCGATCCGCCAAACCACTCAAAGGAGTCATCGTTGCAGTAGGATACCTGCAGGTGGTCTGCCTGAGTACCACGACCTACGGAACCAAAGGTGATACCGTTGATCTCTTTGTCGGTACGGAAGGGATAACCGGCAAACTCTACACGGATATAGCTGTAGATCCCGGAATTGTCGTCGTCATTGTCTCCTCTGTGAGTTACATCCGGGCCTCCTTCAATGGGCATAGTACCGTTGTTGTTTTTCGCTTTTCCGCAGATTATCAGGCCACCCCAGTCTCCGGGACGTCTGCTTCCGGGTGCCTGGGCAGAGGTAAAGATAATGGGTTCCTCTTTGGTTCCCTGGATAATGGCTTTTCCTCCCGGTTTAATGATCAGGGCCGCTTTGGTATCTTTATCTCCTTTAATGACGGTTCCCGGATCAATGGTAAGTGTGTATCCCTCTTCTACGTAGCACCACCCTTTCATCACATACGTTCCTTTTTTAAGGTGATAGTTCTCACGGATATAAAAGTCCTGTTCTCCGGTGGGATTGATCACACCGTTTACCACAATGTTATCTTCCGGATCGGGTTCTTCGTTCTCTTCATCGTTACAACTACTTACTGTCAACAGTGTGGTTGCGGCAAGTAACATACTTAATACTCTGAAAATTTTCATACTCAATTAAATTAATTAGAATGATTAATCGTATTGTTTTATAAATTGATTGCTATGCTGATCCCGAAATTACGGCCGGGTTTATACCGTCTGGTCACCTGGCTGCGCTCCTACAGAACGTTATCGGCATCGTAAAATTTAGGGAATTGTTTAAACAGGATCTCTTTGTTCAACAGGTCACGGACGGATGCTTTTATTTCTATGTGCCTGCCTACTTTTTTACTCAGGCTGATATCCAGCATATTGCGGGGCATTTCGTAGGCATCGGGTATATCGTTGTTGATAGAACCGCTCTCTGAGCCATCTGTGCGGCCTACTCCTGTGATCCGTTTTCCGATGCGGTTATACAGGAGTCCTACGTTCCAGTCTCCCCGTTCATTCCGGTAGAAGAGACCGGTATTGATCAGGTAGGGGGATTGTCCCTGCATCGGACGATCTTTTTCCAGGCTCTCTTCACTGAATTTTACTTTGCTTTTAATAAGAGCTCCGTTAAAGCTCCAGGTAAAGTCTTTGAGCCCGATAAAGGCAAGGTCTTTTTTTTATATCCAGTTCTACCCCCAAATTGTTGGCGTTTTCTGTATTTTCAAATGTATAGGTGTAGCTACCGCCTGCATCCAGGTAGGTCCATTCTATCGGATTACGGAAGTTTTTATAGAAAAGAGCTACACTCACTGTCTCTCCGGGGGCAGGGTACCATTCGTACCGCAGGTCTATATTTTGTATCCGGGCTGTTTTCAGCTCCTGGTTTCCTTTGACGGAACTGAACAGGTCGAAATCATAGTAAACGGCAGGAGCTACTTCCCGGAACTCGGGACGGTTTACGGAGGCCCCGTACCCCAGCCTTACCAGTTGATTTCCTGTGAAGTTATAACTCATATTGAGGGAGGGGTAGAGGTAACTGTCTTTGTATTTCCGGTCGCGGGTAGTATACTCTTTAATGGCAATGTAGTTTGTCAGCGTCATCAGGTTATTCTCGTACCGCACTCCGGCATAGATATTCAGTTTGTCGAGTGGAATACTGGCCGAAAGGTATCCGGCTACCAGGCGGTTCTTTCCTTTGTGGCTGTCCCGGTTATCGGTATCTTCGTATAGATAGAGTTTGTCGGCAGCATAATTTTCCGGGATCAGGATATCATTGATAACATCCTGGTAAGGGAAACCGGGACCCATATTCTGGTTGTTCCATAAATAGTAGAAGAAACGGTTGCGATACTCCCGGTTACGATACTCCCCGTATATACCTGCTTTGAGGGTAGGGGTGAGGATACCCCAGTTCGCTTCGCGCATATAGTTGGCTCCAAGGGAGAATATATGTTCATCTAAAGAGGTAAAGTATCGCTCTATATCGTTTTGCCTGACGTACATCTGCCCGTAATATTCGTCTCCTGCAAAACCGTTCTCTTCCCGGGTATAGATGCGGCGGTCGGGTTGTTTGCGGTTGGCATAATTATAGCCGGCTTCCCAATCGAACTTACTCTGTTCCCGGTTGTAGGTTCCGGCCAGTTGTCCGCTATAGGTAGTACGGCTGTTGTAATAATATTCATATTTTTCCTGTACGTACATACCACTGATATACTGGTAACCGCTCCGCGCTGTATATCTGTCCTGCCCTATCTGGTTAAAGATATTCTTCAGTTCATACTTGTCCCGGTTGTTGGGGCGGAAGGTGAGGTTGAGCATGGCTCCCAGATGAGCATTCGTGTTGTATACATGATCGGTATATTTGTAAGAATATTCCGGAGTATCCTGCGTTACATTGTAGAGTCCGAAGCGGGAGTTCTCCATATCGGTTATGGTTTTACTGCTCAGGTTATAGTTGAGAGCCGAAAGAACAGCAAACTCCCGGCCGTTCCCTGCTTGTATGCGGCGGTTGTAACTGATATTCAGTTTCTGGTCGGGAAGTGGTTTTTTACTGCGTATTTTCCAGTCGTTGTTAAAGCCACTGCGGGTTATCTCTGTTACAGCATCTTTATCCGTATTATCTATTCGTTCGGGAACAATACTTTTCATGCTCCGCATTTCGTTATCAAAACCCAGGAAATCGGTACCACTGCCTTTGTTGTAATAGAAGTCTTTGAAATGAGTGTTATCATTGATCCCGGTTCCGTATTGGATGGAAAAGGAGTTCTGATCCGGAATATCTTTGGTCTGTATCTTGATAAATCCTCCGGAAAAGTCGGCCGGATATTCCGGCGCGGGTGATTTGATGATCACTAAGTTGTCGAGTTGGGAGGAGGGAATTATATCGAAAGAAAAGGCCTGGCTGTCGGCTTCCGTACTGGGTACGGCGGCGTTGTTGATCCATACATTGTTGTAGCGTTGGGAGAGTCCCCGTACCATCACAAATTTATCTTCAATGATAGAGATCCCGGGTACCCGGCGTATTACCTCCGATGCGTTCTTATCCTGTGTACGGGCTATTTGTTGAGCGGATACTCCTGATTGTACCACCAGGCTGATGCGTTGGTCGTTTATCAGGGCCGCATCGGTATTCCGTTTTCTTTGGGTTACTACGGTCACATCTCCCAGTTGCAGGGTTTCGGGCTCCATCTCTATGGATAGTAATACCGGGCTACCTCCTGTAACGGCAATATCGGTTATAAGAAGGGTCTGGTAAGAGATGTATTTTACCTCCAGGGTGTAAGTACCTTTTCCGAGTCCGGTAAACTCAAAGTTTCCATCTATATCGGTAATGCTTCCCTGAGTAGTTCCGGTTATCTGGAGCGTCGCTCCGATAAGGGGCTCTTGGGTGATCTTATCTGTTATCGTTCCTTTAATTCCTGATGCCCATACAGGTAAAGTAAGGATCAGGAGGGTAAGAATGGATAGTGTTTTTTTCAAAAAAGTTCCGTTCATCTTTGTTTCGTTATTTCCGATGCAAAGATGGAGGGTTCAGATTACAGCCGTAAAACAGGGAACTAACATTTGTTTTAAGAAGTAGTTACAAAGGAATTACACCGGGATTCACAGCGGATTATTTACTCCGTATCCGAAGAGGGCAAAGTCTCCCAGGCAGGGGTCGTCGGGCCATATTTTTTGCAAGTGAGCGGTAATTTCCCGGGCGGTACGGATATCGGCTGCTTTACGTTCGGTAAGTCCCAGGTTAAGGGCTACTGTGTGTACATGGGTATCCAGTGGAATGAGAAGGATGGAAGGGTGATATTGCTGCCAGAGTCCGAAGTTGATAATACCATCCCGGCGTACCATCCACCGCAGGAATATAGCTACCCGTTTACAAGCGGAGGCAGGAGTCCGGGGAACTCCTTTGATCCCTTCAAAGGCATATCTTACCGCAACAACCGGATCTTTTTTATCGTACTGTAACAGGGCATCTTCCAGTGTGGGATGTTCCTGGTATAGTTCGTACAGGCGATCGCATATTCCATACAGGTCGTTCCAGCTATAGAAGCGGTAGAAAGCGCCTGTTTGTTGTTGATAGGGTTCAAAACGGCGTTCTGTAATAAACCGGTAGGGAGAGACACCCATAGCGGTATGGAGTTCTTCTGCCTTGCGCAGGATCATTTTACGATTACCGTATGATATCCAGGAGGTAAGGAAAGCTGAAATTTCAATATCTTTCTGTTCCTTATACCGATGGGGAAATTGTACAGGGTCACTCGGTATAAAGTCGGGTGTATTATAGCGGTTCGCCCAGTCTCTGAGCCGGTTGATCATCTCTTTGTCCATATCCTCTTTTATCTGAGAGGCAAAGATAACCAAAAAGCACTACCTTTGCAAGCATATTTAATATTACTCCGTATGATAAATCAGGATACCATCTGTGCTATTTCTACTGCGCAAGGGGGGGCGATCGGTACCATCCGTGTCTCCGGCTCTGAGGCTATTGCTTTGGTTGATAAAATTTTTGTTCCGGCCGGTAAAAAGGGGAACCTGGCGACCCGGAAAGGATATACACTGACATTCGGGCAGATAAGGGACGGGCAGGAAATTGTAGACGAGGTACTGGTATCACTTTTCCGGGCTCCTCATTCTTATACAGGGGAGGATTCGGTAGAGATCACGTGTCACGGTTCTTCTTATATTCTGGGACGGGTTATTCAACTCCTGATTCAGAACGGATGTCGTCTGGCACAACCGGGCGAGTATACGCAGCGCGCTTTTTTGAATGGTAAAATGGACCTGAGCCAGGCAGAAGCGGTGGCTGATCTGATCGCTTCCTCTTCGGCTGCTACCCACCGGCTGGCTATGAACCAGATGCGGGGAGGATTTAGTAGGGAACTTTCTGAGCTCCGGAACCGGTTGCTCCATTTTTCTTCGATGATCGAGCTGGAGCTTGATTTCGGGGAGGAGGATGTGGAGTTTGCGAACCAGGACGAACTCTCTTCCTTAGCGAATGAGATTGAACAGGTGATCGCTTCGCTGGCAGACTCGTTCCGGGTGGGAAATGCGATCAGGAACGGAGTACCGGTAGCGATCATCGGAGAGACCAATGCGGGCAAGTCAACATTGCTTAATCTGTTACTGAATGATGATAAGGCGATCGTAAGCGATATTCACGGTACTACCCGGGATGTGATCGAGGATACGACTAACATCGGGGGGGTAACGTTCCGTTTTATTGATACGGCGGGAATCCGGGAGACTTCGGACGAGATCGAGCGACTCGGCATTGAACGTACGTTCCGTAAAATAGAAGAGGCAAAGATTGTGCTCTGGATCGTGGATAGCAGCAGTAAACCGGTAGCTATCCGGGAACTTTCCGATCGTCTGTTGCCTCTTTGTGAAGATAAGGATCTACTGGTGGTTTTTAATAAATCGGATCTGCTGGCGGATGAAAAGAAGAAGGAATTGGAGGGATTGCTTGCTGTTCCAGAGAGGTCTGTACTCTTTATTTCGGCTAAGAAGGGTACCCATGCGGATCGACTTAAAGAGAAGCTGGTGGAACTTTCATGCATGAACAGTGTGGATGAGAATACAGTGATCGTAACGAATGCACGCCATTATGAGGCTCTTGTACGGGCTTTGGAGGCGATCCGCAGGGTGCAGGATGGATTAAGCATGGGTATTACCGGGGATTTTCTGGCGCAGGACCTTAGGGAGAGTATTCTGGCATTGAATGAAATTGTGGGTGCGGTTAGTAATGATGAAATACTTCATTCTATATTCGAAAATTTCTGCATTGGTAAATAGATTTTGCTTTCTGATCTTTCTCTTTTTGAGTATATATGTTTCTTATTATAGATCATAAAAACAAAATTGCCTGGAAAAGCTATTTCTCCAGGCAATTTTTACATATTTTACTTCGACAACCCTTAGAGATTAGTTATTCGGTAATCCGTATCCATTAGTTACTTTGCCTTTTGATTGATCAATTACCGTAATAGGCATAGGATGGAAGTAGCGCGGTGCCAGGTTTTCACGGCCTACTACACCGTCCAGAATCGCGCCATTAAACATCGCTTTGGCGTTGGGGTCGTTCCAGATATTAATACCCCAGTTAACTTTGGTGTATCCGTCGGCCTCCAAAGCTGCAGCTTCTTCTCCATCAGGATCAATGTGCTCGTACAAGCCTTTGATTGCTAAATTCTTCCCTTCGGTTGTGTGGGTGGATGCTCCCCAGTTATAGATACCACGCCAGCCCGGATAGAGGGCCGGATCATTTTCGTCAGTGCATTCCTGGGTCACAACAGCAATGTTGCTACCGTTTATTTGAACATGTTTGGTCCAGATATAGTTTGAAATGGTCCGTCCGCTTGGGAAGGTATAATATCCATTAGCTTCCAGACCTGCTGCCATGTCCGCCATCTCCTGGCGAACTGCTATTGCTCTTTCATTAAATTTACCTGAACGGATCATATCCCAGCGCACATCTCCTTCGCCCAGTAACTCTAATCTACGTTCCTGATAGATCGCATCCAGTAATGCTTCACCCGAGAGCCCGGAAATATGATGGTTTGTATTGCCAAAAGCTCTTGTGCGGACCTGATTTATCAGGGAAATCGCACCTGTATCGTCATTTCCTAAAATGGCTTTAGCCTCGGCAAGCATCAGCATAGCATCGGCCATTCTCATTACGATATAGTTCATTCCTGATGAACGGTTCTGGGCATTCGGGTAATTAGGTACATCTCCCCTGTTCTGATCCCATTTATTAATACTGGGTCCTCCGCCCCCAACGCGGGTACCTACTCCCAGTGGCATTAATACTTCCTGTCCGGTTGCGGCTTCACTTCCGGTTACCACCATACTTGGATCCCGGCGTTTATCACCCGGTTCGTAGGCATTGTAAAAGAAAGAAGGGATGATACGAATGGCAGCAAATGTATTTAAAAGACTTACGGCAGAATTATTTGACCCGGGACGTCCCATACTGTAAGGGTGCTCACCGCTTCCTGAGCCTGCTATACAACCTATTTCAAAAAGAGATTCCGGACTTACACGTCTTGAGTTAATATGTTGCCAGTGGTACTGAAAAGGATTGTTAACCCCTTCTCTGGGATCTGTTGTAATCAACTGTACAGTTCCGTTGTGGGTGTTTACTGCTAAATTCAGGTATTCTTCGGCCATTCTGATATAATCCAGATAGTCTTTCCGGCGGGCGTAGATGCACTGACCATCATCTGAGCCTTTGTATTCAAATTGTACATCGCCGTACAGACCTTCTACATCGGTGCGAATGGTTTGCCATCCACCTGCGTGCAGTGCGATCTCTCCAATCAGGGCATTGGCGTAAGTACGGGTGAGTCGTTCGACTGTAAGTTCCCCTACTTTGTACATTTTACTTTCTACGGCTTTAAGTTCTTCTATGATCTGATCCATAATATCAAAACGTGAACTGAGTTCATATTCCTGAACATATCTGTTTTCATACCCAAAAGGTACATCTCCATAGTGACGCACCAATTCCCAGGCGCATAATGCCCACAAAGTCTTTGCCTCTCCATAGAGTTGTGTCCAATCGGTTATTTTATCGTTATCGGCATCAGCTCTGTATTCATCTTTTTCTGCTATCAATCCGGCAATGCGGGCAGCACGGGCAAGAACGATATTCAAGCTATTGTACTGGTCTGCCGAGGCACCTATGGCGGTTGCGGAGGGTTGCAATCTTGCAATAACATTGTTTGCCGTAGGGTATTCACTCATATATTCTGCATCGGAACCCAGAACGTCCTGATAGAGATAATTTCCTCCGGCGGCTGCATTGTGCCGATATTCAGCATAAGCGTATGAGAGTGTTTTAAAAGCTTCATCGACACTCGACATCACAAATTCATCATCGGACTGCCCTGCATTATTTACGTTCAGATAGTCACTACATCCGACAAATATGCATACCATGAATGTCAGGTATATATATCTTGCTATTTTTTTCATTACTATTGTTCTTAAAAGATTATTATTCATTGTCAGGATTTAGAAAGTGGCATTTACTCCAAATACAAACTGACGGGCCCGGGGATAGGTACCCCAATCGAATCCTGGAGTCGGATAACGGGCGTTATTCGCGTTTTTCTGTGCATTCACTTCGGGGTCGAGTCCCGAATAGCCGGTCAGGGTACATACGTTGTAGATAGTTCCGTATACACGGAGATTACTTATCTTTATCTTTTCCAGTGCTGACTTTGGCAATGTATAACCTAAGATTAATGTGTTGAGACGAAGATAGGAGCCGTCTTCAATGCCAATATCGGAAACATAACCTTGTTTCAGGAAGGTCGACGGAAGAGAGGCTTTCGCATTGGCAGCATCTAACTGTTGGGGAGTAGTCAGGCGAACCAGGTTCCCGTTTTGAATTTCATAATAAGTGTAGGAGTCGTTTACGATTGACATTTTATTACCAAACATACCGCCTCCTTTTTCGCCCGTATAAAGAGTTGCCAGTTTATTGGCATTGTAAATATCATTGCCGTAGCTCCAGTTAAAATACATACCCAGATCGAAATTTCTGTAGTTAACGTTGATATTGAAACCACCTGTATGTTTGGGGTTCATATTACCGATCTCTACATAGTCTTTTTCATCAATTATGCCGTCAGGTGTTCCGTCGTCTCCACTTACATCTTTAAATCTGGGCATGCCCGGATAAGCCTGTTGTTCTCCGGCCACCAAGCCTCCGTGGTTCTGAACAAATGCTTTTGCAAGGTCAGGAATACCCTCTTTTAAAGTGTATACTCCTGTGGTAGGGTTATAATTGAAATCGTCTGTCGTGTAGTAACCTTTACCCTCTGTTTTTATAACCCATTACGATGCCGACGGGTTTTCCTTCCCGCAAAATATAATCGGAGTTGGGAACACCCGATTGCAGGAAGCTAGATCCGTATGCGCTTTGAACTCCTTCTGCAAGTTTGTCAATATTACCTTTGTTAAAGTTAATATTGGCACCTGCCGTAATACTCCAGTCTTTGTTCTTAAAGATCATCCCTGAGAGGGAGAGTTCTACTCCTTTGTTGCTGGTTTGCCCGATATTTGCGTAACTGGTTTTAAATCCGGTAATAGAGGGGATATCGGTGAGCATCAACAGATCTTTGGTTGTGTTTTTATATACATCAATAGTACCCCACATACGACCTCCCAATAGTGTAAAGTCGAGACCGATATTGCGGGTGATAGTAGTTTCCCATTTCAGATCACGGTTGGCCATTTGGTCAGAAGCCAGTTTGTAAGAGGGCAATTGTGTGTTATTGATGGAATATAGCCAGCGCGGATCGGTTTCACGCCCCATAATTGCGCCCACTTGTCAGCGTCAATGGCATCGTTCCCTACCTGACCATAAGAGATACGAAGTTTTAAATCGTCAAGCCAGGAAATATTTTTCATAAACAATTCCTCTGAAACGCGCCAGGCAAGAGCAGCTGCCGGGAAGTATCCCCAACGATGCTCGGGAGAGAAGTTTGAAGAACCGTCGGCCCGGAATGTGAGAGTAAGCATATACTTATCCATAAGCGAGTAGTTCGCTCTACCGAAATAGGAAAGAATACGGTTTGGAGTAGAAACTCCCGACGACATAAGAAAATCGGAAGTGTATTGTGAGATCATGGCAAAAGCATTTTCTTTGGTAAAGTTGGCAGGATATTTTTCTCCTTTGATACGCATATCCGTGCCCCCTGAATTGGTTACTTCCTGACCTGCCAGAAGATTGATCCTGTGAATGTTTTTTAAGGTTATTTCATAGCTTAAAGTATTTGACCACCGCATACTCCATCTATCGTTTTTCCTGTAGTCCGCATCACCGGCAAATGTTGGATTGCCCTCAGCGTCAAAATATTCTTTTTCACTGGCACCGAAAAGGGTAGGACCTCTCCAGATCTTCCTTTGTGTATAATCGCGGGTCAGGGTAAGTTCGGTACGGTAGTTCAGGTCTTTTATAATATTCCAGTTCACACCTGCTGTACCCCGGAGCGATTGTTTCAGTGTTTGGTCGTCGTGATCTTTGATAACGGCTACAGGATTGTACAAATCGTTCATAACATACATATCCTCCCCAAAGGCAGCACTGTTTAATTCCTTTCTATCCCCTTTCATATCTTCCACTCTGATGGGACGGAAGCGGTAGGCAGCGGATATAGACGACCCATAACCACTGGAAGTACTTTCACTACCCATCGTTTCTCTGTCTGTGTAACGCAGGTCCAGGTTAAAGTTCAGGCTCTTGCTTATTTTCTGGTCTAACTTAAGTGATACGGAAGCTCTCCGGTTGTAGGAGTTCAGTTTCATACCATCTTCGTCCATATAGTTAAATGCGAAAAGAACCTTTGTCATATCATTACCTGCTGTCAGACTCAGGTCGTGGTTGTGTGAGAATGAAGTGTTATAAACATCTTTCTGAAGGTTATATGCTTTTACATACCTATAGTCATTAATACCGCCACCAACTGCATAGTCTCCAATGCCGTACAATTGCTGGAACGGAGTGGTAAAAGATGTTCCGAAATATGCATCGGCAGCTCCCCATTTGTGTACCAGATAATCGTAAGGGTCCAGTATATCAATATATCCGGTAGGAGTATTGAATTTTGCATATCCGTTGTAACTTACGGAAATTTTACCTTCTTTCCCCTTTTTAGTGGTAACCAGAATAACCCCGTTGGCTCCACGTGCACCATAAATCGCTGTAGAGGAGGCATCTTTCAGTACATCAATACTCTCTACCATATCCCCCGGAATATCGCCGATAGTACCCGGTATTCCATCGATCAGAACCAGCGGATCATTACTTTGGGAGATAGAACCTCCCCCACGTACACGAATAGATATCTCCGCATCGGGACGCCCGTCCTGGGAAATAATGTTTACTCCCGGTAATTTACCCTGCAGTGCCTGGGCCACATTGGTAACCGGTGCAGCAGCAATGGCTTCTCCTTTTACCGAAGCTACGGAACCGGTCAGGTCTCTGCGCCTTACGGTCTGGTAACCGATCACAACAACCTCATCCAACTGCTCGGTATCTTCCTGTAGCGTTACATTAACTGTTTGTCCGGGAACGACATTTACCGTTTCAGATCTGTAACCGATAAAACTTATCTCCAGCTGTTTAGCTGTCTCTGGTAAGGAAAGGGTGAATCTACCGTCCAGATCGGTGATGGTACCCAGGGTGGCTTGTCCTACTACTTTTATGTTTGCTCCGATAACGGGATCTCCCCGGTTATCCGACACAACACCTGAAACAGTACGACTTTGTGCAAAAGAGATAAGACAGAGCAGGCTCAACAGAAGAACTACTACTGACTTTCTGAGTAGTCTTTTTGAATTCATAAATAAATAATGTGTTTTTTAATTTAATAGGTAATATTAAACTTAAAAAAGGAGCCAGATAATTCTTGGTCTATTCATCTGTTTCTCTCCCTGCGAAAGTAGAAAGTACTTACTGCAACGATATGACAAATTCAGGTAATAATGGTGTACTTTTTTGAAAACGCCGGGTAGAGGTGGATAAATTCGGCAAAAGTTTGTCTTTTTTAGTCAAAAAGAAATGTATTTTTTTAATCCGCCCTTTTTTCTCTAAATTTACTTAAATCTATCTGGAAAATACCATGAAACATTTTGCTCTTTATCTTGTATCTTTATGGATGCCTCTGCTGCTGGTTGCACAACCTATCTGTCAGATCACTGAGTTCACTGTGGAAGACGGACTTCTGCAGGATATAGTATCCGGGGTTATACAGGACAGGAAAGGATTTATCTGGATGTCTACGCGTAACGGGCTCAATAAATTTGATGGTTATACCTTTAAGAACTACAAATCCGTATCTCATCAGGAGCACTCACTCTCCAATAACCGTATAACTTTTATTTCAGAAACCATCTATGGGGATATCTGGTGTCAGACGTATGATAGCCGGGCCTATATCTTTGATACCCGGAGCGAACTCTTCTTTGATGTGCTGGCACCCGTAGAACAGGAGATACAGCGGAAAAATAACGTACAGCGAATTATTCCCCTGGGTGAAGGGATAGCCTGGATCGTCTGTGATAAAGGGTACTGCTACAGAGTCGATGAGAAAAGATACAAAGAGAAAGAGGGAATAACCCTTTACAGTACTTTTGGAGATGTATTAAAAGGGGGACAGGTCTTTACTGTTTTCCAGGACTCTGAGAAAGATGAATGGATACTTACCGATAAAGGTGTCTCTGTGGTAGGACGTAAAAACCTGGAGAGTGATTTTCCTTTTGAATTTATCCGGGAGCATAACGGAAAGATCTATCTGGCCTCCGGTTCAGAAAAATTAGCCTGTTATAATTTGCAGACAGAGAGTGTCCGTTCTATTGAGATACCTTATAAGATCAGCAGGATCAATGGATTAGAAGTACTGGAAGAAGACATGCTGGCACTGGCTACCGATCAGGGAGTGATTCTTTTTGATTCTCAACGGGATACATTCCGGATGATCGATATCCGTACCGAGGGGCAATTTTCTAAAGAGGCCACTCTGGTCTATCAGGACCGGATCGGTGAACTCTGGATTTTCTCCACAGAGCGGGGAGTCATCCGTTTTAACCCGGAAACCGGAGAAAAACAACATCTTTATACCCCGGAAGAAGAGGTGGTGAAATATGACCAGGCAAACAGACCCCTTATTTTTGAAGATAAGCTTAATACCATATGGTTAATACATATTAAGGGTAATTTCTGTTATTACGATAGGGAGAGTAAAAAGCTAAAGGCTTACTATACAGATATCAACGATCTCAGGTCACTGTTTGCTCCACTGGTCCGGTACCATTATCAGGACAGGCAGGGGAACTGCTGGCTGGCCGGAGCCCGGGGAGTAAAAAAATGTCTTTTCATTCATCCGCTTACAATTTAAGAAGTATTGATAAAGGATTTGAATTAAGAGCCTTTTTCCGGGATAGTGCCGACCGGCTATGGGTAGGATCCAAGAGTGAATATGTGCGCATTTATAACAAAGATGGTCGTTTATCCGGCTATTTGTCACCCGAAGGGAAGATCACTAAAGAAAAAGTCTCTTTCGGTGCCAGTGTCTATTGTATGTATGAAGCTCCGGATGGTACCCTCTGGATGGGAACCAAAGTGCACGGCCTGATCCGGCTGACCAGAAAGACCCTCCAGGAGTACAAAGTAGAGCGTTATACACACGATCCTGAAGACCCCTACAGCTTAAGTCATTCCGAAGTCTATACGATCCTTTGTGATAGCCGGAACAATATCTGGGTAGGATGTTATGGGGGAGGAGTCAATCTGTTGTAGGAAACACCCGAAGGAGCGGTCCGTTTTATCAATCACAGAAATAAATTAAAGAACTATCTCTCCTGCGCTTCCTATAATATACGTTGTATGGCCGAAGCAGAAGATGGAGTAATCCTGATCGGTACGACCAACGGCTTACTCTCTTTTTCCAACTCTTTTGACCAGCCCGAAGAGACCAAGTTCTATCGGAATATGCAGAGGAACGGTAGTTACCCCAGCCTGATGGGGAACGATATCATGCATATCTATATCAATAGTCACAAAAATATCTATTTGCTGACATTTACCGGAGGGATCAATGAGATCCTGTCGGACGACCTGCTCAGTGAAGAGATCAAATTCAGGTATTACACCCGGCAGGATGGTTTAGGCTCAGATATGGTACTCTCTATGATCGAAGACCCTCAGCACAACCTGTGGATCGCTTCCGAAAGCTCTTTATCCCGCTTTAATCCGGAAACCGAATTTTTTGAGAACTACGATACCCGGGTACTGGGGCAAAAGTTTGCTTTTACCGAAGCCATTCCTGTGATCAATGCCAGGGGGCAACTTGTTTTCGGTACAGACCGGGGATTCCTGGAGATCAATCCCAGGCAGATGCAGAAAAGCGACTATATACCTCCCATATCCTTTACGGATCTCTGGATAAATGGTCAGCGGGAACCTTTACTTATAGATGATCTGCACGAGATTGTACTAAAGCCCTCCCAGCGGAATATAGCACTCCGTTTTGCAGCATTAGATTATGCAAGGCCTGAAGATATACAATATGCCTATTACCTGGAAGGACTGGATCAGGAGTGGAATTACAGTGAGAAAAGCAGGCTGGCAAGTTATACGAACCTACCTGTCGGAAGATACCGGCTCCATGTAAAATCAACCAATAGCGATGGAGTATGGGTCGATAATATATCCACACTTTTTGTCAGGGTGACCCCTACCTTCCGGGAAACTCCCTGGGTCTGGCTGGCCTATCTCTTTTTGTTTGGCCTTTTTATAGGAATTAACATCTATATCCTTTTCTATATTTACCGGTTGCGCCACCAGATGGATGTACAGAAAGAGCTATTCAATATTAAGCTGAAATTCTTTACCGATATTTCCCACGAATTGCGTACTCCCCTTACACTGATCTCCAGCTCGGTCAGCGAAGTGTTGGAAGATGACTCTCTCTCTCCTTCCGTACGGGAACACCTCCATGTAGTTCATAAAAACACAGAGCGTATGCTCAGGCTGGTTAACCAGATACTGGACTTCAGGAAGATCCAGAATAATAAAATGAAGCTTCTACTGGAAGAGACAGAACTGATCATTTTCCTGATGAAGATAACAGAGAATTTCCGGTTGATTGCCGAAGAGAAACAGATCGATTTTACGTTCCATGCAGATCAGGAGGAACTTTACCTCTGGATAGACCGGGATAAAGTGGAGAAGATCATTTTTAACCTCCTTTCCAATGCATTCAAATATACCCTTCCCGGTAAATCCGTACAGGTCAGCGTGCAAAGTCAGAAGACATCTATCCGGATCTTCGTCATCGATGAAGGGATCGGTATAGAAGAGGGAAAGGTCGATTCTCTCTTTAAGCGATTTGAAACACTGACCAAAACCAATATATTGCAATCTTCATCGGGTATTGGTCTATCCCTGGTTAAAGAGTTGGTGGAACTCCATCACGGAGAGATAGAGGTAGAAAGCCAGAGAGGTGCAGGCAGCAAATTCTCTGTCACCCTGCCGGTAGGACGGGAGATCTTTGAACAGGATGAGCAGGCAGAGCTGATCCTCAATGACAGTACCGAAAACGAAGGATCCCTATCTTTTCCGGTAGCAGACCCTGCCGGAGAGCCCGGAACTGAGCCCACCGAACAACTCTCCGTACTGATCGTAGAGGATAACCAGGAACTCCGCCATCTGTTAAGAACCATTCTTTTCAAGAAATATACCATTCTGGAAGCTGCCAATGGTGAAGAAGGATTAAAACTGGCCCGACAGGCCATTCCCGATATGATCATCAGTGATGTCATGATGCCTGTAATGGATGGACTGGAGATGGTTAAGCAGATTAAGGAGAACAAAGATATATGCCACCTCCCTATTATTCTGCTCTCTGCCAAATCCTCCCTGGACGATCGCATTGTCGGGTTGGAACAAGGGATTGATGACTATATAACCAAACCTTTCAGTTCTACCTATCTCAAGGCCCGTGTAGCCTCCCTGTTTGCCCAACGCAGACAGTTACAGGAGATGTTCATGAACAGGCTCTCGGCAGGAGAGGAGATAGATAACTCCAAAGAGTGGAGTCCGGCTGAGCCCGATGCCATTCCGCACGACGAACTCTTTATGAAACAGGTGATGGAGTATATGGAAGAACAAATGGATAATCCCAACCTGGTTATCGGAGAGTTTGCCAACAAACTCCTTTTAAGCAGGAGCCTTTTCTATAGGAAACTGAAATCCATTGTCGGTATGCCGCCGGTAGACTTTATCCGGGAGATCCGTGTAAAAAGAGCCGCCCAGCTTATTAAGGGCAATGTTTATAACTTCTCCCAGATTGCCTATATGACCGGTTTCAATGATCCGAAATATTTTAGCAGGTGCTTTAAAAACACATGGGAGTTACGCCCAGTGAATATAAAAGCACGATACTCAAAGAGAGCGAATCCGTGGTGGCAGGATCCGATTAACCGGACTGCCGTTTGATCCGGATAATTATTTGCTTTATCCTCATCCTATAATTAGTTTTGATTGTTATAAGAAAAGCAATCAAAACTAATTATCTTTGTACTATTAAAAAAGTAACTATGCTAGAAGTCTATATACCGCAGATCATCGCTTCTGTTATAGCCCTTTTGCTTTTATGGGCCTCAAAATACCTGGTTCGTAAACTGATCATTAAATACGGGCGGCTGTTTCAGAAATCGGAGATAAGGAGAAGGCAGATCAGGCAGATCTGTTCCATTCTGCTCAATATTCTGTTCCTTTTTATCCTCGCTATTATCTGGGGATTGGAACCCCGTAACCTGGTGATCGGATTATCCTCTGTATTTGCAGTAATTGGGGTCGCCTTTTTCGCCCAATGGTCCATCCTCAGTAATGTTACTGCCGGGATCATTGTGTATTTCTCAGCTCCGTTCCGTATTGGCGATCATATAAGAATTATTGATAAAGATATTCCCATACAGGCCATTATTGAAAATATTCGTACCTTCTACACCCATATCCGTACGGATGAGGGAGAGCTGATTGTAATACCCAACAGTCTTTTTCTGCAAAAGATGGTCTCTTTGAGCAGTCCAAAAAAATAAATGTCCCCACTTAACGCACGGGGAAGGAATTGACGGAATACCTTTTGAAAGAGGAGAATTAATTATAAGTTAATTCTCCTCTTTTCTGTTCACCGGGAGATGCTCTCCCCACGAACAAAACGAACAAAACGAACAAACGCACAAATAAACAATCAACTATCCATCCAGGCTAATCCTTTTCGGTCTGCGATCCTCTTTTATTCCCTTTTCTCCTGTTTATAAGCGTTAACAAAACTGCTTTAGAGTTCAGACAGGTAAGGTCAGGTATAGTCTGTTTTAACAGGTAAATTTCCGGACCCTACCGGCAATAAACCGTTAAAAAAATAAATTGCCCTTTTAGATACATAGCTGAGTGTAAATGTGTTTATAAATTAACATTTACCTATCTAAACATTATTTTAATATTTCCGTTGTTAATTGGTAGAGAGCCGTAAGACGTTAAAAATTAAATAAATTTAGTTTTCTATTCATCGAAAAAATGTTGTTACTACTTACCGAAAGGGAGGATTATTCATAAAAAAAGATTACTGTTGTTTGTGGGGCTATGTGCCCTGCTCCTTTCTGCATGTACAGAATGGGAAAATGAGTTCGACATCGATCAGGGAGGTAACGGACCTCTCTCGTTCAACTTGTTCATTCCGGGAAGTGCCGTTAATACCTATGCTTCCGTAGAAGCCATTGGTGGAGAAGACCAGGTACATACTCTCTATGTATTGTTCTTTGAACCCAGTATAGATGGGAGTGGTAAATTTCTGGAAATGCATGACATCTCTCCGTCAGACGGAGGTTATTACAGATCCGGACAAACGGTGGAGATCACGCTGGAACCCGGTTCTTCGATCGTAAAGGCCAATCCCTATAGTTTGCTTTTTATGGCCAATCCGGGCACGCATATAGAGAATCTAAATGCCTGGAAAGAGACGCTTGCCGGCAAGACCGAAGCCCAGGTTAAACAGCTACGGGTTGGTGTAGAGGGCAATCCGGCTATAGAGGGTAGTGCTGCTTATTATGGGAGTGAGTCTTATATCCAGTCTAACCTGATGATGAGCGGTGCTGTAAATAAGGAAGCAGGTCAGGATCTGGTCATTGTAGAACTTACCCGTCTGGTCAGCCGATTTGACATAGTCAATAAAGCCGGATCGGCCTATAAACTGGTTTCTGCATCCGTATGGAACGGATTCCCGGACGAGATAATCTGGGACGATAAATATTCCGGCTTCAGCAAAGCCCGTATTAAACGACTCTATGGTATACTGGTTAATAACGATAATGTGACCGGAGGTCTCTATGCCTATGAGAACTTTGTGACCAAACCGGAAGCAGACGATGAATTGACCACCTGCCTGATCCTGGGAATTGAGAACGGAGGAAAAACCACTTATTACCGGGTCAATGCTACCCAATCCACCGGTGCCCAGCAGCTCAAACGAAACAATGTATATACCTTCAATATCCTCAGTGTGAAAGGTCCCGGTAGCGATTCGGAAGAAGACGCCTATCAATCCACCGATAGATTGTTGAACGTACAGATCAACGAATGGAATGTAGACGACCAGGGAAACATCCAGATCGACGGCGATAATATCCTGGCTATCTCTACTACCAATATACACTTTACCCCCGACGGTGGTAGCCGTGAATATACCGTATTTGCCATTGGAGAAGGTGTACTCTATATGTCTAAGCAGGAACTCCCTACAGGATTTACGGCCGAACTGGACGGTAGTCTGCTGAAAGTAACAGCCACTCCCAGCGAAGTAGATAAAGCCGGCTATGTAGAATTACAATTTGGTAAACTCTCTGTCATTGTCAATATTACCCAATCCGGAGAAAAAGAGCTCTTTCTGGAGCTTAGTCACCAGACACTTCCTATGTTTACCGGCGAAGGTACCGAAGTCAGTGAAGCGATTACCGTAACCAGCTCCGGC
The DNA here is from genome assembly GCA_021203405.1 of Bacteroides sp. Lineage (GTDB taxonomy): Bacteria > Bacteroidota > Bacteroidia > Bacteroidales > Bacteroidaceae > Bacteroides. Next base: position 26,522 of record JAJQBG010000419.1, read on the forward strand.
CCCTGGACAGCTAAGATCTATAATGATCTGAGCACCTTCGAATTTGGTACCGGAGGATTAGATCTTACCGGCAATAACCTCACCCAGTTTACCATAAAAACTATTCAGGACAATCAGGATATTGACAACCGCTATGTCTTTGTACTGGTTACCCTGGACGAAGACCCCGATATTGCCCGGGTAGTATTGGTTTCACAAAATGGTCTGGGACAGTTGGAACTTGATCCGGATGGCGACCTGCGCTTTACAGCTGACGGTACAACCATTGACGATCCTACCTATCCGGATAAATATGTGATCCATGTGGATACTGAGGCTCACCGGGAGTGGAACTACTCCTTATATGGATTAAATCCTTCCTATTTCACGGTAACCCGTGTGGGCGAAACGCTTGAAATAGTTGCTAACGGTACCAATCCCGAGGATGCCGAGCTCACCATGCAGGTGCGCGTCTACCTCGAAGATAATCCTACCATCCGTCAGGAATTCACCGTAACCCAGCTGAAACACAAACTCACCCTGAATCCCGCTACGGTAGGAGTCGTTCCCACTGAAGGAGGTACCAGTGATGCGGTGACTATTACAGCTACCGGCAACTGGACTGCTACCATTACCTCTAACGGTAATACCGCTACGTTCTATAGCAACAGCAACACGACACTGACCGGAACCGCTGCCGGCGGAGAATTCCGTGTCGTATTCCCCGAACTTACCCAGGGAAATGTTTATCCGGAGGCTACCATTACCGTACGTCTGGATGGAACCAACATTGTACGCACCATCGTAATTTCCCAGCGCGAACTACAGGGCCGTGTGATCAATATACAAAATGCGGAGACCTGGTATGGATACCTGACTGACGATAATACAAGTCTGTATCGTACCAATTATGTAGAACAGCTTTACCAGAGTCTGGTAAGTACAGCCAACTTCAGTACCTCCGGAACCTTCTTCTGCGGTGGAGTCGATTTCCTGACGGTAGGACGTGTACCGAACAACTCGACAGATATCTATGTCGCCAACTGTTTTAATGGAACCGCTGCACAGGGTGCCGATATTATGACCTGGCTTGAAGCCTCACCCAACCGGGTACTGCTGCTGCTTCAGGACGACCGTACCAGCACTATGCTCTCTTACCTGGGCCTTGACCAGAAAGGATATGCGGGTACAGGCGGAACCGGAAATAACATATTTGCTACCAATTTTGCCCGTACACTGAATACAGGAAGTTCCTATACCGTTGATAATAATGCTCTCTACAGATATTTACTGAAAGATGGTTCGTTTACGGCCGGTGGTGCCACCATTGCCAAAGATCAGGTAAAACTGATGCCGTACGATGCCTCCAATAACTGTCTGACCACCTGGCCTCCTACCATGATCCCGCTTATGCTGGATGCCAATAATACCGATAAGCTGATCCTGGGAGTTGACCCGACACTGCGTATCATCTATCTGGGTGAACTGGATCTCTTTACCTAGGTGGGTACCTCTACCATCTACTATGTAGAAGATGGGTTACAATATACAGCCGCAGACAATTACACCAAAGGCCCCTATGCGGAAACCAATACAAAGTTTGTCAATAACCTCATTTCCTGGATGATGGAAGTCGTTATATCCGGAGATAGTTTTACCAATCAATTTAAATAATAACTAAACATTATATATTGTATGAAAAAATTAAGTTTAACTTTCATTGCAGCTGCCGCTTTATTGCTGGCAGCCTGCAATGACAAAGAAAATGTTGTTGATAACAAAGGTAACGGAGAGCCCGTGATGGCTAAGTTTAAAATTACTACCCCTAAAACCTATGCGGACGGTAGTGACGAAGTAAGATCTGACGATGAGAATAAGATCGAGACCGTTGAATTCTATATGTGCGGTTCTGACGGAACCCGGGACGAGAGCCTCTATGCTTACCACAAATACACCGGTGCAGCCAATGAAGAGATCAGCTTCCTGGTAAAACCCGGTAACGGTAAAAAGATCCTGGTGGCGGTTAATACCGACCTGGGAGAACAGTCGGGTCTTAATCATGGAGATCTGGAACAACTGATCGAAGCGGCCAAACTGGATAATACCAATAGCCAGAGTATTGCAGCCGGTAAATTTGTAATGAGCGGCAAACAGGTGGCCAACATTGCAGAAGATGAGACCACCAACGAAGTTACCGTCTCTATCTCCCGCCTGGCTTCCAAGGTAGAACCTCCTGTGGCAACTAATGTTACAGTAAGTATTCCGGATGAAGACCTGCAAACTATCTTTGCCGATAATACGGTAACAGCTTCCGGAGTACAGTTCGCTATGACCGGCTATGTGTTGATCAATGGTCATAACAGCTCGTTTGTCTATACTTGTTACAACGATGCGGATAATGAAAATAGTAAATGGGATAAATGGTCTCCCCAGGGAACTTACTATAAAACAACCTATACAGGTACCGGTGCTTCCCAGGAGATTACATCCGTATATTCAGGTAGTCAAAACGGTTCTCCCTGGTTGCAGGATCTCAATGTCTTTGTTTACGAGAACCAGCCCAAGGATACCATTGATACAGATTCCGGGATTATTGGTTTTACTAAGAATACCACTTATGCCTTCCTGGTTCGGGGTACACTCACTAAAACGGTGGATGGTACCGCCCTTACCCGTTACTGGTGTGTCAACCTTATCCGGGACGACAATTACAAGATCTTCCGGAACACCATTTACCGCGTTACACTCAAAGAGGTACGTACGGCAGGATACGGAACCCCCGAAGAGGCTGAAGATGACGAAGATAATGGAAAAATTGTTCCTGCGGAAGATCAGACCGGCATTCAGGCTACTATTGAAATAGTTCCCTGGAGAGTGAAGATCCAGGATACCGATTTCTGATCCGTTGATCTTCCCCGAAAGAGGATGTATCAAAAGTAGGTAATTCTCCTTCTCCAATCCCTGGAAGGGATCTATAAATAGCCCAGGGTAGAGCGAAGCGACACCCTGGGGTAGGAGC
>JAJQBG010000327.1 GCA_021203405.1 Bacteroides sp.
GTGATGAACATGGCACTTCTCATAGCAACCACCCGTATCTTTTCAGTTTCTGCACTCTCATCTTTCTTAAGCGCAAACAGTATCATAAAGGCACCGACCATCATCAACAGTTTACTACACTCCCTGATCAAAATAATATTTTCATTGGTCACATTCCCTGCCATAAACAGTAAGAACGGACAAAAAAGTCCGATCACAATAATAGCATACCCCAACGGACGGCAAAAAACAGGTAATAAGCCCTTCATATTTTTTAATTTTAAAGATATAACTAAGCAAAAATAGATAAAATTAGTTTATCCGCACTACCGCCCAAAGAGATAGTTTTGTTTTTTACTCATTTTAGTGTAAGTTTGCGCAGTAAATTTTAGAAAATGGAAAAACAGAACATTATACTCTGTGAACATCTGAAAGATAGTTTGCAAAAAGCCATCGGGAAAATATCCTACGATAAACTCTTCCTGCTTACCGACGAGAATACTTATAAACTCTGCTTTCCGGTTATCAGCTCTTTTGATACTATCCGGGAAGCGAACCTCCTTACGATCGGTGCGGAAGATACCCATAAGACCCTGGATACCCTGGAAGGCGTGTGGCAATTCCTTAGTGAAAAAGGCGCTACCCGTCACTCCTTACTCATCAACCTGGGAGGAGGTATGATCACCGATCTGGGAGGTTTTGCGGCAGCAACTTTCAAAAGAGGAATGAGTTATATTAATATTCCAACCACGCTTCTGGCTATGGTAGATGCTGCTGTAGGCGGAAAAACCGGAATAAATTTTAACGGGCTTAAAAACGAGATCGGTGTATTTGCACCGGCTTCGAGTGTAATCATCGAAACCGAATTCCTGAAAACACTGGATCGCCCCAACTTTGTTTCCGGATATGCCGAAATGCTCAAACACGGGCTTATCAGCACCGAAAGTCACTGGGAAGAGTTGTTGGCCTTTAACATGACGGAAATTGACTACCTGTTACTGAAAAAGCTTGCCGGTCATTCGGTGGGTATCAAAGAAGATATAGTAAAGCAGGACCCTTATGAACGGGGGATCCGGAAAGCCCTGAATCTGGGACATACCGTAGGACATGCCTTCGAAAGCCTGGCACTGGCTATGGAAAAACCCGTGTTGCATGGATATGCGGTTGCCTGGGGAATGGTATGCGAACTTTACCTATCAGCGAGGCTCACAGGCTTTCCTGCGGATAAATTAAAAAGAACAGTAGCCTTTATTGAAACTCACTATGGAGCTTTTGAGATAGAGTGCAAACAATATGAAACCTTGTATGAGTTAATGTCGCACGATAAAAAGAACAAAGGAGGAGTCATCAACTTCACCTTGCTGGAAGATATCGGCAAGATTTCTATTAACCAGACTGCGGAAAAAGAGATCATCTTTGATATGTTCGATTTTTACCGGGAATGTATGGGTATGTAAAAGAGGAAGTTAAAAATTAATTGAATTAAATCTTCCCATTTTATTTGTTACTTATAAAAGATTACGTATTTTTGCACCGCAAATTCGGGGTGTAGCTCAGCCCGGTTAGAGTACTCGTCTGGGGGGCGAGTGGTCGCTGGTTCGAATCCAGTCACCCCGACTGCAAAGAGGTTAAACGGAATGGTTTAACCTCTTCTTGTATAGAAAAGATTTAAATCAGAATGTAATTATCAAAAGCCATGCCCTATAAAATCACTGCTCCACAAAAGATTTATACTTCTATCAAGCTGCCTGCTTCTAAAAGTATAAGTAACCGTGCTTTAATTATCAATGCTTTGTCGGGTAACCAGACTCCGATCAATAACTTATCAGACTGCGATGATACTTTTGTGATGACAAAGGCTTTATCCTGCGACCAGGGAACAGTAGATATTATAGCTGCCGGTACTGCTATGCGCTTCTTAACAGCCTATTTCAGTGTAACACCGGGAGAACGCATCCTGACCGGAAGCGAACGGATGAAGCAACGTCCCATCCGTGTCCTGGTAGAAGCCTTACGTTCTTTAGGAGCAAAAATAGAATACACGGAACAAGAGGGTTATCCTCCGTTAAAAATAACCGGGAGCAAGCTTACAGGCAGAAAAATAAGTTTACCCGGGAACGTTAGTTCACAATATATTTCAGCGTTACTGATGATTGCCCCGACTTTAGAGAATGGCCTTGAAATAGAACTTACAGGAGATGTTATTTCGCGTCCCTATATTGAGTTGACGCTCCGGCTGATGGAAGAGTTTGGTGGAAAAGCAGGTTGGAAAGGTAGTCATCTCCTAAAAGTAGAAGCCTCTCCTTATACCCCGGTCCCCTTTACGGTAGAGAACGATTGGAGCGGAGCCTCTTACTGGTACGAGATCGCCTGCCTGACACCGGAAGCAGAAATTGAACTGACCGGACTTTTTGAGCAAAGTTATCAGGGAGATAGCCAGGTGGCAAAGATCTTTGAACCGTTGGGTGTTGAAACACATTTTACAGAAAACGGGCTGATTCTCAGAAAAAGTAAGGTTGTCGCCCCTATACGGTACGAATATGATTTTATCAATGAGCCTGATCTGGCTCAAACCCTTGTAGTAACCTGTACGCTAAAAAATATTCCATTCCGTTTTACAGGTCTTCAAACGCTGAGGATCAAAGAGACCGACCGTATCGCCGCCCTGATACAGGAATTAAAAAAGCTGGGATACGTGGTAAAGGATAAGGATGACTCTATACTGTACTGGGAAGGAGAAAGAAGATATCCGACAGAAGAAGCAGTGATAGACACTTATGAAGATCACCGTATGGCCATGGCCTTTGCTCCTGGGGCGCTTATAAATCCCGGTATCCGGATTGCCGATCCACACGTCGTTTCAAAATCTTACCCGGGTTACTGGAACGATTTACAAAAAGCAGGTTTTACTATTGAGAAGTAAAGGCGAACTATTTTCCCCAAACCAATGGTAACCCGAAGGATATACCTACAAAAAATGGCCGGATCATTAATAATCCGGCCATTTTTTATGAGGAAAGTCTCTTTTATTCAGGGATCTGAGACTCTTCAAAATCCATTTCAGCCTGGACAACCAGTAAGATCTCTTCCGGTTCGAATGTACCGATCTCATCTTTTGCTGCCTCTTTTACAATATAATCAGCTAATTTTTCCAGATCAACAGTTACATACCCCTCTTCATCCGGTTCTGAATTGATAATATCGCTGTCGATATAATAATCGTCGATAGTATCAATAATGTACGTTAACTGATCATCGGTGAAACGATCTTTCAGCTCCTGCGGTAAATTCACCCTGATATACGCTATGATCTCATCATAATTAAAATCAAAGTCTTCCATTAAGAAATCATCCTGTTCTTCCATATGTTTATTATTAAAGTAAAGCCTCTATTTTCGCTTTATAAGCAGTTTTTTGTACGGCTCCGACCTGCTTGTCCACAATTTCACCGTTCTTAAAGAAAAGTACTGTAGGAATGTTCCGGATGCCATACTGGGCAGGAAGGTCACTGTTCTCATCAACATCACATTTACCGATGACTACTTTACCGTCGTATTCTGTAGCCAGTTCTTCAATAATGGGACCTACCATTTTACAGGGACCACACCAGGGAGCCCAAAAATCCACTACTACCGGTTTTCCTTCCGCCAGCACCTCTTTAAAGTTGCTGTCTGTAATTTCTAAAGCCATTTTCTATTTGTTTTATAAATTAATGATTCGGTTATGCAAATATACTAATTAATACGGAACGCAAGCTCCGGATGCTCTTTTAAATAAGAGATCAACTCTTTTCCCACATTTAAACGTAATTTGCGACTCATTAGTTCAATTTTCATCTGTTCGTTTCCCGGGTCAGCGATCTTGAAATAGAGTTCTGTATTACCGGGAGAATTACGGGTCAGGGAAGAGAGCTCGGTAACCATCTGGACATTCAGGATGGATAAAGGGATCGTAATAGTAAGCTTTTCTACCAGCTTTTCTTTCACATCAGGTAAAAGTTCAATAGAGGCTATCTTTATCTCCAGTTCATCCTGTCTCCACTGTTTGGGCTGGCATTTGGCGCGGATGAACAGAAACATTCCTTCCGCGAAATAGCCTTGCAGATCGATCCATTCATTGCCGAAAAGCGGCAGTTCGGCAGAGCCGGAGTAATCCTCCAGTTTGACTATTCCGTAAGGGTTACCGTTTTTACTATATCCTTTGCGCAATGAGGTTACTACCCCTCCCATGGTAATATCTCTGCCTGCCAGTGTTTGTTTATCAGCCAGTTCTGCCATACGGGTATTACAAACATGCTCCAGAATAATGGAATATTCATCTAAAGGATGAGCCGAGAGATAAATCCCTACCAGATCCCGCTCCCGGTTGAGTTTTTCCAAGTCACTCCACTTTTCCGCAGGAGGCACCTCCGGGGTACTGATCTCTACTACATTATCTCCGCCAAAGAGAGAATTGGCAGCAACAGATTTATCGGTCTGGTACTTATTCCCGTAACGCATCAGCACCTCCAGGAAAATTTCATCTTTAGTGGTTTTAGCAAAGAACTGCTCCCGGGTAATACCGGGGAACTGGTCAAAAGCACCTGCAAGAGCAAGGTTCTCCATATTCTTTTTGTTACACGCATTGAGATTAACACGCTGTACAAAGTCAAAAACAGAGGTAAAAGGACCGTTCTTCTCCCTCTCTTCTATAATACTCATAACAGCCCCTTCGCCTACTCCTTTGATGGCCCCCAATCCAAAGCGGATATTTCCTGCTTTATTCGCAGTAAACTTCAGACGACTTTCGTTCACATCCGGCCCTAATACCTGGATACCCATCGCCTTACATTCATCCATAAATTTGGTGATCTCCGTAATATTGGAGATGTTACGGCTAAGCACCGCCGCCATATATTCGGAAGGATAGTGCGCTTTCAGGTAGGCGGTCTGATAGGCTACCCAGGAGTAACAGGTAGCGTGACTCTTATTAAACGCATAAGAGGCAAATTTTTCCCAGTCTCCCCAGATCTTCTCCAGTACAGCAGGATCATATCCGTTTTTCCGTCCCCCTTCAATAAATTTGGGCTTCATCTGGTCCAGTTTATCCCGGAGTTTTTTACCCATCGCTTTTCGCAGGGCATCCGACTCACCACGGGTAAAGTCAGCCAGCAGACGGGATAGAAGCATGACCTGTTCCTGATAGACGGTGATCCCGTATGTATCTTTCAGGTACTTTTCCATAATAGGAATATCATATTGAATAGGTTCCCGCCCATGTTTACGGTCAACGAACTGAGGGATGTAATCCATCGGCCCCGGACGATAGAGCGCATTTATAGCGATCAGGTCTTCAAAAGTAGAGGGCTGAAGTTCACGCAGATACTTCTGCATACCTGCAGACTCAAACTGGAAAGTACCGACTGTTTTTCCCTCACTATAAAGTTGATAGGTTTTTTCGTCTGTGATGGAAATAGTGTCAATATCTATATCCTTTCCTGTACTATCCTTGATATTAGCAATGGCCTCTTTAATAATGGAGAGCGTTTTTAACCCGAGAAAGTCCATCTTGATAAGTCCGGTCTCTTCAATCACAGAACCTTCGTACTGGGTTACCAGTACTTTCTCACCGGTCTCTTTATCATCTGCCGTACTGACCGGAACCCAGTCGGTAATGTCGTCCCGGCAAATAATGGTACCACAGGCATGCACACCGGTATTACGGATGTTCCCTTCCAGCATCTTGGCATACTTGATCGTATCGCGGATCTGCGGGTCGGGTGACGCTTCGGCGGCCTGCAACTCCGGTACATAATCAATGGCATTCTGCAAATTGATCTTTTTATCCGGAATACGATCCGGTACAAGTTTGGTCAGGCGATCGGATTCGGAAAGAGGTACCTTTTGTACACGGGCCACATCTTTGATGGCACTCTTGGTGGCCATGGTACCGTAGGTAATAATATGGGCCACTTTTTCATGACCGTATTTTTCCGTTACCCAACGGAGAACCTCTCCCCTGCCGTCGTCGTCAAAGTCGATATCGATATCAGGCAGAGAGACACGGTCGGGATTGAGGAAACGTTCAAAAAGCAGGTCATATTCGATCGGGTCGATCTGGGTGATCCCCAGGCAGTAAGCCACAGCAGACCCGGCAGCAGAACCACGCCCCGGTCCCACAGAAACCCCCATGCGGCGGGCAGCAGCAATAAAGTCCTGTACGATCAGGAAGTATCCGGGGAATCCCATATTCTTGACAGTAGAGAGTTCGAAGTCTACCCGTTCCAGGTGTTCTTCGTCCATTTCACTCCACCGGATCTTCTCCTCTTCACTCATAGCACACCAGACATCGATCCGTTTTTGTTCTTCCTCCTCAGAATCGGTCCAGTGAGCAATTTCAGGATCTTTTCCCCAACGCTTTTTGGCTCCTTTGTACGAGAGATAACGAAGGTAAGAATCGTCATCTTCAAAATTAGCAGGTTTAGGGAAGTTAGGCAGGATGGGATCGTGGTCAATAGAGTAGTATTCTACTTTATCGCATATTTCGAGGGTATTGGAAAGGGCTTCCGGAACATCACTGAACAGTGTGTTCATCTCCTCTTTAGTTTTCATCCACTCCTGCTTGGTGTAGTACATACGTTTGGGATCGTCCAGATCTTTTCCTGTACTTAAACAGATCAGACGATCGTGGGCTTCTGCATGTTCTTCGTGTATAAAATGGACATCGTTGGTACAGATCAGCTTAACATCAAACTTTTTGGAGTATTCAATAAGCTTTTCATTCACCACCTGTTGAAGCGGATAAGCTTCGTGATTGGCATTGTTTACAGTGGCTTTGTGACGCTGTAACTCCAGGTAGTAGTCATCTCCAAAAAGATTCTTATACCACCGGATAGCCTCTTCGGCCTCTTCGAACATTCCCTGGGTTATTCTTTTGGGAACTTCTCCCCCCAAACAAGCGGAGGCAATGATCAACCCTTCGTGGTACTTCTCCAGTTCTGCGCGGTCGGTACGGGGACGCATATAATAGCCGTGTGTCCAGGATTTGGAAACCAGCTTGATCAGATTTTTATATCCGGTCTGATTTTTGGCCAGTACAATAAGGTGATACCCGCTCTGGTCCGGCTTTCCCTCTTTTTTATCCAGTGAGCGTCTGGCCACATACATTTCACAACCAATGATCGGTTTAAAAAGCTTTTTCTGCCACTCCTCTATCTCCTGACGGCAACGAAACACTTCCGCATCTTTATCTTCGGATACTGCCTTACCACTTTCAATCTCTTCTATTCTTTTCTTTAACTTTTTTATCTCACCATTAGGCCCGGAATTCTTCTTTTTAATATGATTATAGAACTCTTTTACCCCAAACATATTACCATGATCGGTGATGGCGATCCCCTTCATCCCATCTTTCATGGCTTTCTCAACCAGAGCCGGAATACTGGCCTGACCATCCAACATAGAAAATTGGGTGTGAACGTGTAAATGGACAAAATCCTGCATATATAAATTCAATGATTTTTTGTATAATAC
>JAJQBG010000300.1 GCA_021203405.1 Bacteroides sp.
GATTAATTTTAGCGAATCTATTATCCGGAGAAAAATTATTACTCTTCATTTATGTGTACTACTGGGTACATTCCTGTGTCCTTTTGGAAATTCTCTTTTACCCTTTTTATACTGGAAGTCAAGTAGCCGGAGAGAAGATAAGAACTTTGCTTTGCATGCGAAGAATATTTTACTATTTCAGTTGGTCGCTTCCATTCTGATCTATGCCGGAATGTTTGTGTTCTGGTACCGGAAAGTTATTGAATTTACTACGCGTGAAGCAACCGATGCTGATTTTGTGCCTCTAGTTTATTTTCTTATCATCATTCTGGCGGTTTATATTGTATATCCTTTTGTGAACGCTCTTCTTATAAAGTTAAAGAAAAATGTGAATACGCTCTACTATCCTCCTTTATGGTTTAGCAGATAAAAATAAGAAGAGGGTGTATCAAAAGTTAGTGGAACCTTTTCAAGGTTCATACTAGTGAGGTGCTCCTACCCCAGGGTGTCGCTTCGCTCTACCCTGGGCTATTTATAGATCCCTTTCAGGGATTGGAGAAGGAGAATTACATACTTTTGATACATCCTCTTCTTAATATTCCACCTAAAGGCTGATCACAACCCTTCTTCCCTATCACACAAATACTTTTCTACCTCAATCGCCGCTTTGCATCCACTTGCCGCAGCTGTAATCGCCTGCCGGTACACCGGATCCGCTACATCTCCCGCAGCAAAAACTCCCGGTAGATTGGTTTTCGGAGTACCCGGTTCGGTAATGATATAACCTGTTTCGTCCGTTTCCAGATACTCTTTAAAGATCTCCGTATTCGGATGATGCCCGATCGCTAAGAACAAGCCATCAATAGCTAGGTCGTAACGCTCTTCGTCCATCTCATTGAGCCGTTTTACTACATGCGCACCTTCCACACCCCCTTCACCGTATAGGCCGGTTACATTGTGTTCGAAGAGTACTTCGATCTTATCGTTATTGAAAACACGCTCCTGCATTACTTTCGAAGCCCGCAGATGGTTTTTTCGTACGATCAGGTATACTTTGGCAGCGAGTCCGGCCAGGTAAACCGCCTCTTCACAAGCTGTATCGCCACCACCCACTACTGCTACTACTTTCTTGCGGTAGAAGAAGCCATCACAGGTAGCACAGGCACTTACTCCCATACCTGCGTATTTCACCTCATCATCCAGACCCAGGTATCTGGCAGTAGCTCCGGTAGCAATAATTAATGTGTCGGCTTCAATCTCTTTCTCTTCGTCAATCGTAATTACATACGGAGGTCTGCTCAGGTCGGCTTTGGTAGCCAGTCCAAAACGGATATCGGCACCAAAACGGGCAGCCTGGTCTTTCAGGTCTTCCATCATCTGGAAACCACTGATCCCCATGGGATAACCCGGGAAATTCTCAATATCGGTAGTGGTGGTAAGCTGTCCTCCCGGTTGTAAACCCTGGTAGAGGATAGGAGTTATATTGGCGCATCCGGCATAGATCGCGGCTGTATAACCGGCTGGCCCGGAACCGATGATCAGACATCTGGTCTTTTCTCTTTCCATATTAGTTAGTTTTTTTACAGTTTATCGTAAATCAATAATTTCCACCCGGGGATACTTTTTCGCATCGAAACGGAAAAAGTTGTCGTTCTCATTCTCTCCTTTTTTATAAGAGGTGATCAGGATATCACTGATGCTTTTATCCCGCATTTCAGCTACAATACGTACGGGTTGACAGTCTGCTTTGGCTATATAAAGGATCAGTTTCTGGATATCTTTTTTTCTTTCACTGGTGGTCAGGGTTACCCGGTAACAGGCTTTTCCGCCGGCCGAACTGTTCTCTTCCAGGGTATAGTTGTATCCGCTCTTATAAAGCCCCAACAGGGCATAAGGATTGATACTCTGTAACTCCTCTGCGGTCGGTTCGCTTATCGTTACCTCGTCGTTCTGTGCAAAATAACTCCATTGGGTTTTGCCGTCAAACCAGGTACTTACATCCTCGGTCTCCAGCATGAACTTTTCCCCTTTCAGCTGGATAGTACCCTGATCCTCCACACTCTGGCCCATCCGGGTCGATTTTATATCAAAAGTTACCCGGATACTTCCTGCTTTGTTAAGTGCCTCTCCGGTCTTATCCAATACCTCCCTGGCACGGGCATTTCCTTGTCCGTACAGAAGCGTACAACCCGTTATCAGCAGGCATATAGTTATAAATTTTTTCATCTCTTTTTGGTTTTAAACGTCCGTTCAGGGCAAGTTGTTCAGCCTCATTTCCAGATCCGTTTCGTCCAGGCAAAGAACCTGGCGGGCCTTGCTTCCTTCACTCGGTCCTACGATACCTGCCTTCTCCAACTGATCCATAATACGCCCTGCCCGGTTGTAACCGATAGCGAACTTACGCTGTATCAATGAAGTCGATCCCTGTTGATGGATCACGATCAACCGGGCCGCCTCTTCAAACATCGGGTCGAGGGACTTCAGGTCTACATCGGCCAGGTTGCCACTCTCATCATTTACATTATCCGGTTCCGGTAGTTCAAAGGCACAGAGGTAAGACTGCTGCCGGGAAATATATTCCGTGATCTTTTCCACCTCCGGCGTATCTACAAAGGCACACTGTACACGTACCGGGTCTGCTCCCTGCAGGAAGAGCAGGTCTCCCCGTCCGATCAGCTGATTCGCACCCGGACGGTCCAGGATGGTACGGGAGTCCATCATAGAAGATACACGGAACGCCACACGGGCCGGGAAGTTGGCCTTGATGGTACCGGTAATAATATTGGTGGTAGGACGCTGGGTGGCAATGATCATGTGGATACCAATGGCGCGGGCCAGCTGGGCAATACGGGCGATCGGTAATTCAATCTCCTTGCCTGCGGTCATGATTAGGTCTCCGAACTCATCAATGATCACCACAATATAAGGCATAAATTTATGCCCTTTCTCCGGATTCAGTTTCCGGTTGATAAACTTCTCGTTATACTCCTTTATATTACGCACATGGGCCTTCTTCAGCAGGTCGTACCGGGTATCCATCTCTTTACAGATAGAATTTAGGGTCTGTACCACCTTGGTCACATCGGTAATGATAGCCTCCTCCTCTTCCGGCAATTTAGCTAAGAAGTGTTTCTCTATTTCGGAGTAGATACTGAACTCTACCTTTTTCGGGTCGATCAGTACGAACTTCAATTCTGCCGGGTGCTTTTTATAAAGCAGGGAGGTGATCATAGCATTGAGACCCACCGATTTACCCTGTCCGGTAGCACCCGCTACCAATACGTGCGGCATCTTACAGAGATCTACCATGAACACCTCATTGGTGATTGTTTTACCTAAGGCCATCGGCAGGTCATAGCTCGTTTCCTGGAACTTCTTACTTCCGATGATCGAGTGCATCGATACGATTTTCGGGCTTGAGTTCGGTACCTCAATACCGATCGTACCTTTTCCCGGTATCGGAGCAATAATACGGATACCCAGTGCCGAAAGGCTCAGGGCAATATCATCTTCCAGACCCCGTATCTTGGAGATACGTACTCCCTGTTCGGGCGTGATCTCGTACAGCGTAACAGTCGGCCCTACAGTCGCTTTGATCGTACTGATCTCAATTCCGAAACTACGGAGCGTAGCAATGATCTTGTTCTTATTGGCATTCTGTTCCTCCATGTCGATGGTCGGTTCGCTGTTGTCGTACCGCTTCATCAGCTCCAGGGTCGGATGCCGGTAATTTTCCAGGTCCAGTGTCGGGTTGTAAGGCTCCAGGTTAAGCGGCGAGTAATCACTATCCTCCGTGCCGCCTGCCTCTATCTCAAAAGCCGGTTCTACCTCTTCCTCTGTGTCAGCTATAGGCGAAGGTATTATCTCTTCCGGCCGGGAGGGCTCGATAAACATTTCGGTCCGGGAAATTTCTGCCATCACAGGGTCAGGCTTATTTTCCACCGCCAGGTCCAGTGTAACCGGTTCTGCCGGCACCGGATTCGCGGGAAAGGGCACTACCTCCTCTTTTCCGCTATGTACCTCCATAGCAGGCTCCGGTATAGTTTCTTTCTCCTCTTTTGGCTTCCACTTCAGGAATTTCAGCCCCAGTATCTTTCTCAGGTAGATAATGGTCCTTGAACTCAGGTAGATCAGGAAAAAGAGGAAAGTAACTAAAAGGAGCAACGAAATACCCGGTATCCCCACCTGTGAGATCAGCCAGTTACTTACATTGTATCCATGCATTCCTCCCAGATAAATAAAGCTATCCTTATAGGTATCCATAAAAACGAACCCTAAGAAAAGCGAACACCAGATCAGGAGCAACGAGCAGCTGATAAACCATTTCCAGAGCCGTATTTTATGAACCTTCATCAGTTTCAATCCTGCCGCTGCAAAAAAGAGCAGGATAAAATAGGAGGCTATCCCGAAACAATCATTGATCAGGTAATTAGCCAGCTGTGCTCCCCGGGAGCCTGCATAGTTACGTACCTGGTTATTAACGGAAGCCAGCTCTTCAGGCGTGGCATTTTCAAGTACACTCTGGTCGGCCGCTCCTGTAAAAAAGAAGGAGGAGAAGGCCAGTAACAGATATACTGAAGATATAATGAATACCAGCCCTATACTAAAATGGACGGTCTCGTTTTTAAAGAAAGATATGAATTTTCCGGGGGATGACGGTTTTGTATCCTGTTTTTTTTCTGTCGATTTTTTACCCATGAGTTAACGCCTCGTTTTATATATACAATGTGCAAAAGTAACAAATTTTTTTTCTTACCTTTGCCTTTCAATTGTAAATTTAAGAATGGATAATAGAAGCGAAGTTATATTTGACCGGAACGTCATTGAGTTTGTGACGGTTGCTGCCGAATTTTGCGGTTTCCTGGAACGTGCGGAGGAGAACAGCCGGAAGAACTTTGTAGATACTTCCCTGAAAATCCTGCCTTTACTCTATCTGAAGGCCGCCATGCTCCCCGAATGCGAAGTACTGGGAGAGGATAATCCGGAAAGCTATGTAACAGAGGAGATCTATGAGATCCTGCGGATGAATATTGCTTCCGTACTGGGAGGGAAGGACGATTACTTGGAAGTATTCCTGGCAGATATGGCCTACAGCGACCAGCCTATCAAAAAGAATATATCCGAAGACCTGGCAGATATTTACCAGGACCTGAAAGATTTTATTTTTGTATTCCAGCTGGGCTATAACGAGACCATGCATGATTCCCTGGCCCTGTGCCGGGAGAATTTTGAACTCCACTGGGGCCAAAAACTGGTCAATACCATGCGTGCCCTCCATTCTGTTAAATACTCGCCCGATCCGGACGATGAAGAAGTTGAACAAGAATTATGATGATCATTAAGAAGAGTATTAATAAAGCCGATATAGCCCAACTCCCCAAGGAAACCTTTAAAGGACGTATTCATGTCATCCAGACCGAAGGAGAACTCCTTAAAGCGATGGAGTACCTGAAAAAGTATCCCGTAGTGGGCATTGATACCGAAACCCGTCCTACCTTTACCAAAGGTCACCACAATACCGTAGCCCTGTTACAGGTCGCTACCAAAGATTGTTGTTTCCTGTTCCGGTTAAACCGTCTGGGGCTTAGCCGGCCCCTTGTCGATTTTCTGGAAGATCCTGCTATCAAAAAGGTCGGTCTCTCCCTGCGGGATGATTTTATGATGTTGCGCAAGCGGGCCAGCCTCGAACAGCAGGGGTGTGTGGATCTCCAGGACTATGTGAACTATTTCGGAATAGCAGATAAGAGCCTGCAAAAGATCTATGCCAACCTCTTTGAATCTAAAATATCCAAATCACAGCGCCTTACCAACTGGGAGGCCGATACCCTTTCGGAGAGCCAGAAGGTGTATGCGGCCACCGATGCATGGGCCTGTTTGAAAATTTATAAATTGCTGCACAACCTGAAAAAAACAGGTGAATATGAACTTCTGGACGATGAGCAGGAGCCCACTCACGAAGCCCAACAGTAACCACACGTATGAATAGATATAAAAAAGTTTTTCTGAAACCGGGAAAAGAGGAATCCCTGAAACGTTTTCACCCCTGGATATTTTCCGGTGCCATTGCCTCTATTCAGGGTGAACCGGAAGAGGGAGAAGTGCTGGAAGTTTACACCTCCACAAACCAGTTTATTGCCCTGGGGTATTTCCAGATCGGTAGTATCGCCATCCGTGTACTCTCGTTCTCTCAGGAAGAGATCAACCGGGATTTCTGGAAAGAACGGTTGCAGACAGCCTACCAGGTACGTTTAGCCGTAGGACTTGCCGGTCGGCCCGATAACAATACCTACCGGCTGGTACACGGAGAAGGAGACAATCTTCCCGGGCTGGTCATTGATATTTACTCCCGTACAGCCGTTATGCAGGCACACTCGGCCGGTATGCATGTCTACCGTATGGAAATTGCAGAGGCCCTGGCCGAAGTAATGGAGGGAGTGATAGAAAATATCTATTACAAATCAGAAACGACCCTGCCTTTTAAAGCAGACCTCTTTCCGGAGAATGGATTCCTGAGAGGAGGGAGCAGCGATAACGTGGCCATGGAGAACGGACTCCTTTTCCAGGTAGACTGGCTGAAAGGACAGAAAACCGGATTCTTTGTCGATCAGCGCGAAAACCGTGCCCTGCTGGGGAGATACTCCAAAGGCCGCTCTGTCCTGAATATGTTCTGTTACACCGGTGGATTCTCTTTCTACGCCATGCGTGGAGGGGCAGAAGTGGTTCATTCGGTAGACAGTTCCGCCAAAGCAGTCGACCTGACCAATAAAAATATAGAGTTAAACTTTCCGGGTGACCCCCGTCATACGGCCTATGCGGAAGATGCCTTTAAGTTCCTGGATAGAATGGGCCATCAGTATGATCTGATCGTACTCGACCCTCCGGCATTTGCCAAACACAAAGATGCGGTACGGAATGCACTCCAGGGATACAGAAAACTCAATGCCAAAGCATTTGAGAAGATCAGGCCGGGAGGTATCCTTTTTACCTTCTCCTGTTCGCAGGTGATCACAAAAGATAATTTCCGGACCGCCGTTTTTACAGCGGCTGCCCTTTCCGGACGCAGGGTACGCATCCTGCATCAGCTTACCCAACCCGCCGATCATCCGGTAAATATATACCATCCCGAGGGAGAATACCTCAAAGGATTGGTGCTTTACGTGGAGTAAAACGGTGTTTTACGGAGTTGAAGTTTAATAAAAGTTAAAACATGCTCGAAAATAGTGTTGTATAACATAAAATGCTATATATTTGCAGTGTGTTTTTCATGGTATTAGATTTAAGGTTAATAAAGATTGGATGTCGCGATGACATTCAATTTTTTTTTATCCCTACTTGATCTCTTCTCTATTCGTTCATTTTACACTCTGTTTTTTGTTATAGAGACGCATATTTGCGTCTTATTCGCGTCATTCTGTTTTATATGCAAAGACCCAATATGGGCGTAGATGAGACGCAAGTATGCGTCTCCACATTTCGGGTGTTATTCTGAAATAAAAATAATAATAA
>JAJQBG010000164.1:0-2838 GCA_021203405.1 Bacteroides sp.
GTATGGCATTATTCCGTATGTTTAATTTATGCTTTAAAGATACTATTTTTGAAAGGAATACTAAGTAAGCCGGGATAAAATAGTTTAAGAGCAGGATGAACATATCTCACTTTAAGCCGTTCCTGAATTAAGAAAACTTAAAAGAAACAATTATGGCATCTGTAACATTGAACGGACAACCTGTAAAACTCACAGGTGACTTTATCAAAACAGGAGAGGTAGCTCCTGATTTCACATTGACCAAACGGGATCTTACCCCTTTTTCATTAAGTGACATAAAAAGTAAGAACATAGTACTTAACATCTTTCCTAGCCTGGACACCGGTATCTGTGCCACTTCGGTGCGTAAGTTCAATAAAATGGCCGCCGATCTGCCCGATACGGTCGTACTCGCTATTTCAAAAGACCTTCCTTTTGCCCAGGAACGCTTCTGTACCACCGAAGGCATTGAGAATGTCATAGCTTTAAGCGATTTCCGTTTCTCCGATTTTGATACCAACTACGGAATCCAGATCAGTGAAGGTCCTATGCTCGGACTGCTGGCACGTGCCGTAGTGGTGATCGGTAAAGACGGACGGGTTAAATACACCGAACTGGTACCCGAAATAAAACAAGAACCCAATTACGAAGCAGCTTTAGAAGCCATTCAAGGGTAAACATCCGTTCTCTAAAAAACACTTTTATTTATTTAAATTTGCGCTACGAGTAGAAACCCATCTCCCTCCTTTACAGAGTCAGATGGGTTCTCTGTTCTTAGCCCACCTATTTTATTCTGCTCTATATTCACCGGGAGATAGCACTGTTCACCGGGAGATGTTCTCCCGGACAACTATTACCTTGTAAAAACACGAAGGACGAAGAGCGGACAACATGTCCGCACAGTAACACATCGGGAGAACATCTCCCAATGAACAAAAGAGAGGAACAAAAGCTAAATAAGAGAACAAGAGCAGCAATGAACAAGAAATTATCCTCTCTCTACAATTAACTAAGTTTTTAAAAAAATTAGTGTATCGTAGAAAAAAATTAGTGAATCATCAACCCATAATTAACTAAGTTTTTCCGGAGGAAAAAGAGTTAGATCCCACTAAAAAAGTACTGAACGGTGTATAAAAAAGTACAGGGCGAGAAAAAAGAGGGTATGATAGTAATGAATAAAGTCTTCAACAAAATTTTGTTTCCGTCCGTTCTATCAGAAATCCTCTTAAATAAATATTTTTGTAAACTACCTATAAAAGGTTTATATGAATGTTCTCTCTTTCCTAAAATACAGTCAAAGGCTTCTATACAGTCTCATGGTACTTAGTACACTGGCAGGCTGTATCAAAGAATACGAGGATACAGATAGTGAAGGAGCCAATCTTACTATCGGCGACCCGATCCCCTCCCTGGACCTTCTTCTTTCGGACAATAGCCGGATTAACGAGGAACACCTCTCTGATAAAATTTCCGTTATTCTGCTCTTCACCACCGAATGCCGCGATTGCCGGAAGCAACTTCCCATCGTTGACCAATTCTACCGGTATTACCAGAAAAATGAAGAAGTTGTTATTTTCGGGATCAGCCGCGAAAACCCGAAAGAGCAAGTTAAAAAGTACTGGCAGGAGAACGGGCTGACCATCCCCTACTCCGCACAAAGAGACAAAAGCATCTATAACCTGTTTGCCACCCATACCGTACCCCGTATCTATATCAGTAACCGGCAGGGGATTATCCAGGCTATATTTAAGGATGATCCCCTGGCTACCCTGGCAGAATTAAAAGAGATTACAGAGAGCTTATTGAAACAAGAATAACTCCGGATATCAGAAAAAAACAGACTTTCATAAAAAGAGAGAAGATTACTTACGGTAAACCGGCTACCAGTACTTTCGCTTTACAACATCCTTTCTGTACAGACAGGTCACCCTCTACGGAGGCAGTTTCCTTCCCGGTCAATGCTTTATAGACAGTTCTAGCCATGATCTTTGCACCAGCTTCATTGGGATGGATCTTATCCGGAAAATTCTCCTCCATACCTGCCGTAGCACTATGCAAATCGATTATCCGAAGCCCCTTCTCTGAGGCCACCTCTGCAATTATAGGAATTACACCTGCGACAATAATGCTATCGTTTATCCCCCATTCGGCACTATAAGCAGTTGCCGGATAGCAAAGCCACACCTCCGGATTGGAGGAGAGATCCCGGAAAGCATCGATTAACGTGATCATATCGCGCTTAAAATCGGCCTGATGCACCCAGTTTTGAGGTTTGGTATCATTGGTCCCTAACTTGATAATTACTATATCGGGATCAAACTGCAAAGCTTCCTGAAAACATTCCTCTTTCATATAGGGACGATCTCCTTTATTGAGGAGCGTACGACCGCTGACCCCGAAATTCCGGACTTCATATTTTTCGCCCAGAAGCTGTCCCAATACAGCCGGATAACTATCCCGGGCACGGTTCTTAATACCCGCACCAAAGGTAATACTGTTACCTACACAGGCTACTTTCACTTTCTCCTGTGCTTGTATCCCGACAACCAGGCATATTGCAACAAAGAGTAAACTTACTTTTTTCATACTTATTTTGATATGTTTTTAATTGGAAAAGAGAATATCCGACTCTGTTTCAGGGCACCAAATTAAAAAAAATATGATTTTCATCAAAAAATGAAGGCTTGTTTTTCTGCTTAATGTATAGTTATTTTCTTACCCATCCGGTTATCCCACAGAAAGCCCGGCAAAACCGCTCAATTAAACTGAGATTTACTGAATTATTTTATTATTTCCTTTGGGCCGCCGCGGCGGGGGGAGGGGGGGGGGCGGGTGGCGGGGGGTGGCGGCCGTGAGTAA
>JAJQBG010000164.1:2848-7456 GCA_021203405.1 Bacteroides sp.
TGAAAATTTTTTTTTTTACCAAACCGTTTTACCAAATTAAAGCCCGGAAAACCCCGCAATTTAACTTATTATTAAATTAATATTTTATTTATTTCATTTCCCCCCCCCATCAAATTGAGTTATCTTTGCGCGTGAATCAGATGATCAACACTAATAAAAACTGATATATCCAAAGTAATATGATCCTTTTTTTCAGAACCCCTTCTCAAAGTGTAGTGGCTGTCGAAACACTGCATATCTTTTCATCAGACGATATACAAAAACTTAGCTGGCTTCTGGGAGAGGCTACGCCTGTAGATGAATCGCAATTGCAGGGTTATTTTGTAGGCCCGCGCAAGGAAATGATCACTCCCTGGAGTACCAACGCAGTTGAGATCACCCAGAATATGGGGCTGGAAGGTATCACCCGCATGGAGGAGTATTTCCCGGCAAAAGATGAGAACAGCGAATACGACCCGATGTTGCAACGCCTTTATCAGGGGCTTAACCAGGAAGTGTTCACTACCAACCGGAAACCGGAACCGATCCTTTATATAGAAAACCTGGACGAATACAACGAAAAAGAGGGGCTGGCACTCTCTAAAGAGGAGATCGACTACCTGCTGAATATGGAGAAAGAGCTGGGACGTAAACTAACCGATTCTGAAGTTTTCGGTTTTGCCCAGATCAATTCCGAACACTGCCGTCACAAGATATTCGGCGGTACCTTTGTCATTGATGGAGTAGAGAGGGAATCTTCCCTGTTCCAGATGATCAAGAAGACAACCGCCGAAAACCAGAACCGCATCATTTCGGCTTACAAAGATAACGTAGCTTTTGCTTCAGGCCCGGTTATTGAGCAGTTTGCTCCGGCCGACCACTCTAAACCCGATTATTTTCAGATAAAAGAGGTGAAGAGTGTGATCTCCCTGAAAGCAGAAACTCACAATTTCCCCACTACGGTAGAGCCTTTCAACGGTGCCTCAACAGGAACGGGAGGTGAAATACGCGACCGTATGGGTGGTGGTAAAGGTTCTATGCCTATTGCTGGGACCGCTGTTTACATGACCTCCTATCCACGTACCGAAGAGGGACGCGAGTGGGAAGAGCTTCCGGTACGCAAATGGTTGTACCAGACACCCGAACAGATCCTGATCAAAGCTTCCAACGGTGCCTCCGACTTCGGAAATAAATTCGGCCAACCGCTTATCTGTGGTTCGGTACTTACTTTTGAGCACCAGGAGAACCATACTTTCTATGGTTACGATAAAGTAATTATGCTGGCAGGGGGTGTCGGTTACGGTACAGAACGTGACTGCCTCAAAGGTACTCCCGAAACAGGCAACAAAGTCGTAGTGATGGGAGGAGACAATTACCGCATCGGCCTGGGAGGCGGATCTGTATCTTCGGTCGATACAGGACGCTATTCCAGCGGCATTGAACTGAATGCCGTACAACGTGCCAATGCAGAGATGCAAAAGCGTGCTTATAACGTAGTAAGAGCGTTGTGTGAAGAAGAGAACAACCCGATCATCTCCATCCACGACCACGGTTCGGCCGGACACATCAACTGTCTTTCAGAGTTGGTAGAAGAGTCAGGGGGAGTCATTGAAATGGATAAACTGCCTGTGGGTGACCAGACTCTTTCGGCCAAAGAGATCATAGCCAACGAATCGCAGGAACGGATGGGTCTGCTTATCCGGGAAGAGGCCATCGAACATGTACGCAAAATAGCGGAGCGGGAACGGGCCCCGATGTATGTAGTGGGCGAAACTACCGGCGACGGGCGTTTTGCTTTCCAACAGGCAGATGGTGTGCGTCCTTTCGACCTGGCGGTGAGCCAGATGTTCGGCTCGTCTCCGAAAACTTATATGGTGGATAAAACTGTAGAGACTCATTATGAAGATGTGACTTACGATGTTACCCGCCTCCATGAATATGTAACGGAAGTGCTTCAGCTGGAAGCCGTAGCCTGTAAAGACTGGCTCACGAATAAAGTAGACCGGAGTGTAACCGGTAAAGTAGCCCGTCAGCAGTGCCAGGGTGAATTACAGTTGCCTCTGAGTGACTGTGGTGTGGTAGCATTAGACTACCGGGGCAAACAAGGTATCGCTACCTCCATTGGTCATGCTCCGCAGGCCGCACTTTCTGACCCGGCTGCCGGATCGGTACTCGCCGTATCGGAAGCATTGACCAATTTAGTATGGGCTCCTCTTACGGATGGTATGGAAACGATCTCGCTCTCTGCCAACTGGATGTGGCCCTGCCGCTCCCAGGAGGGTGAAGATGCACGTCTCTATAAAGCTGTAGAAGCACTCTCTGATTTCTGCTGTGCTTTGCAGATCAATGTACCTACCGGAAAAGACTCTTTGTCCATGACACAGAAGTATCCGGACGGGGAAAAGGTGATCTCTCCGGGAACGGTGATCGTATCTGCCGCGGGCGAGGTTTCAGATATTAAAAAGGTGGTTTCTCCGGTCGTAGTGAACGATCCGAAAACTCACCTTTACCATATTGACTTCAGCTTTGATACGCTCAAACTGGGTAGTTCTGCTTTTGCCCAGTCGCAGAATAAGATTGGAGAAGAAGTTCCTACCGTGAAGAATGCAGAATATTTCCGGGATGCTTTCTTAGCTGTACAGGAACTGATCAATAAGGGCCTGGTACTAGCCGGACACGATATTTCTGCCGGTGGTTTGATCACTACGCTGCTGGAAATGTGTTTTGCCAATGTAGAGGGCGGTTTGGAGATCAACCTGAATAAGATCAAAGAGAAAGATCTGGTAAAAGTACTTTTTGCTGAGAATCCGGGTGTTATCATTCAGGTAAAACAGAGATCAGAAGTAGAAAAGATACTCGAAGAGGCCGGCATCGGTTTTGTACGTATCGGACAGCCTACGCAGGAGCGACACATCCTGGTAAACCACCAGGAAGCTACCTACCATTTCGGTATTGACCACATGCGTGATGTATGGTATAGCTCTTCTTACCTGCTCGACCGCAAACAGTCTATGAACGGTTGTGCGAAAAAACGTTTTGAAAATTACAAGATGCAACCCGTAGAGTTTGCTTTCCCCAAAAACTTTACCGGCAAGCTGTCGCAGTTTGGCCTATCGCCCGACCGCCGCACTCCCACTGGTATCAAAGCAGCCATTATCCGGGAAAAAGGAACCAATGGCGAAAGAGAGATGGCTTACTCCCTCTATTTAGCCGGGTTCGATGTCAAAGATGTGACCATGACCGATCTTATCAGTGGGGAAGAGACCCTGGACGATATCAACCTGGTAGTATACTGCGGCGGATTTGCCAATTCAGATGTATTGGGATCAGCCAAAGGATGGGCCGGAAGTTTTCTCTTTAACGAGAAAGCCAAAGAGACGCTGGACCGCTTCTATGCCCGCAAAGATACCTTATCACTTGGTATCTGTAACGGTTGCCAGCTGATGATGGAACTGGGGCTTATCACGCCTGACCACGAGCAAAAGTGCACCATAGCCCACAATACCTCGCATAAATTTGAATCTTCCTTCCTGAGTCTACAGATCCCGCAGAACGATAGCGTGATGTTCGGTTCACTGAGCGGCAGTAAACTCGGTATCTGGGTGGCACACGGAGAGGGCAAATTCTGTCTTCCCTATGAAGAGGATCAATATAAGGTGGTAGCCAAATATAATTATGAGGAGTATCCGGGTAATCCCAATGGATCTGACTATACAGTGGCTGCCATAGCCAGTGCGGACGGACGCCACCTGGCTATGATGCCTCACCTGGAACGGGCCGTGTTCCCCTGGCAGAATGGATACTATCCTGCCGGTCGCCTGAACAGCGACCAGATCACTCCCTGGATGGAAGCCTTTGTCAATGCCCGCCGATGGGTAGAAGAACAAAAGAAATAAGTATAGACCCGATACAAGTAAATCAGCCGGAAACCTGACGTTTCCGGCTGATCTGTTTATATGAAGCTCTTTATCAGACAGTAGGTTCTATAGCCTTGTCACACCTCGTCCAATGGTTTACGACGCTGTGCTCCCAGTTGTTTGAAATAACTGGGAGTAAAACCGGTTACTTTCTTAAACTGGCTGCTTAAATGAGCAGTGCTGGAATAGTGTAAAAGATCGGCTATCTGGCTCAGGGTAAGCTCGTCGTAGATCAGGGGTTCTTTTACCCGCTCTATCTTTTGGGCAATAAAATACTTTTCCAGAGTAATCCCTTCGGTTTCTGAGAACAGCGTGCTAAGAGTAGAGTAATCGGTGTGTAGTTTATGCGCCAGGTAATCGGATAGTTTTATTTTTAAATCACTGTTTTGCTGATGGATAAGCTCAATAATACTATTTTTTATCTGCTGGATAAGACGTACCTGTTTACTGTCGGTCAACTCAAATCCCAGGGGATGAAGGGCCTCTTTTATCCGCTGTCTCTTTTCAGCAGTCAGGGGATTTGATAAAATAACTTCTCCCAGAACGACGAAAACAGGGTTAAGCTTTAATCTCTCCAGTTCCCGGGTCACTACCAGTATACACCGACGGCATACCATATTCTTTATATAGAGTTTATTATTTTCCATTCATTTTTGTTTTAAAGAGGTAACTCCTTTTTGTTGACGGTACAGAACGGAAACTACTTAAGAAG
>JAJQBG010000079.1 GCA_021203405.1 Bacteroides sp.
GATAAACAGATCGTATTTAATTCAAAATCTTTTAAGTTCCCGGAACCTTTTTGTCTGTTAATATTGGTAAAATAATTAAATTTTTTTATATTTGTGAAAATCAACCTGACATAGAAGCTGACCTTCCTTACAAAAGAGGGCCTTGAAAC
This sequence comes from Bacteroides sp., assembly GCA_021203405.1. Taxonomy (GTDB): domain Bacteria; phylum Bacteroidota; class Bacteroidia; order Bacteroidales; family Bacteroidaceae; genus Bacteroides. Next base: position 150 of record JAJQBG010000079.1, read on the forward strand.
GACAAATTATTCATTAAAATACGATGTATTATGAAAAAGCAACAATTACTCCTTTTTGTAACAGCTCTACTTTTTGGTGTTACGCATGTTTCTGCGCAAAATTTGTTTGGTTCGAATCAATCCGGTCTGCGGGGGATCTGGCAGATGTGTTTCTATTTAGCTGAATCTCCGGATGTTCCCGGTAATATTAAACCCGGAAATACTTTCAAGATACTGACAGATGACAACCGTATTGTGAACTTTACTGTAATTCCTAATAAAGGTTCTATCATTACCGGATATGGTTCTTATGAAATAGTGGATGATAAAACCTATGTGGAACATATTGAAAGGAACATTCATCTTCCCATGCTGGACGGACGGGAAAATGTAATGTTGTATGAACTGGTGGATAATGACCAGCTGATGAAAGTCAAATTCCTCATTGAGAAAGATGAGAACGGAAATGAGATCAACTCCTGGTATAACGAGACCTGGAAGAAAATAGATATGCCGGACAAGTTCCCGGAAGACCTGGTGCGATAATATTTTCTTAAAAAAATACGGGGGACCCGCGAAAGAAATTTCGCGGGTCTTTTTGTGTCCGGATCTCTTTACAGAGCCAGGGAATAGATGAAAAAATATAGTTTTCCTTTGCTATTTTCAGGAAAAGACGTACCTTTGCGAGCCGATTATTATCTGAGAAAGATAAATATTTAATTCATAGTCTATTATTGATCCTTTGTCCGGGGAAAGATAAGAGGCTGTGGAAAATTTTAGTAGTAACAATTAAAAAAGAAACAAGCAGTGGATACTTTAAGTTTTAAGACCATTTCTGCAAACAAGGAGACCGCAAACAAAGAGTGGGTTGTGGTAGATGCAACTGACCAGGTGGTTGGACGTCTGGGCTCGAAAGTTGCTAAATTATTAAGAGGTAAGTATAAACTGAACTTTACTCCTCATGTAGATTGTGGTGACAATGTAATTATCATCAACGCCGATAAAGTTAAGTTTACCGGTAACAAGTGGAACGACAAAGTTTATCTGAGATATGCAGGATATCCGGGTGGACAGCGGGAGATGACTCCGGCACGTTTGATCGCTAAACCGAACGGCGAAGAGAAGTTACTGAAAAAAGTAGTGAAGGGTATGCTTCCTAAGAATAAGCTGGGAGCTAAATTATTGGGTAACCTGTATGTGTATACCGGATCGGAACACAAACATGCTGCTCAGAGTCCCAAGTCAATTGATATAAACATACTTAAATAAGAAATAATGGAAGTAATAAATGCATTAGGCAGACGTAAGCGTGCAGTTGCCCGCATCTTCGTTACTGAAGGAACTGGAAAAATTACGATCAACAAACGTGACCTGACTCAGTACTTTCCATCAACTATTCTTCAATATGTGGTGAAACAGCCGTTGAACACTATTGGAGCTGCTGAAAAGTATGACATCAAAGTAAATCTTTACGGTGGTGGTTTCACTGGTCAGTCTCAGGCTCTCCGTTTAGCTATTGCCCGTGCTTTGGTTAAAATGAACCCTGAGGATAAAGCAGCACTTCGTGCCGAAGGATTCATGACACGTGATCCGCGTTCTGTTGAACGTAAAAAACCGGGTCGTCCGAAAGCTCGTAAGAGATTCCAGTTCAGTAAACGTTAAGATACGGTTTATACAATCTGCTGTTTACAGGTTTTTTACTGTCTGTGTTGCGAAATATACGATATACGAAAATCTGACAATGATTAGATAACTCGAAAAGAGCGTTTAGTATCTAAACCGATAAGATTTATTTTCCCGGGAGAATAACTACCTGTCGGTTGGTTGAATAACAAAAAAGAATGTAAACGATTAAAAAAAATACAATGTCGAGAACAAATTTTGAAACATTATTAGAGGCCAGCTCTCACTTCGGACACCTTAAAAGAAAGTGGAATCCGGCTATGGCTCCTTATATCTTCATGGAGCGCAACGGTATTCATATCATCGATCTTCATAAGACCGTTGCTAAAATTGACGAAGCAGCTGATGCTTTGAAACAAATTGCAAAATCAGGCAAAAAGATACTTTTTGTTGCTACTAAAAAACAAGCGAAACAGATCGTAGCTGATAAAGCTGCTGCTGTGAATATGCCTTACGTGATCGAGCGTTGGCCGGGTGGTATGTTGACTAACTTCCCTACTATCCGTAAAGCCGTTAAGAAAATGGCTACTATCGATAAATTGACCAATGACGGAACTTACGGCAACCTTTCAAAAAGAGAAGTTCTTCAGATCTTACGTCAGCGTGCAAAGCTGGAAAAGAACCTCGGTTTTATCGCAGACCTTACCCGTTTGCCTTCGGCTCTTTTCGTGGTAGACGTAATGAAAGAGAACATTGCTGTTCGCGAAGCTAACCGTCTGGGTATTCCCGTATTTGCGATCGTAGATACAAACTCTGACCCGAACAATGTGGATTTTGTGATCCCTGCTAACGATGACGCTACAAAATCAGTAGAGGTGATTATAGATGCTTGTTGTGCAGCTATTGCTGAAGGTCTTGAAGAGAGAAAAGCTGAAAAGATCGATATGGAAGCTGCCGGTGAAGCGCCTGCTAACAAAGGTAAGAAGAGATCAGCTAAAGCCAGATTGGATAAATCTGACAAAGAAGCTATCAATGCTGCCAAAGCTGCTGCTTATATCAAAGAAGACGAAGAAGCTTAATATACTTAAATGTGCCGGTATGCTTCCTGAGTCTGCCTACTTTGTAGATAAGACTTCCCGGGGCTTACCGGCATATTTTTCATTTATCAGTAAACTGAATATTAATTAAAAAAGAAATAATACGTATGGCTGTATCTATGGCTGATATTACCCGTCTGCGCAAAATGTGCGGCGCCGGTATGATGGATTGTAAAAACGCGTTGAATGAAGCAGAAGGCGATTTCGACAAAGCGCTTGAAATTATTCGTAAAAAGGGACAGGCAGTAGCTGCCAAACGTTCTGACAGAGACGCTTCTGAAGGTTGTGTGCTGGCGAAAGCGAACGGTGGTTTTGCTGCTATTATCGCCCTGAAATGTGAGACTGACTTCGTGGCTAAAAATGCTGATTTTGTTGCATTGACCAGCGAAATTCTGGATAAGGCTATGGAAGCTAAAGCTGCCGACCTGGAAGCTGTGAATGCTCTTTCATTAGGTACTGGTACTATTGCTGAGAACGTTACTGACCGTAGCGGTATCACCGGTGAAAAGATGGAGTTGGATGGTTACTCGTTCGTAGAAGGTGCTGCTACCGTAGCATACATTCATCCGGGTAACAAGCTGGCTACTATTGTTGCTTTTAACCAGGCTGATGTAGATGCACAGGTGGCTAAGGATGTAGCTATGCAGATCGCTGCCATGAACCCGATCGCTATTGACGAAGCAGGTGTTCCGGCTGAAGTTCTTGAAAGAGAAAAAACAATTGCTGCTGAAAAGGCCCGTGAAGAGGGTAAACCTGAAAATATGATCGAAAGAATTGCTACAGGTCGTATTGGTAAATTCTATAAAGAGGTTTGTTTGCTGAATCAGGAGTATGTAAAAGATCCCAAGATGACTATCAAGGATTTCCTTGCTAAGGCTAACAAAGATCTCCAGGTAGTTGCTTTCAAGCGTTTCAACCTGAATGCAGAATAAGTAAGAACTTTATTCTTATTCCTATAAAAGGTGTTTCTTTACTGAAGAAACACCTTTTTTTATCTGTTTGATTCGGGAAAATGGTTTTTCCTTCTTTATCCGCCTGTTCCTTTGGTCTGGGTATAACCCTCTTTCTTTAACAGTTCAATCACCCGGTTTTTAAAATCTCCTTGTACAATGATTTCCCCATCTTTGGCACTACCCCCTACGCCACACCTGGATTTAAGCATTTTACCCAGCTCTTTCATATCTTCCTCGCTGCCTATAAAACCAGTTATAAGAGTCACTATTTTGCCACCCCGGTTCTTTTTGTCCAGGGATACACGGAGTTTTTGCTGAGAAGCGGGAAGAGTCTCTGCCTTTTCATCCGGATCTGTCTGGTAGGTAAAGTCAGGATTGGTAGAATAAACCACATTCAGCCGGTCTTTCCAGTCATTTTTCTTCATACGGTATCATTTTATTTCAGGTTCAAAATTAGCAATAACCTTTTTAACCGCAAATAACCGGGAGAGAAGGTGATAAATTATTTGCAGATAAATGGAAACAGAGGGAGAAATTTTCTTAACCTTTTTGTCATATCACTTTTCAGTATTAAAAAAAAGACTACTTTTGCATTTAGTAGTAAGTTATTATTGCACCAACGGAATGAGCAACCTTATATCAAGAGAAAATACCAAAGTTCCTGAACCTACTCTTCGCCGCTTACCCTGGTATCTTTCCAATGTTAAGCTGCTAAAGCAAAAGGGTGAGCAATTTATTTCGTCTACACAGATCTCCAAAGAGATCAATATTGATGCTTCACAGATTGCCAAGGATCTTTCTTATGTAAATATATCCGGTCGTACCCGGGTAGGGTATGAAATTGACAGGCTTATTGAAGTGTTGGAAGATTTTCTTGGTTTTACCAAAACACATAAGGCGTTCCTTTTTGGGGTAGGGAGTCTGGGGGGGGCTTTGCTTCAGGATTCCGGATTGAGCCATTTTGGTTTACAGATTGTAGCTGCTTTTGATATAAAGCCCGAATTGGTGGGAACCTCTATCGGAGGAATACCGATTTATCATTCGGACGAATTCACTGCCAGGATGAAAGAGTATGATGTAAATATTGGCGTGCTTACGGTACCTATCCAGATTGCCCAGCAGATAACCGATTCTATGGTAGAGGGAGGGATCAAAGCTGTCTGGAACTTTACACCGTTCCGTATCAGGGTATCTGAGCATATCGTTGTGCAGAATACTTCTCTCTATGCCCATCTGGCTGTTATGTTTAATCGTCTTAACCTGAACGGAGAGCAAAAATGAAGATCCTGGCTGTTGGAATGAACTATGCGGCTCATACCCGGGAGTTGGGGGATGAGGTACAACCGGAAGAGCCGGTGATCTTTACCAAGCCTGATTCGGCTCTGCTCAAAGATGGTAAGCCCTTCTTTATTCCCTCTTTCTCCAATGAGATCCATTATGAAACAGAGCTTGTGGTACGCATCTGCCGGTTGGGTAAGCATATCGCCTCCCGTTTTGCCTCTCGTTATTACGACGCTGTAACAGTAGGTATTGATTTTACCGCCCGGGATCTGCAACGCAAATTCCGGGAAGCGGGTCAGCCCTGGGAGCTCTGCAAAGGTTTTGATAATTCAGCAGCCATCGGAGAGTTTGTACTCCTTTCTGATCTTGGTAAAGGATTACAGGATTTGAACTTCCAGCTGGATATTGATGGAAAAACCGTACAAAAGGGTTATACCGGAGATATGTTGCATAAAGTCGATGAAATTATAACCTATATAAGTCAGTTTATGACCCTTAAGATCGGGGATCTGCTTTTTACCGGAACTCCGGTAGGAGTGGGGCCTGTCTCTATCGGCCAACATCTGGAAGGATATCTCGAAGGGCAAAAGCTACTTGATTTTTATATTCGGTAACAACCCAATTATAGACCAATATGTTGCCAGCCCCACACGGTACAGAAGCGGCTGTGAAGCTGCAGGATAAAAGAGTCACCGGCTGTGAAGCCGGCGACAACAAGTGGGGTGCTTTTTTAGGGGTGCAACAGACACTTCACCATCGCGGCGGTTTACTAAATTTTACTGGATTTATCTTTTATAATTTCACCTTCTTTACTACACTTTTCGACTCATTATGAAGCCTGTCTAGTGCAGTTACGCGGTACCAGTATCTCTTTTTACCATCTTCATAGGGTAATTTATACCAGGGTTCACTGGTAATAGCTACAATGGTGGAGGGATCTTCCAGATCATAGTTCTTTTTATTATCGTACCGGTATACTACATAACGAACTGCCTCATCCATTTCTGTTTTAGCTTTCGGAGCTGTCCAGAAAAGTACATATCCATTCGGTGTCCATACGCTCTTTACCTTTTTTACTTTTCCCGGAGGTGTACTATCCATGAAGTCGAATACAGGTATCAAAGCCGGATATTTGTGATAATGTTCAGACAACGCAGTTTTGTAGTTCCCTACATTATTGACCACAGAGGCTGCAGCCCACTGGCAACTTCCACCAATAGTCTGGTAAGAGCGTTGTAAAGCCATTTTGGCCGGTAACTGATGACTGGAGGGATTCTTCGGATCGATATGTTTCACGGTGCGTTCCACATCCTGGCCGATAAAGAGAGGACGGTTTTCAGGGTGACGGGCCCACCAGTGTATCAGTGTTTCATAGTCTGCGGCGGGATGTCCGATCTCCCAGTATACCTGAGGAATGCTATAGTCAATCCAACCTTCGCGGGCCCAGAGCAGAACATCGGCATACAGGTCATCGTAATTCTGTAATCCGTTGGTTTTACTTCCCAAAGGATCGGTTTTTTCATTCCGGTAAATACCAAAAGGAGAGATACCGAATTTTACCCAGGGTTTAATACTCCGGATGGTTTCATGCAATTGTTTGATCAATATATTTACATTGTTCCGGCGCCAGTCGGCTTTGCTGGTAAAACTTCCTCCATAACGGGCATAATACTCTTCGTCCGGAAAATCCACGCCATCAATCGGGTAAGGATAGAAATAGTCATCCATATGGATCGCGTCAATATCGTATCGGCTCACCACATCGCTTACTACTTTCAGGATATGATCGCGGCTCTGCGAAAGGGCCGGGTTAAAATAGAGCTGATTCCCATACTGTACAAACCACTCCGGATGTTGATAATAGAGGTGTCCTGGGGCCAGTTCTTTAGTATTATTGGTCTTGACCCGGTACGGATTGATCCAGGCGTGGAATTCCATGTTCCTTTTACGGCATTCTTCAATCATAAAAGCCATGGGATCCCAATAGGGAGCGGGTTCTTTTCCCTGAACTCCTGTGAGGAAACGACTCCAGGGTTCAATTTCCGAAGCATATAGCGCATCGGCCTCCGGTCTTATCTGGAAGATGATGGCATTGATACCGGCTTCCTGTAGTGCATTCAACTGGCTTATCAGGTATTGTTGCAGCTCATCGGTCGATTTTCCCAGAAACTGTCCGTTCACTGCCTGTATCCAGGCTCCCCGGAACTCACGTTTTGGGTGTATCTGCTGATGGGGCTGGGCTGCAATTCTTATCGAAACAAAAAGTATAAAAATAAAGATTAAACACTTACCATTCATAGGAATCGAATATATAATTCATGCAAATATAGTCCATTAT
>JAJQBG010000103.1 GCA_021203405.1 Bacteroides sp.
AAAATATATTGATTGTTTACTTGATCTCAAAAGGAGTGAAACTAGGGTTATCCCTGGTTATTATTTTACTCTATTTTCTTTTGAATAAACAGGGACGCATGGAATTTCTTGTTACTTTTATGGTGTTTTACCTGGGCTATTTATTGTATGAAACGGCTTTTTTCTTTCTTTCGGAGAAAAAGCGTAAACTGAAAAGTATCTGATCATGAAGAATAAAAGATACCTGTTAACGATTGTTTTTTTACTGGTATTAACCGGATGGGGACATATACATGCTGCCGGGAAAGGTGATAGTGATGAGATCAACATCAAGGAGATCATATTTTCACATATCGGGGATGCTTACGACTGGCATATTGCTACGATCGGGGAAAAACATATTTCTATTCCGCTACCGGTAATTGTTTATAGCAAAGCTACCGGATGGCATCTGTTTTCTTCCGGAGTATTCCATCATCATCCGGAACATGAGGGATTTTTTATTGCGGAAGAGGAAGATTATCAGGGAAAAATAGTAGAAAGAAAAGAGGATGGTGAAATAGTGCGTCCGATCGATATCTCTTTAACCAAAAATGCCCTGTCCCTGATCATCAACGGGATTTTGTTAGTGGTGATCATTCTGGGAGTAGCCCGTTGGTACAAGGGGAAGAGTGCGGATTCACCGGCGCCAAAAGGCTTTGTCGGTTTTATGGAAATGTTCATAATGATGGTACATGACGATGTGATAAAAAGTTGTATCGGAAAGGACTATAAGCGATATGCTCCTTATCTTCTCACAGCTTTCTTCTTTATATTTTTTAATAATGTGATGGGGCTGATCCCTATATTTCCCGGAGGTACTAATCTGACGGGTAATATTGCTGTTACTTTTGTACTGGCATTGTGCACTTTCCTGGCGGTAAATTTATTCGGGACCAAAGAGTACTGGAGAGAAATTTTATGGCCGGATGTGCCGATATGGTTGAAAATACCTTTCCCGTTAATGCCACTTATTGAACTCTTCGGGATATTTACCAAGCCATTTGCTTTAATGATACGTTTGTTTGCCAATATCATGGCAGGACACTCAGCAGTGATTGGTTTAACATGTATCATTTTTGTTACAGTGAGTCTGGGGCCTGTAATGAACGGAGCAATGATGGGAGTTTCAGTGTTTTTTGGTATTTTTATGAACTGTCTGGAATTACTGGTTGCTTTTATCCAGGCGTATGTGTTTACCATGCTTTCTGCGGTATTTATTAGTTTATCCAGGGTAGAACCCCATCACCATTGAGAATAATTAATTAAAATAGAAACAACTTAAAATTAAAGTATTATGTTATTATCAGTTTTGTTACAGGCAGCTGCTGCTGCAGGATTAAATCAATTAGGTGCAGCAATTGGTGCGGCAATTGCTGTAATTGGTGCAAGCTTAGGGATTGGTAAGATAGGTCAGTCTGCTATGGAAGCTATTGCCCGGCAACCAGAGGTAGTCGGAGATATCCGTATGAATATGATCATTGTAGCTGCTTTGATCGAAGGTGCTACCTTATTTGCTATTGTAGTTTGTCTACTTGCACTTTAACCGGAGAAAAAATATGGGATTACTAATACCGGATAGTGGCCTGTTATTCTGGATGCTTCTCTCCTTTGGGATCGTGTTCTTTTTACTTGCTAAGTTTGGGTTCCCGCTAATCACCGGTATGGTAGAGGAACGGAAACAGTATATTGACCATGCATTGGAGAGTGCTAAAAAAGCCAATGCAGAATATGCTAACCTGAAACAGAAGAGTGAAGAGATATTGGGTGAGGCAAACAAGCAACAGGCCGAAATCCTCAAGGAAGCTATTCTGAGCCGGGAAAAGATCATCGCTGAAGCCAAAGAGAGAGCTAATCTTGAGGGTCAGAAACAACTTGATATGGCCCGGAAGCAGATCCAGGAGGAGAAAGAAGATGCTATCCGGGATATCCGGCGCCAGGTTGCCCTGTTATCAGTAGATATTGCCGAAAAGGTTCTAAGAAAGAATCTTGATGAGGACCATGAGCAACAGGAGATGATCGACCGTTTACTGGATGAAATAACAGCTCCTAAATCATAATCAGTTACTATGAATATAGGAATAGTGGCCATGCGTTATGCCAATGCTTTATTCGGATATGCCGTTGAGCATGAAGTATCTGAAAAGGTATATCGTGAAATGATCATCCTCTCCGGAAACTTTTTGAAAGTTCCTAAGTTGAAGATAGCATTAAATAATCCTATCCTTTCCGGAAAGGAGAAGCTGGACTTATTGAAAAGTGCTACCGGTGGTAACATGAGCCGGGAACTGGAGCGTTTTATGGAACTGGTCCTTAAAAACCACAGAGAAAAACTGTTGCAGTTTGTAGCGGTACTTTATCTGGATATTTACCGGAAAGCGAATAATATCAATATCGGGAAGTTGACTATAGCTTCTCCGTTGGAGAAGGGGACTGAGGATCATATTAAGAATATGATAATAAGCCGTATTCACGATGGTACTGTCGAATTTGAAACCATTGTCAATCCTGAAATTGAAGGGGGATTTATTCTGGATATAGATACTTACCGGCTTGATGCCAGTGTGGCTCGCCAGTTTAAACGAATAAAAAAACAATTTATTGAAAAGAATAAGCGGATCGTTTAAAAAACTCTTTTTAATAAACTAATACTGAGAAACAAGCGTAAAAGCTATAAGAAACGATAGAGAATATGTCTGAGAATATAAAAGCCAGCGAAGTTTCCGATATTTTGCGGATGCAACTGGAAGGGATCGATACCCGCATTAAACTGGACGAGATCGGTACCGTATTGCAGGTCAGTGATGGGGTAGCCCGTATTTACGGATTACGGAATGCGGAGGCTAATGAACTTCTGGAGTTTGATAATGGAATGAAAGCCATTGTAATGAACCTGGAAGAAGATAGTGTAGGTGCCGTATTGCTGGGACCGACAGATAAAATTAAAGAGGGATTTACGGTAAAACGTACCGGGCACATTGCTTCCATCCATGTCGGTGAACAGATGCTGGGACGTATCATTGATCCGCTGGGTGAACTTCTGGACGGAAGGGGAGCTATTGGCGGAGAACTTTTCGAAATGCCGTTGGAAAGAAAGGCACCGGGAGTTATTTTCAGGCAGCCGGTGAATGAACCTTTACAGACAGGCCTGAAAGCGATTGATGCCATGATCCCGATTGGCCGGGGACAGCGTGAACTTATTATCGGCGACCGCCAGACCGGTAAAACAGCCATTGCTATTGATACCATTATTAACCAGCGTGCTAATTATGAAGCGGGTAATCCTGTATATTGTATCTATGTAGCTATTGGTCAGAAAGGATCTACAGTAGCCTCTATTGTAAATACATTGCGGGAAAAAGGAGCGATGGATTATACAATTGTAGTAGCTGCTACGGCCGGAGATCCTGCTGCCATGCAATATTTTGCTCCTTTTGCAGGGGCTGCTATCGGAGAATATTTCCGGGATACAGGACGTCATGCCCTCGTTGTATATGATGACTTGTCTAAACAGGCCGTCTCTTACCGCGAAGTTTCTTTGATCCTGCGTCGTCCTTCAGGCCGTGAAGCTTATCCGGGAGATATCTTTTACCTGCATTCCCGCCTGTTGGAGCGTGCTGCCAAGATAATTAGTCAGGAAGAGGTAGCCCGTCAGATGAATGACCTGCCGGAAAGTCTGAAAGATAGGGTGAAAGGTGGAGGGTCGCTTACTGCTCTTCCTATTATTGAAACACAGGCAGGTGACGTATCTGCTTATATCCCAACAAATGTGATCTCTATTACGGACGGACAGATCTTTCTGGATACCAACCTTTTTAATCAGGGGAACCGTCCGGCCATCAATGTAGGTATATCGGTATCCCGTGTAGGAGGTAATGCGCAGATCAAAGCCATGAAAAAAGTGGCCGGTACACTTAAAATAGACCAGGCTCAGTTCCGTGAACTGGAGGCATTTACCAAATTCAGCGGTGACCTGGATGCGGTGACAGCTATGGCCATTGATAAGGGACAAAAGAATACCCGGTTGCTGGTACAACCTCAGTATAGTCCGATGCCGGTAGAAAAGCAGATCGCTATTCTGTACTGTGGTACCCACGCCCTGCTGAAGAATGTACCGCTGAACAAGGTTCATGATTTCGAACAGAATTTTTTCCGGGTATCGGAAAGTAAATATCAGAAAGAGGTATTGGATCCGCTTAAGCAGGGAATTATTAACGATGAGATAACTGACATCCTGGAAAAAGTGGCTGCTTCACTCACTAACGAGTATAATAGTTGATCGTATGGCTTCACTCAAAGAAATAAAAGGAAGAATAGCGTCGGTTGATAGCACTAAACAAATCACTTCAGCCATGAAAATGGTTGCTTCGGCCAAGCTCCATAAAGCACAGGAATCTATTGAGAATATGCTTCCTTATGAAAGAAAGCTATCTGCTATTATGGCGGACCTGATCGGAATGGAGAGAGATATTGAATCACCACTGATCCCGCCAAGAGTGGTGGAAAAGGTTGCAATTGTGGTATTTTCTTCTAACTCTTCTTTATGCGGTGCATTTAATGCCAATATTATTAAGCGGCTTCATGCGGTTTTATCCGAATACAGTGCTCTGGGAACAGAGAACATCCGTATTTATCCGGTAGGTAAAAAAGTTGCTGAAGCAGTCAGGAAAGCAGGTCTTCCGGCAGAAGGGACTTTTGATAAAATGGCAGAGAAGCCCGGATATGATGCTGCAGCGATTCTGGCGCGTAGATTAATGGGTATGTATATAACGGGAGAGGTAGATAAGGTCGAATTAATTTATCATCATTTTAAATCTTCTGCTTCCCAGATCATAACCCGTGAAACTTATTTGCCTGTTACTCCCGCAGATGTGGAGGAGAGTCCTGTTTATAAAGATTATATTATTGAACCGTCCAGACAGGCATTAATATCGGAACTGTTGCCTAAAGTGCTATGCGTAAAACTTTACACAGTACTTTTAGATTCAAATGCATCTGAACATGCTGCCCGCACTATTGCTATGCAGATCGCTACTGACAATGCAGATGAATTGCTGAAAGAGTTAAGAAAGCAATATAATAAGTCAAGGCAACAGGCTGTCACCAATGAACTTTTGGATATTGTGGGTGGCTCTATGAATTAAATAATCGGTTTTGGTACTTTGTTTTTCCGAATATTTTGTTTACTTTGCGATACATTATAACACACTTATAAGTAAACAAAATACCGGAAAAACATGATTTGGAATGAAACGATTGAATACATGGATCGGGAAAGTCTCCGTAAGATCCAGAGCATCCGCTTGAAAAAGATGGTGTCTTATGTATATCATAATACACCCTTCTACCGTAAAAAAATGCAGGAGATGGATCTGACTCCTGATGATATCAATGACATTGACGACATTGTAAAACTACCTTTTACTACCAAAGAAGATCTTCGGGACAATTATCCTTTTGGGCTTTTTGCCGTACCGATGAACCAGATCGTACGTATTCATGGTTCGTCCGGTACCACCGGTAAACCGACTGTTGTAGGATATACCCGTAAAGATGTGGCTGTCTGGTCGGAGTCGCTTGCCCGTTGTTTCTGTGCTTATGGAGCTGATAGTTCGGATATTTTCCAGGTCGCGTATGGATATGGTCTGTTTACCGGAGGGCTGGGTGCTCATTATGGTGCGGAACATATTGGCGCGTCGGTTATTCCGATGTCCAGTGGAAATACTGAAAAGCAGATCACACTGATGCATGATTTTGGTTCAACCGTATTGTGTTGTACACCCTCTTATGCACTCTTTATTGCAGACGCTATTAAAGATTCCGGAATTCCCCGTGAAGAGTTCAAATTAAAAGCCGGTGCTTTCGGTGCAGAACCCTGGACGGAAAGTATGCGGAAGGAGATTGAAGAGAAGTTGGGAATTAAAGCGTATGATATTTACGGGTTAAGTGAAATAGCCGGGCCCGGTGTGGGTTATGAGTGTGAATATCAGGATGGAACTCACCTGAATGAAGATCATTACTTTCCGGAAATAGTAGACCCGAAGACCCTGGAAGCGGTAAAACCGGGAGAAACAGGAGAACTTGTATTTACTCACCTGACTAAAGAGGGGATGCCGCTACTGAGATACCGTACCAAAGATCTGACGGCTCTTCATCAGGAGACCTGTCGTTGCGGTCGTACACTGGTAAGAATGGATCGGATTCTGGGCAGGAGTGATGACATGCTGATTATTCGGGGTGTGAATGTATTCCCGACCCAGGTAGAGTCTGTCATTCTGGAGATGCCTGAATTTGAACCACACTATTTACTGGTAATCGACCGCGTGAACAACACGGACCGTATGGAGTTACGTGTAGAAGCCCGTCCGGAATACTATTCGGATGAGATCAATAAGATGCTGGAGCTTAGGAAAAAGATCACTGCCCGTCTGCAAAGTGTTTTAGGACTGGGCGTAGATGTGAAGATCGTAGAACCCAGAAGTCTGGAAAGAAGTATGGGTAAAGCTGTAAGGGTAATAGATAACCGTAAACTGAAGTAACATAAAAAAATCTCTGCCATGATTGCAAAACAACTTTCTATTTTTCTGGAGAACAAATCGGGACGCCTGACAGAAGTAACCGAAGTTCTGGGTCGTGAGAATATTAATCTCTCAGCACTGAGTATTGCGGAGAATTCGGATTTTGGAATTCTAAGGGGTATTGTGTCCGATCCGGATAGGGCTTATACTGTACTGAAGGAAAATCATTTTGCCGTTAATATTACCAATGTGGTAGGTATATGCTGTCCCAACACACCGGGAGCCCTGGCTAAAGTACTGGGATATTTATCGGAAGGAGGAGTTTCCATAGAGTATATGTATTCATTCGCTAATAAGGATATCGCACATATCATTCTGCGGCCGGATAATATGGATCAATGTATTGAGATTTTGAAAGACAAAAAGGTTGAACTTTTAGCTGCAAGTGACTTGTACAAGTTATAAATAACGGTAAAAAAAGGAGGACTCAACGTAAAAAGTCCTCCCTTTTTGTTTACGAACTTTAACGCCGCAGGAGGTTAAAAAAAACATTGATTAATTGTATTTTTCAATGGTTATAAGTAACTTTGCGCCATATTTCTGGAAAAATGAAAAAGTATATCCTGTTTTCTTTGTTTTCTGTTATTATTCTTTCCTCTTGTGGGGAGTATAATAAGCTATTGAAAACCAACGACTATGAATATAAGTACGAGGCTGCAAAGAGTTACTTTGCAAAAGGCCAGTATAACAAGGCTGCTACTTTGCTGGGAGAAGTTGTAACGATACTCAAAGGTACGGATAAAGCAGAGGAATCTCTTTATATGTTAGGAATGAGTTATTAC
>JAJQBG010000221.1 GCA_021203405.1 Bacteroides sp.
TGTAACCGGCTGATCCGTAGTCAGCTACTCTATTCAGTTGAGCTACGCGGCCATTCGTTTAACGGCTGCAAAGATAGGGAGAATTTCTGAATCTGCAAGGATTTGATTGTATTTTTTTGAGAAAAATTATTCGATGAAACGGGCATTAAATAACTGCCAGCCCAGAGTGAGACCGAAATTCCAGTTGTTTTTAGGTGAACTATAATAGTTTACATATCCGCTGATAGCCATAAAAGGAAGCTGACATACGGCTGATAAGGAAGCTAAACATTCATAACGGGAAAAGGCTTTTCCATAATAAGCCTTATTTAAAGAGTTTCTCTCTATAGGAAATATCGGTATAAATGCATATACTTCTCCCCGGAGGTGAAAAAGGTTATTTATGCTATAAATAGGTTGTACCCCACCGGCAAAATACTGATTGGCCCGGAAATTATCATTGTATGCAATGATACTGTGAGCAGTAGGGGTAAATTCACCGGCCTGTAGCATGGTAGCTGTGTAATTCTCCGAAAAGTTTTTGGAAGAATAATAGAGATCCATATAAGCTCCTAAAGTAAACTTACTGGCAAGCGGGAAGTATTTTTCGTATTCGTAAGAGATCTGCATCCAGGAGTGGTTCTTTTTATAATCAGATTCTATCCCGGTTTCTCCTTCTTTAAAGCGTTCGGTACCTTTAAATATCTGCGCTTTGATGGCTTCCCGTTTTCCCTGGGTAGGGAACTGTTTATGGTTTAAACTGTTTCCGTTGAAACTGATAGATCCTCCCCATAACCGATAGATGCTCCTATCGTAATATTTTTCCTCAAAATTGATCACACTCGATTGGAAATAGCGATCCTCTATCTGGGCAAGACCGATACCGAATTCCGCTTTTTTCCTCATCAAAAAGGGCAGAGCGAGTTTAATTTTTATAAACCGCTCATCTTTTTTATTAAAAGCAGGAATATCTTTGGTTGAAAAGAGTTTGTCTCTTTTGTAATAATCAAAAGTACTGATAGAAGCGATAAAACGGTAAGAGGTCGGTATATTAGTAGGCAGATCAATTTTAGCCATGAACTGTACACTGTTATAGATCCTTCCTAATTGACCATCCAGTACAAATTCTTTGGAGTAGATATTTAAATCTTTATAAGCTACTCCCAGATATATCTGATTAGAGTTGCTGGAAGATATATTACCCCCTAGTCGGATAGCTATATTATCTTCCAGTTTTACTTTCAGGTATAAATCGTATGTTTCATCCTCTTTATTGTATGAAGCATGGGGAATGATCTCAGAAATGGTTTTATCAGATAGTAATTTAAAATAGGCTTTCTTGATATCTTCGTAGTAAAAGATGTCATTCTCCTCTTCTCTGAACTCTCTCCGTATATATTTACTCTGTTGAGGATTGGCTCCATTAATATAGATCCGGCGAAAACGTAACTCCGGAAAATTGCTTTTATAGATCAGTCTTCTCAGCTCTACATTATCAGCAGTTACTCTGCGGGAAATACGGCTTTTTATAGAATCCATCATCTCCATCGTACGATTATATCCTATATCGTGTAGTTCCTGGATCCGGTTAAAGTCCAGGAGATTTACATCGGTATATTTAAAGTTGAGCAGAATACCCTGTGAATCCGGCAAAGAGTAGTCAGACTTCTGCATGATCATATTTTCCAACTGCCCGATCAGATCCTTTTCATCAGGTTTATGGGGGTTTGAAGCAACCACACTTCCGATCATAATATCCGGATCAAAATCATTTCGCATAACATCCACCGGGAAATTATTATATATTCCTCCATCATAGGCAAGGTTCCCATTGATCTCAATCGGTTTAAACACAAACGGGAATGTCATAGATGCCCTTACGGCATCTCCAAGGTCTCCCTCTCTGAGTACAAGTTGCTCTTTGTTGTATACATCTGAAGCGATACAGCGGAAAGGAACAAAAAGTTTATCGAAATTTCCCTGGCTGGTAGCTGTAGCCTGGGCGAACAGATCCAGGAACACCAGGTTCATCTGGACCGGGTTGATCACACTGGCCGGCAGAAGTTGTGGCCTGAGGTTCAGAGAGTCTTTCAGGGAGAGTCGGATATTGAAAAATTCGGGGGTAGGAGGATTACTTTTAAAATAGTATTTATACCGGTCTTCTATTTGTCCTGAGTACCATAACCTGAACTCATCAGAACCTAATAGGTCTACCATTTCATCAGGTGAATATCCCATGGCGTAGAGAGAACCGACGATAGCTCCCATAGAGGTTCCCGTAACATAGTCAATGGGAATATTGTTCTCTTCCAAAGCCCGTATTATACCCACGTGAGTTAATCCTTTGGCACCTCCGCCACTTAATACCAAACCCACTTTCTGGGCTCTTGCCGGTATGATTAGGAGTAATATCATTAAAATACCACAGAAGAGTTGTCGTATATAGGGTTTCGGTAGCATTTACTTTCTGGTTTTCAATGCTCAAAGATAGTGATTTGTTTGGAATATTCTTTTTTCCTTTTTACTAATAAATTGATAAGCGGGTATAAAAACCGGGCCATAATCTGGTTTTATTCTCAGATTATGGCCCGGAGATCAAGTTTAGACCACAACGAGTTATTATTTTTCTCCCGGAATAAGATCAATACTTCTTTTGATAAAGTTATTCAGAGCTTCTCCTTTCAGCATATTATTCTGTAAAAGGGCCAGATCTATCAATTGACGAATTACTTTATTCTTACTACCATATTCACTCCACAGGGATTCTTTTCTTTGAGTCAGTTCATCCTGTTTTTTCTCAATATCGGTCAATTCATCTTTTTCTGCAGTAGAGATCTCTTCCTCTTTCTTACCTTCCTGGGCTTTTTTAAGTTCTTCTCTTTTCCGGGATAACTGATCGATCTCTTCCTGAATAGGTTTGATCTCAGAACTACATTGCTGGTCTTCTTCCAGAAGGATCTCTTTTATCAGGCGGTGGTCACTGTTTACTACTACATTGAACATATCGGGCATCTCTCCATAGAAACTCATGCCTGCCTGTATATTGGCCATCTCTTTCATTCTCCTCATATATTCACTCTGGGTAATTACAATCGGAGCACCTGTTTCTCCCAGTGCCTGGGCAGATACGTGGAAATCAACTTTTTCGATGGCAGGGAGCTGGCTTCTGAAAAGTACATTCAATGCTTCTTCCTTGATCGCTTCAAGATCACTTTTTTTCCGGTCTTCTTTGACGATCAGATTATCTACAGTATCACTGTCTACACGGGTAAAACGGGATTTTTCAAACTTTTGTTCCAGCATGCTTACTAATGCTACATCCAGCTGGCCATCCATTATGAGAACATTATAGCCTTTATTGGTTGCATTTTCAATGAAGCTGTATTGCTCTTCTTTGTTGCTGGAATAAAGATAAATCAGTGTTCCGTCTTTATCGGTCTGATTCTCTTTGATCAGGGTCTGGTACTCTTCAAATGTGTAGTATTTGTTATCAGAGTCTTTCAGGAGAGCAAAGTTTTTAGCTTTGTCATAGAAATCATCCTGGGTAAGCATACCATAGTTGATAAATATCTTCAGATCGTCCCATTTCTCTTCGAACTGTTTACGGTCGTTCTTGAAGATAGCCTGCAACCGGTCGGCCACTTTTTTGGTAATGTAAGAAGATATCTTCTTCACATTAGAATCACTCTGCAAATAGGAGCGGGATACATTCAATGGAATATCCGGTGAGTCAATGACTCCGTGTAACAGCGTCAGAAAGTCAGGTACTATTCCTTCTACGGAATCTGTTACATATACCTGGTTTGAATAGAGCTGGATCTTATTTTTAGTCAGATCCAGATTGCTTTTAATTCTGGGGAAATAGAGGATACCGGTAAGATTAAAAGGATAGTCCACATTCAGATGGATCCAGAAAAGTGGCTCATCCGACATCGGATACAATTTTCTATAGAACTCCTTATAGTCTTCATCCTTTAATTCACTGGGTTTACGTGTCCACAGAGGATTAGGATCGTTGATAATATTGTATTCATCTGTCTCTACTTCTTTTCCATCTTTCCACTCTTTCTTTTTACCGAATGCGATAGGTACAGGAAGGAAACTACAATATTTTTTCAACAAAGAAGAGATACGGTTCTCATCCAGAAATTCCTTGCTTTCATCATCTATATAAAGAATAATATCGGTTCCTCTCTCTTCTTTAGTGGTCTCTTCCAGCGTGTATTCAGGACTACCGTCACAGCTCCATTTCATAGCGGAAGCATCTTCTTTATAGGATTTAGTGACGATCTCAACTTTTTTAGAGACCATAAAAGAGGAGTAGAATCCTAGTCCGAAGTGCCCGATAATGGCATTTGCATCATTTTTATATTTCTCCAGGAAGTCGTTTGCACCGGAGAAAGCGATCTGGTTGATATATTTCTCAATTTCTTCATCGGTCAGACCGACTCCTCTATCCGAAATAGTAAGGGTGCCGTTCTCTTTATCCAACTTTACCTGGATGGTTAAATCACCCAGTTCACCCTTGAACTCTCCCATGGAAGTTAATGTCTTTAACTTCTGGGTAGCATCTACTGCATTGGAAACGATCTCACGAAGAAATATTTCGTGGTCACTATAAAGAAACTTTTTAATGACCGGAAAAATATTTTCCGTTGTAACACCAATATTACCTTTTTGCATAATCTATTTATTTTTTGATTTTATGTTTTTCCGGTTATGAGACAAAAAAAATGCCAGACCTGATAGTCTGACATTTTGTCCTGCCTTTTTGTTTACCCCATTAGGGTTTTACAACTTCCATATGAAGTTCATTTTTCTCTTCGTTAAGATTTACTTTTATAGTATCACCTTCCTGGAGAGTAGAATTAATGATGAGTTGGGATAACCCGTCTTCTAAATAAGTCTGTATAGCACGTTTTAAAGGACGGGCTCCATACTGAACATCATACCCTTTAGTAGCTATAAACCTTTTGGCTTCTTCAGTCAGTTCCAGTTTATATCCTATTCCTTCTATCCGTTGATAGAGTTTAACTAATTCTACATCAATGATCTTCACAATGACTTCAAGATCAAGCTGATCAAACGTAATAATCTCATCGATACGGTTAATAAATTCAGGAGCAAAAGATTTATTCAGGGCTTTTTGTATAACGCCTCTTGAATATTCTTTATCATCCAGGCGGCTCTGAGTAGTAAAACCAACTCCCCGGCCAAAATCTTTCAACTGACGGGTTCCAATATTGGAAGTCATGATAACAACTGTATTTTTAAAGTCTACTACTCTGCCATAACTGTCAGTCAGACGCCCTTCGTCCATTACCTGTAACAAGAGATTAAATACATCCGGGTGGGCCTTTTCAATTTCGTCCAATAATACGATGGAGTAGGGTTTACGACGTACCTTTTCAGTAAGCTGTCCTCCTTCTTCATATCCTACATATCCCGGAGGAGCTCCCACCAGACGCGAAACTGTAAATTTCTCCATGAATTCACTCATGTCGATCCGGATAAGCGCATCAGCCGATCCAAACATATCTTTGGCTAATTCTTTAGCCAGGTGGGTTTTACCTACACCGGTCGGACCTAAGAATAAAAATGTACCAATCGGTTTATTGGGATCTTTTAATCCTACACGGCTTCTCTGGATGGCTTTTACCAGCTTTTCAATCGCATTATCCTGTGCAATTACTTTAGCCTGCAGATCTTCTTTCATATGAGCCAGTTTAAAGCCCTCTTCCTGAGCCATTCGCTGCACAGGTACACCGGACATCATGGAGACCACATTGGCAATGTCTTCACTGTCTACTGTCTCACGATTATTCTTAAGCTGGGCTTCCCAGTCCTTCTTCATGGCCTCCAGTTGATTGGAGAGTTCTTTTTCCTTATCCCGGAAACTGGCTGCCAGTTCATAATTCTGGGATTTCACTGCTTCAGTTTTCTGGATTTTAGCCTCATCTATCAATTTTTCCTGATCCTCTATCTCCTTAGGAACAGTAATATTAGTAAGATGTATACGGGAGCCGGCTTCATCCAGGGCGTCAATTGCTTTATCCGGGAAGTTCCGGTCGGTAATATATCTGTCTGTAAGCTTTACACAAGCTTCCAAAGCCTCATCCGTATAATTAACATTGTGATGATCTTCATATTTCTCTTTTATATTTTTGAGGATCTGAAGTGTTTCAGCCGGAGTAGTAGCTTCCACCATTACTTTTTGGAAACGTCTTTCCAGGGCACCATCCTTTTCAATATTCTTACGATATTCATCTAATGTGGTTGCACCGATACATTGAATTTCTCCCCGGGCCAGAGCAGGCTTCAGCATATTAGCCGCATCCATCGAACCGGCAGCTGATCCGGCTCCTACGATCGTATGTAATTCATCAATAAAGAGAATAATATCCGGATTCTTCTGTAACTCATTCAGAATAGAACGAATACGCTCTTCAAATTGTCCTCTGTATTTTGTACCTGCAATGACAGAAGTCATATCAAGAGCAACGACTCTCTTATTGAATAAAATACGGGAAACTTTCTTTTGAACGATCCTGAGTGCCAGGCCCTCTACAATAGCAGATTTACCAACCCCGGGTTCTCCGATAAGTACAGGATTATTCTTTTTACGACGACTAAGTATCTGAGCCAGACGCTCAATCTCTTTTTCCCGACCTACAATAGGATCCAGTTTGCCTTCTTCGGCAGCTTTTGTCATATCAGTACCGAAATTATCCAGCACAGGAGTATCATTGGCTGGTTTCTTGACTGATTGAGCCTGTTGTCTTCCCATATCGCCTCCGGCACCTCCCTGGGGTCTTATTTCATCCTCTTCATCATCATCCTCTGTAAAACCTAATCCTGATTGTACATCGGGCTGAAGGGATAATTGTTCGATTACATTCTTGTAAAACACGTTATTATCTTTTAGAATAGAAGCTGCTATGTTATCGTTGTCTTTTAAGATAGCCAGTAACATATGTTCCGTATCGGCGATCTCTTTTCTCAATAACCTGGCTTCCAGAATACACATTTTTAATATTTTGGTAGCACGGGTATTCAGGGAGATATCAGCATCCTGTAATAGATCACTATCAGCCAGGCGGGTCAGATAATTCTCCACCTGTTTTTTTATTTCCTGGATATCTATATTGAGTTTAAATAGTATTTCAATGGCTTTTCCTTTACCTTCGCGAATAAGTCCAAGAAGAAGATGTTCCGGGCCAATATAATTATTTCGCAGCCGATTGGCTTCTTCTTTACTATAAACGATGATGTCAGCTACTCTTTGTGAGAATTGATTATTCATACTTTAATTCCTTCCGCTAACTTTTTATATATGCAAATATACGTAATATTTAGTACAACTCTTCACCCTGAAAGGGTATTATTT
>JAJQBG010000329.1 GCA_021203405.1 Bacteroides sp.
GTATGAATATCAATGGTGTAAGTTTTACAAAACATCCTTCAGATTCAGGAAGTTGGGCTTTGCATAAAAAATTTGAAGATGGAACACCGACATTTATCTGGCATTTTCATTTTAGTTAAGGGAGTATCCTTCGAAGTATGTAAATTAGTAATTGTAAGATTTAAGTCCGGACTTTGTTGCCGATGGCAATAAAGTGATAAAACTGACGGCAATAGTGATCATTCCATTAAGGAATAAATAATCTATCCCTAATCAAAAAGCAACGAGCGTAGCGATGTTGCGTGCCAAAAGAAGTGACGGACGCGAAGCCGACCGGGCATCGGAGCGCAGCGTAAAGCGGAGGTGACTGGAGAAGCGGATCAGGGAGCGAGCTGTTTGAGGAGTGAAACGACGAGTTCTCGCTACCCCGCTTCGCAAGGAACCGGAGTAGCGAGCACCGCTTAGCCCTTGATTTTTTTGGTTCTTTTTTTGATCAAGCAAAAAAAGAACAATACACCACTAAATATCCATAATCCCACAAAACCAGCCGATCCCCACAAAAACAAGACAAGGATTTTTTTGCAAAACTTTTTTCATCCCCGAAAAAAGTTAAGGCTCCCCCAGAAACCTCACTATCACCTCCATCTGCCGCGGCGAATAGACCCGGGTGGTGATACCGGCTCCTTCCCGCCGGAGCGCTTCCAGTAACAAAGGATTGTGCCGGATCCACCGGTTCAGGATGCGCAGGGCCCGGCGGGTATCCAGGTGGGGATGGTAAAAGAGTGCCAGTTCGGCTTTGGACCAGGCACGGATGCTGAAGGTTTTTTCCATAGTTTCCATGCCCTGAAATTACAAAAAAGAGCGGTAAAAGGCAAGTCTGCGGGGAGATAATTTGTTAAATAATCTTTTGTTGGAACACTTTGTACCGTTTTGTCCCGGTTGGGACCGCAGCCGCCTGTCAGGGTGTTATCTTTGCTTTTGGGAAGAGAAGACCGGACAGGCGCCGTCCGGATCTTTTCCCGGAGAGAATACTTTTTATTACTAACTTAAATTTTAATGGATATGAGTGTACCGGTTTCGGCAGCGGCGCGTAAAAATCCGATGGATAAGGATGCGCCCTATATGTATTATGCGCTGGTTCAGTCGGCGGGGGATATGGATTTTGATACGTTGTGTCATGTTGCTTCCAAGGGTTGTACCATTACACAGGCCGATATTTCGGCTGCTTTTTATGCGGTGGTGGAGGCGGCTGTCCTGGGATTGAAGGAGGGGAAGATCATCCGCCTGGGGAATTTTGGCTCTTTACAGCTTTCGGTGCGGGGCACGGGGGCGGAGACCAAAAAGAGTTTTTCGGTTTCGCAGGTGAAGGAGGCACGCATCCGGTTCCGTCCGGGAGGTGCGTTGACGGAGATGCTTCCTAACCTGAAGTATCACCAGGTGGAGCCGCGGGCCCAGAAGAAGAAGGAGGATCCGGGTACGTCGGATCCGGGAGATGGTTCGGAAGATATTTAAAACGGGAGGGGGGATGAAACAGTTGATTTCACAGGGCTCTGAGCTGCTCAGGGCCCTCCTTCCTTTTCTCCGGAAGAGGGATGCGAAAAAGATGCGGGAGTTCAGCGAGCTGGTGATGGAGCAGTATGGTTTCCTGGTGGAGCAGATCGGGAAGTTTCAGCGGGACTATTTCGAGGTCTCTGCCCGCATCAAGGAGATGCATGGGGAGATGGTGGTACTGGGTGAACAGCTTCGGGAGGCTCTCTCAATGCGGTGCGGCATGAAGGATTGTCCGGAGCGTTGGTTTCCCTCCGGGGAGAAAGGAGGGAGCGATGCGCAGGATTGACCTAATCGTGATCCATTGTTTGGCTACCCGGGTAGACCAGGATTTTACGGAGCGCGACCTGGAGGTTTGCCACCGGGAGCGGGGATTCCGGGGGACGGGGTGTCATTTTTATATCCGCAAGAATAGGGATATAAAGAGTTGCCGCCCGTTGGAGGAGGCAGGCGCGCATGTAAAGGGGTATAATGCTCATTCCATCGGGGTTTGCTACGAGGGGGGACTGGATGAGAGGGGCCGCCCGGCTGATACCCGTACGGAGTGGCAGAAACATTCGCTGCGGGTGTTGGTACGGACGTTGCTGATCGATTATCCGGGGTGCCGGGTAGTGGGGCACCGGGAGCTGGCACCGGGGCTAAAAGAGTGTCCCTGTTTCGAGGTGGGAGCGGAGTTCCGGACGGGCTCCGGGGCCTACTCTTCCAGAATGCCTACATAGATCTCTTTGAGTCTTTTGATCCGGCCGCTGTCGGATAGTTTAATGAGTTGCAGGGAGATGCTGTCTATCAGGCTGCTGTGCTTTCCGGACCCGGCAAAGGCGTACTTATCGGGATGGAAGGTGTGGCCGGTCACCTCCAGTTTTTTCTCCCGGTTCAGGTGCACCCAGTATTCGAGTACGGGTGCATCGCCTACTACGGCACTGATCTCATCCCTTAACAGCCCCTCTGTGGCTTGCTGGATCTTTTCATAGGGAATGGTGGCCAGCCCCAGGCTACGGAGGTAGGACTCTACGGCACCCCCTTCTTCTACTCCGATCAGTTTTCCGGAGAGGTCGGCCAGAGAGTTGATATCGGAGGTGAGGGAGATCTTGGTCATGCTGCTGGTAACGGTGGAGGTGACGTAGGCGATCAGCCCTATGCCGAAGACTAACCAGATGACGGCCAGCAGGTGGCCTATCCAGCCGGTTATTTTGTTTTCCACGCTTCCTGCCTGGATGCTGACTACTAAGTGATAGAGGTTCAGGGCCAGCCCTTCGCGCCATTTCCGGGGGAATTCGGGGTCTTTGTAGCGGTAGAAGAGGGTGAGCAGGAAGGTGAGTAGCAGGATAAAGAGGATGATAGAGAGAAGGGCATGGAACTGCCCGTTCTGTTTCATCTCTTTCCAGAGGGCTCCCCGGTGGTCGCTTTTGGCCAGGATGCGCAATCCGCCGTCGTACCAGGGAAAAGAGAATTTCATCAGTTGGGCCCGTTCGTAGCTGACGGTGAGGTTGGTCAGGATGATCTCTATTTCGTTTTCCTGCAGGGCTTTGATCAGCAGCTCCAGGGTGGGGTATTCTATATATTCGGTAACAAGGTTCAGGGGGTTCTGCTATCATCTTCCAGAGGTCGATAGCCATGCCTTCGGGCTCTCCGCTCTCGCCGGTCATAACAAAGGGAGGGCTGACAAAGATGCCTGCTTTGATCTTCCGCAGGGTTACCTCTTCTACGGCGTGGGTGGCCAGGGAGTATCCGGTAAGTAGAAATAGCATGCCTATTAGTTTTTGCATACGCCGGGTAGGGGGAAAGCCGACTTTACTTTTGTTTTGCTGAGCGTAGTAGAAGGAGCTCTCTCTTTTTTCTGCCTGTTTTTGTTGTCTGGTCATGGGTATAAGGAAATAGATGATGGCGTAAAAATAAGAGGGGATGGCGAAATTATGTTTCGTCATCTTATAAAAATTGGAGGAACAGGATCGGAAGAGCGGAGGGTATGTCTTTACGGAATCATTTTTCTACTGCCGGCTTTATAATGGCTGTTGCACAACTTTATTGTTGTCGCCGGCTTCCCAGCCCCCACACGGTACAAGGGCGGCTATGAAGCCGCAGGATAAAAAGTCACCGGCTGTGAAGCCGGCGACAACCAGGTAAAAATGATTTTTTCAGACTTTTTGATCAGTCCCAACAAAGATCCCTGGAAGGGATCCATCCGTAGCCCAGGGTAGAGCGAAGCGACACCCTGGGGCAGGATCATCTCTATTATGAACCTTGAAGAGGTTCCACAAAAATCTGTTGCCATCGGCTTCTTGGTAGTTGTTGCACGATTCCCCTGTTGTCACCGGCTATGAAGCCGGTGACAACAGGGGAGTTAGACAATAGCTGGTATGAAACCGGCAGTAATTCTTTTTTATTTCAGGAAAGTTTTATTCTTCGTTAAGTTCCTGGGTCAATCGTTGTATTTTAAAAAAGCGGTTGTAGGAGTAACAGTTGGTTTCAGCCAGGTTAAGATACTCATACAGGGCAAGCGATTTTTTTTGTTGTTCTCTTTTCGCCGGTTCTTCCATCCCTTCGGCTGTCAGTAGAAGCAGGTCGGCAAATTTTTCGAGGTTTTCCGTATCGAATCCTTTGTCTGTGGTCAGGATGCGGATCAGTTCCGGGGTAGGCAGAGGGAGAAGGGCCTCCATATCCAGCCCTAACTCTTTTTGAAGGGTCTGGTAGGTTTGTTGCACCGGGATCTCTTTTTTTTCTGTTTGCAGGTTCAATAGCCGGGCAATGAGTTTGCCCAGTACCTGGCCCAGTAGTTCGGCCTGTCTGACCAGATAGTCTCTTCTCTCCATCGTTTTTCTTGTTTGGTATGGTAAGGACAAATATAGGAATTTTTTTGCTTATACAAGGAATCGGTTTGTGGGGCTTTTTGTTTAGAGGGCTTTATAGCCCTACAGGGTACAGTAGCAGCTATGAAGCTCCAGGTAAAGAGTCACCGGCTGTGAAGCCGGCGACAACAAGGGATAAACCGGCGGTAACCCGGATAAACCGGGGCTAATAGAGACGACAGTGTTAATTCCTTATTATGAAGCAGTGGGATACTTAAAATAAGTATCCCACTGCTTCCATGATTGTCTATCTGTTATCCTGAATCTTTTTTACGTTGTTCCTTAAAAGTCATGGGTGGAAGGTGAGTCACTTCCTCCTTCGCAACAGGCTTTCATAATATCTTCTATCAGGCTATTGATATAGAGTTCTATATAGGTATATCCGGTGTTGGGATCGAAGTCTTTATAGGTTTTGCCTTCGGGGATGTGGGCGGCTGCCCAGTCGTTATCAATACCGTTGGTATGATTCTCTTTGGGCAGGGAGTTATAGGTAATATAACCTTCCCGGTCGGTTTGTGTATCGATCAGTCCGTATTGGCTACCGTTCGCTCCATCTTTGCCGCAGGTTCCGGTTCGTACCTCTTCCATAATACGTTCATCAATTTCATCACGTACCAGGCTGGCTCCTGCGTAGGCTAATACTTTTTCGTAGGCGGTTGCCGGAGTGTGAGTGGTCACTGCTTCTACGGTAAAGGGATTGGTGGATCGTAAGGCTGTTTCTCCTTCTTCGGGAAGGGGGCCATTGGTGGTAGAGGGAGTCAATCCGTAATAGTTATCCGCATTGACCTGGGCGATATGGTTGATTGCGTTGCTGCTTAGTGCGGAGCAACTGCCATCAAAGCAGTTTCCGGATAGGTGGAAAGTGCCCCAGATACCGTCATCGCCGGCATAGGGCTGGAAAATACGATAGGTAACGGAGGGTTTTTGGGCCGTGGCAGGGCCGGGTTTATAGTAGTTATTGATAAAGTTATAACTGCCTCCCTCGCCGCCGTAAGCGCTGTTTCCTCCCCAGTTATAGGTCACGTTATTCCGGAAATCTACCAGTTCTTCATCGGGAAGGCCGGTATAGCGGCTGCCGCACATACGGGGGTTGCGGCTGTCGTGGTGTGCTAATAAATTATGGTGGAAGCTGGCTCCCTCGCCGCCCCAGATGCCTCCGTAGCCGTGTGTTCCTTTATCGTGCACGGAGATACGCAGGCTTTCGCTAAGGATACACCATTGCATGGTGAAGTTCTGGTTGTCGTAGAAGGAGGCGCATTCGTCGGTGCTCCAGCTCATGGTGCAGTGGTCAATAATAATATTTTTGTGCCTTCTTCCCCACATGGCATCGTCTTCCGTTGCTTTTTCGTCTCCCATACGGCTACGGATAAAGCGGATAATCACATTGTCGGCATCTACTACCAGGGAGTAGTTTTTTAGGCAGATACCATCGCCCGGTGCTGTTTGTCCGGCAATGGTGATATCATCGTTGGATATTTTTAAAGTGGATTGTAGTTCAATCGTACCGGATATGTCGAATATAATAATTCGGGCACCGGATTCCTCGATCCCTGCACGGAGTGATCCTGCTCCACTATCATTCAGGTTAGTTACATGGTAAACTTCACCGCCTCGTCCGCCGGTTGTCCAGCGACCAAAACCTTCGGCCCCGGGGAAGGCAGGGGCATCGGGAATGATCTTATTTTCTTCTTCCTCCTCGACATCCTCCTCGACATCCTCCTCCTCTGTGACATCCTCCTCTGTGACATCGTTATCACTTGTGACATCGTTATCACTACAGCCGGCCAACCCTGTACCGGTAAGCAGCAGAAAGCTGAATAAAAAATAGAAAATGTTGTTTTTTATACGTTCGTTACTTTTACATGTTATTAGTAGGTAGCAAAAGTATAAGGAAAGCAGGAAAAATGCAAATCTAAAGTGTTAAAAACGTTATTAGCAGGTAGTAAAAGTATAAGGAAAGCAGGAAGGGGATGTGGAGATTTAAATTTGATTATAGAAAATATTGGAGCTTTCCGGGTTAAAGTGTAAATGCAGGGAAAAGGGAAAAATGTAGCGTGTAGAATAATTGTTTGGAAGGGAGAATAATTATAAAGTTTTCGCTATTGCCCGGGATAAAGTTCGGGGGGGCTTCTCTTTGTTATCCTGAACGCAAGTGAAGGATCTCTCTTTTTCGGGAATCTTTGCAGGTAAATTTGCACAACCCCTCCCGACTTTCACTATATTTGTACCATAAAAATCGAAAAGGAGATGGTTGAAATAAAAGATTCGGATTTGCAGCGGGCTGCTTTGGAGGGAATGGATGAGTTTATTCAGGTATTTACCGATACATGTAAGGCGATATTGGGTGAGGAGGGGAGCGCAGAGAATATGCACCTGCTTACCGGTGAACAACATGCGCTGTTGTCGTACGCTATTTTCCGGGAGGAGATCATGGCAGGCGGTTTTTGCCAGCTGATACAGAATGGATACGGAGGGTATATCTTTGATAATCCGTTTGCCAAAGCGATGCGTCTTTTCGGATTGGAAGAGTTTAGTAAACTGATCTATAAGGCTAAGAAGATATTTGATGCGAACCGGGAGGATTTGGAACGGGAGCGTACGGATGAAGAGTTTATGGCGATGTATGAGCAGTACGAGGCATTTGATGACCTGGAGGAGGCTTTTATGGAGAGTGAAGAGTATATTACGGCGAAATTAGCAGAATATGTTGACGAACATTTGGAACTTTTTGCAAAAATAGTGTGAGAGGCGTGCGGTATTGACGAAATTTGTGTATTTATATAGAAAATTAGGTGAAAAAAGAGAAGAGGAACGGTGTGCATCTCTGCTCTTTATTGTATATTTGCGCACAGTAATGTATTTAATAGTATGAAAAAATTTAATTTATTTGTTGCGGGTTTAATTTTTACAGTTGCTTTGTTATTTACTTCGTGTTTAGATAATAACACAAATAGTACTATTTATGGAGCTGATGTAGTGACATTAGATG
>JAJQBG010000199.1 GCA_021203405.1 Bacteroides sp.
ATTTTTAAAATACTATTATGAGACAAGTAATTCAAGTATCAAGCCGGGAATTCAGGCAGAAGCAAAAGGATTATTTCGATCTTGCCGACCATGGCGTACAAATTGTTCTCAAAAGAGGGCGGAAAAGATCCTATATCCTTACCCCCATAGAGGATGAAGATTTAACTCTTTCCTCCCAACTGGAGAAAAGAATAGATCAGGGGTTGCAGGAAATCAAAGAGGGAAGAGCCACACATTATACCCTGGAAGAACTACGTCAGGCAATGGGACTATGACCTACAAACTGCTATTTACTGAAGGTGCAAACAAAGATCTGCAAAAACATATTAAAGCCGGCAATAAAACACTCCTGAAAAAATCTACCGTTTATTCGCAGAGTTGGAAGAACATCCGGAGACTGGAACGGGTAAACCTAAACCCCTCCGGCATGAGCAATCCGGGGTCTGGTCTCGTAAGATTGACGATAAACACCGGATGCTTTATACGATTGAAGAAGACACTATCACGGTATTTATTATCTCTCTGTGGGGGCATTACGGGGATAAATAAACGTTCAAAAAACCTTTCAAAGGTGGTAAAGAAAAGAATCCCCGGCGGGGATTCACCAATAGCCCGGGGTTACAAACCCCGGGTTTGTGAAAATAGAAAGATTGAACCTTGAAAAGGTTCTACAACCATACCTTCCATCACAGCACGTAACCGTTATCCGTTATAGATTCATCCAACTAAATTAGTAACCTGCCGAATAAAACATAAAAAACCACCAACTCTATAAAGCCGGTGGTCCTTAACACATAACATATATAGAAAATATCTTCCTTAAAACTCGCTGGTAAAATGGAAACGGATGTTCTTAAAATCCATTTGCGCCATCTGGAGCACATAATTACTATCAGCCAGGAATACATCCCTTCCTTCCCGGTCCTTAGCCATAAACTGGAATTTACGCTTTTTGAAGTTCTCCAGCTCAGCAGGATCATCGCTTTCAATCCAGCAGGCTTTATAAAGGCTCAGTGGCTCCCAGCGGCAGGAAGCATTGTATTCGTGAAGCAAACGATATTGGATCACTTCAAACTGAAGCTGCCCTACGGTACCGATGATCTTACGACCATTAAACTGGTTTACAAATAACTGCGCTACCCCTTCGTCCATCAGTTGGTCAATCCCTTTGTTGAGCTGTTTAGTCTTCATAGGATCCGAGTTCTCAATATATTTGAACATCTCAGGTGAAAAACTCGGAAGCCCTTTGAACTGTAACATCTCTCCTTCGGTCAGGGTATCCCCAATCTTAAAGTTACCCGTATCGGGTAGTCCGATGATATCCCCCGGATAAGCCTCGTCAATAGTGCTCTTCTTTTGTGCCATAAATTGGGTAGGCGAAGAGAACCGGAGGGTTTTTCCATGGCGCACATGCAGATAAGGAGCATTACGGACAAACTTACCGGAGCACACTTTACAGAAGGCGACACAGGAGCGGTGATTGGGATCAATATTGGCAGTGATCTTAAAGATAAAGCCGGTGAATTTGGGCTCTTCAGGTCTTACCAGGCGGCCTTCTGCCTGTACAGGACGGGGATTAGGAGCAATTTCGACAAAGCAGTCCAAAAGTTCCTGTACCCCGAAGTTATTAAGAGCTGATCCAAAAAAGACAGGAGCAATATCTCCGGCCAGGTAATCCTTCACATCAAATTCAGGATAGACTCCTTCCAGGAGTTCCAGGTCTTCCCGGAGTTTGGCAGCCTCTTTCTCCCCAATATTCTTTTCAAGATCGGTGCTATTCAAATCAAGCGCGACCTTCTCAGTCACAGTTTGTTTGGAAGGCTGGTATAGATCAAGCTTTCCTTCATATATATTGTATACCCCTTTAAAACGGGCTCCCTGTTCAATGGGCCAGCTCAGGGGGCGTACCTTGATCTGCAATTCTTCTTCTAGTTCGTCCAGCAGGTCGAAAGGATCCTGCCCCTCGCGGTCCATCTTATTAACATAGATGATCACAGGTGTTTTGCGCATCCGGCACACTTCCATCAACCGGCGGGTCTGGGTCTCTACCCCCTTGGCTCCGTCTACCACAATAATTACACTATCTACAGCGGTAAGAGTGCGGAAGGTATCTTCGGCAAAGTCCTGGTGACCGGGAGTATTGAGAATATTTACTTTATAGTCTTTGTAATCGAACTCCATAACGGAGGTGGTGACGGAAATACCGCGTTGTTTTTCGATCTCCATCCAGTCGGAGGTGGCGGTTTTGCGTATTTTATTGCTTTTTACGGCACCGGCTACCTGGATCTGTCCCCCGAAAAGGAGTAGCTTTTCGGTAAGGGTGGTTTTCCCGGCATCGGGATGCGAGATAATAGCAAATGTTCTTTTTCTGTTTATTTCACTCAACATATTCTGATCTTTCTCCTTTTGTTTTTTAATTTTGTTCAGCCAGGCGTTTGATACACACTTCAAGACTATCTTCCCAATGGGGTATCTCTATTCCGTATATATTTTTGATATGAGTTTTATCCATCACCGAGTAGTGGGGCCGCGGCGCTTTAGTGGGATAGTCTTCTGTATGGATGGGAACTACTTTACAGGTGGTAATCCCGGCCAGTTTATGGATGGAGCGGGTAAAGTCGTACCAGGAGCAAACCCCTTCGTTGCTGTAGTGGTAGATGCCTGTTACTACCCCTTTATTAATAATAGCCAGGATAGCGGCAGCCAGGTCGGCAGCGTATGTGGGAGTGCCTACCTGATCGAAAATAACAGATAGTTGCTCCCTTTCCTGCCCCAGGCGGATCATGGTCTTAACAAAGCTGTTACCATAAATGGAGTAGAGCCAGGAGGTACGAATAACAGCGCCCTTTTCGCAGGCATCCAGTACCCTGCGCTCCCCTTCCAGTTTGGTCCCTCCGTAAACGGAGGCAGGGGCCGTGGGATCGGTCTCCCGGTAAGGTTTATATCCCTGTCCGTTGAAGACGTAATCGGTAGAAACATGGATGATGCTTCCTCCGCGGCTCTGCATAACTTCCGCGAGGTACCCGGGAGCATCGCTGTTAAGACGGGTCACGATCTCTCCGGCCTCTTCTGCGTTATCTACCGCAGTATAGGCGGCACAGTTAACAATGCAATCTACCTGATGTTGACCCACAAAGGCCCCGATGGCTTCCTTGCAGGTGATATCCAGTTCCTGTACATCGGTAAATATCCAGTGGTGGTTCGGGTCGGTAGCAGCGATCTGCCTGATCTCGTTCCCCAATTGTCCGTTAGCGCCTGTTATAAGTATATTCATCTGTTTCTATATTAGGTGGAATAAATAGCATTTAAAAAAGTTCTTCTCCGTCCTTTTCTTTGTGATAATAAGTGGCCAGGGAGGAGATAAACTTAGTGATCTCCTGCAAAGCGACTACCGTCTGAGGGTTAATCTCCTTTTGCTGGAGCCGCAGGAGCAGCATTCCGTAAAGAGCATCAAAGCAGATCTCTATCTCTCCTTTATCCTCTGTCCTGTTTTTTGCCCGAAGTTCTACGATGAAAGGAAGTACTTTGTAGTAACTCGCTTCGTAAAAGGGATATTTACGGGAGCCGAGCAGGTTTTGATGCAGATCACTGAGCAGGATCAGGGTGTTTGTATGGATCTGAAGATGCCCGGATTCTGTCTTATTTTCCAGGCGCATCATTTCAATAAGCTCTTCGTACCAGGTAAGAAGGGCTTTATCTTCCTGCTGCCGGCCCAGAGTTTGTTTAATCCGCTCCAGATCGAGTTCGTGGGCCCGCAGGAAATCTTCTACCTGCCACATATAGAGAAGGTATTCCGCTATATTCTCTTTCTTCAGTTTTTGTGAGATATACATATTCTATATTCAGTATAAAGAAGCTCCAAGCAAGGTGAAAAAAAAACCGACTATGGATACGATCATTACAATAGCTCCGATAACACGGTTGATCATCCATATACCCCGCAAGTTAAAACGATTTTTTACCTTATTGACAAAATAGGTGATCCCGAACCACCAGGCAAGTGCCCCTATGACAATGGCTACATATCCCAGCAGTTGTTCGCCCCAGGGAAGACCAGGAAGCACAAAAGCAAACCGGGCGTAAAGTCCCAGGAACAGGAAAATAATAAGAGGGTTGGAAAGGGTAACAAAAAAGGCTGTCACAAAGTTGTGAAGGTAGGTACCTTTTTTATTAGAGGTAGGACGAAGGGCGTTAACGGGATTACTCCGGAAGGTATAGTATCCGAATGCCAGCAAAACAACACTGCCAATAAGCTGCAGGTAGTGGAGATTGGCATCCAGGAAGTCGAAGATAAAGCTCATTCCGTACCCTGTAAGTAAAGCATAGATAATGTCGCTTACGGAAGCGCCCAGTCCTGTCACAAAACCATACCATCTTCCTTTATTGAGTGTACGTTGAATACAGAGTACTCCTACGGGGCCCAGCGGGGCGGAAACAATCATCCCAACGATCATCCCCTTCACCAGCAAGTCCAATATGGTCACCTCTATTTCAAACATTCTGCAAATATCGTACTTTTTTATAATATGGGCTGTAATCTTTTAACGTTTTTTCCAGAAGTGTTCCTGAGCTCCCGGAATGGATCCGGAATGGGTATCAGCGAGGGGTTACTATACATACCAGAGACATAGAGCACAACAGAACCACTGCACAAATAAGTACAAAATATTACCTCTCTATGACAGGATCCCATACTCTAATAGTTTTCTAATAGGATTTTTTACGGTTCCGGAAAAATATTTTTATAAATTTGCACAATCTTAGGTTTTTTGTGCACATCATCAAAGGATAATATAAACCAGTCATGAATAATAAAGTATATGATACTCTCTTTCTGGAAGCAGTAAGAAATAAGATACAGCATCGTTCTGTACCGACAAATCAGCTTGTAGAGTTACTGGATATTGATAAGGTGGCTGTCTACAGACGGCTTCGGGGAGAGGTACCTTTCAGTTTCCGGGAAATTGCGCTCTTATCGCAGGAACTGGGTATTTCGCTGGATGCGCTGATCACTCAATCGACGATCGATACAACCAGCCAGAACCTGTTAATGATCGAAAACCTTCATGAACAGACAGACGTTTCGCTGCTGGCAGAATTTGCCAATCTGCTGAAAAAGGTATCGGAAGGGAGTCATTCAGAGGGGGGTGAAATGACTAATATTCTTCCTCAACCTGTTTATACCAAGTATGAAAGCCTGACCCGTTATTATATTTTTAAATGGACCTACCAGAGTTATGCGAATGCCTCTGTTACTACTAAGTACAAAGATATTGTGATCACAGATAAGATCAAAGAGATCAGCAATTTTAACCTGAAAGTGGCTCACAACATCAACCTGACCCACTATATATTTGATCCCTCTCTTTTTTTCTATATAGTCAACGATATAAAGTATTGCCGGGATATTGGACTAATGACCCCGGAAGAGGTAAGCCGGCTCAAAGAGGACCTGCTGCATGTGATAGATGATCTGGAAGAGCTATGCGAGACGGGTACTTTTAAAAATACGGGGAGTAAAGTAAGTGTCTATATTGCGAACGTAAATTTTGATACCAGCTACTGGTATATACAGAATGATGCTTTATATATAGCAGTGATCAAGATCTTTATCCTTAATGGAATTGTGGCAAAGGATATTCACTCTTTTGAAAAGATAAAGGAGTGGGTGGTCTCGCTCAAAAGGCACTCAACCCTTATTTCGGAAAGCAGCGAAAAGGAACGTATCCTTTATTTTAATAAGCAACGAGAGTTGATAAACAGGCTTTGAGAAAGGGTTTGCAGAACATTTACCATGTCCGGGTATGGGAATACTTTATACCCGATACCCGGGGATTCGCTTTGCTCAACCACCGGACTATTGATCAATCCCCTGCAGGGATTTAAAAAGGTGATTTACATGGGAGCTGTTGTATAACTCAAAATCGTCTGATGTTACTACCGGCTTCACGGCTTCTATACAACTCTCTGGTTGTCGCCGACTTCATATCTCCCTAAAGTATGGAGGAAAGCTGCGGGTTTGCCTCAACCCCAATTTTTTTACAACAACTATTTAACTTGTCCCTTCGGGATAACTTTATACCTGTCTTTTTTGCATCTATTTTCCGAAAGCCCAAAGGGCTTGAATGTGAACCAGCGGTCAGCGAAGCTAATAACCCCCAGTGAAGAGAGCAAAGCGAACGACTGGGGGTAGAGCAGATTCTTTATCCGATCAACGCCGAAGGTGTTGAACAGTATCCGTGTAATAGCCACTATATTACACCTTATTATATTACATAACAGCCTTTACATACTTCGCCAATACTAACCACACAGCGTTGATAAAATCAATCGGTACCTCGGTATCGTCAAAATCTTTGTTATGTGAGATAAGCTTAAAGTGTTGGTCATCCCTCCCTTTACGTATCTCTTTGATAAGGCGGCGGCCATCCAGCAGGTCAATGATATGTACCTGCCCGAACTCAATATAGTGACGCCACATCTCTATTTTCCTGATCTGTACATAACAACCGGCAGGAAAAGTGGGATACATACTGTTCCCGGTCACCACTACCGCGATATCTTCAGGAAGAGCATTTACGAAAGGCATATAACCGGTTACATACCCCATTACATCCATTTCCTGGTTATTGATCCCTCCCACTACATCCAGGCTATAAAGCGGGATCAGGCGATAGTTGTTCTGCCCTGCGGCAGAGACCACATCAGATGTATGATAAGTAATGGCTCTCTCTGCTACAATATTACTGCTTTCAAACATGGTACCTTCTCCTTTAAGAAGCCAATCAATATTTAGTTCGGAAACATGCTTACGCACTTTACGGATAAACCGGGAATTTTCTCCGTCCTCGTCGAGTTCTTCTTCCCAGGATTGCGGATCTTCACCAATGTGGTTTAAGAATTCATCCAGCGTAACATATTTAAGAGCCAGGAACTCCAGTAACCGCTTACGAACTTTACGGCTCAGTTTAGTACCCGAAGAAGAGATGGAAGCCCGCAAAGCCTCCAACGGATGAGGATAGTTCCGGGGCTTATTCTCAGGCTCTCCCACTCCATTGAATAACCATTCAAAATTATATTTCGGAAAATATTCTATGATCTTCTCACAAGTTGAACGGGAAGGATTTCGTTTTTCATTGATAATCCGGGTAATAGTTACATTATTAGACAAACGAATAGCCTTGCTAAAAGAATTTTTATTTAAACCCTCTTTATCCATAATAAACTGAACCCGTTCCCACCTTTCCATATATATAAATATTAACTTAACCGCTAACAGTTAGTGAATAAAGTTTAAAATACTAACTTTTTCGTTTGTAAATTTTTGCTTTATACTAACTTTTAGCATATTTG
>JAJQBG010000225.1 GCA_021203405.1 Bacteroides sp.
ATTAAAAAATAGGGTAGAGGTTCTGGTTAAACCTGAGAAGAAAGAAACCTGAGAAGAAGAATAACTTTTTATTGGACTCTCCAGCAGTTTTTAAAACGAAAAAATCTCCCATCCTCCCACCGATTGCCGTTAATGTGCAGTAAATCATGGTGATATAATTCTGTAAGGGGTGGGAGATAAGAAAAAAAACATCTCCCATCATCTCCCACCATCTCCCACTTTATGGCACGGTATAAATAGGCTGTAGATAAGGTTCGGATAGGACGCAGATGAGACGTAAGTATGCATCTACCAGAGTAAAAATAGACGGCGGATGGATTTTTTTCACCCGCCGGTAAATAAAAACCACCCGCCGGTGGATGGATAGTCACCCGCCGGTGATTTTTTTTCGCCCGCCTTGTATTAAAAACTTAGTGAATCGTAGAAAAAAATTAGTTTATTAGTGCCCAACGATTCACTAAGTTTTTTTGAAAATAAACTAATTGTCAGAAAAGGGTTGCACCCGTTAAAAAAGAGGGTTACACCTGTTTTAAAAGATGGTTACGGCTATTTGGAAAAATGGTTGCAACCCATTTCAACGATGGTTACACCCAATTTCTTGTTCATCGGGAGATATTCTCCCGGTGAATAGAACAAAACAGAACTGTAAACACAAATCAGGAAAGGACAAAGTAGTGAACAGTATAAAAAAAGTAGTGAACCGTGTCGGAAAAAGTATAGAACGGTGTAGAAAAAAGTACAGAGCGGTGAATAAGAGGAAGTTGCTTTTGTGAAGCATACTTCCGGTGGGAGATGTGGGAGATGGCGGGAGATGGTTTTTTGCATCTCCCACCACTTTAATGCACTGATTTACAAACATAAAACCACGCTTGGTGGGAGAATGGGAGATATTTTTCATTTTTAATCTATATGAGAGAAGTAGAGTAGGCAGGTTTATAGGATGAGGATCAGTATGGTAAATATCCCTATCCGGATTATACGATAAAGAACGGTATGCCGGGATATATTTCCCCTGGGAAAACTCATAAAACCTACGGAGAATAAACAACGATGTATCTATTTCAACCTGAACATTCGAACTGTATTGGTAACCGGATCTCCTATAACGATCTTTATAATAAAGAAAACAACCTCGTATTTGATAACTTTTGTGGTATCCGGTGGTAAATTCTGAAAAAAGGAATAATAAAAACAACCGTTACTTATTTGTTAAAACTCCTTCCATCCCATTTTAATTCTTTATCTTTGTAGTTTTTAATGAGAGAGAGTTAAGAGTAAAAAGAAGATGATTTCAGTTGAGAGACTCAAGGTAGAATTCAATGCTACCCCGCTTTTTGAAGATGTATCCTACGTTATAAATAAAAAAGACCGTATTGCGCTGGTCGGTAAGAACGGTGCCGGTAAATCTACCATGCTGAAAATACTGGCCGGTATGCAGATGCCGACCGATGGAGTGGTCAGTGCTCCCCGCGATGTGACCATTGGTTATCTGCCGCAGGTGATGATACTGAGTGATGTACGGACAGTGATGGAAGAGGCCGAACTGGCTTTTGAACATATTTTCGAGCTGCAACAAGGGCTGGAAACGATGAAAAAAGAGCTGGAAGAGCGTACCGACTACGACTCGGAAAGTTACCATAAACTGATCGACCGCTTTACGCAGGAGAATGAACGCTTCCTGATGATGGGAGGAACCAATTTCCAGGCCGAGATCGAACGCACCCTGATGGGGCTTGGCTTTAGCCGGGGAGATTTTAACCGGCCTACCTCCGAATTCAGTGGTGGCTGGCGGATGCGGATTGAACTTGCCAAACTGTTGCTTCGCCGTCCGGATGTATTGTTACTGGATGAACCTACTAACCACCTCGATATTGAGAGTATCCAGTGGTTAGAGAATTTCCTCTCTACCCGTGCCAATGCGGTGGTTCTGGTATCTCACGACCGGGCTTTCCTGGATAATGTCACCACCCGTACCATAGAGATCAGTTGCGGGAGAACCTACGATTATAAGGTATCCTATTCCCGGTTCGTGGAACTTCGGAAAGAACGGAGGGAACAACAGACACGGGCTTACGAGAATCAGCAGAAACAGATACAGGAGACAGAAGATTTTATTGAACGCTTCCGCTATAAAGCGACCAAAGCGGTGCAGGTACAGAGCCGCATCAAACAACTGGAGAAGATTGACCGGATTGAGATCGATGAGGAGGATAACAGCTCTTTACGACTGAAGTTCCCGCCTGCCTCCCGCTCCGGCAACTATCCGGTGATCTGTGAGGATGTCGCCAAATCTTATGGTGACCATCTGGTCTTCGGAAATGTGGATCT
Source organism: Bacteroides sp. (assembly GCA_021203405.1). Classification (GTDB taxonomy): domain Bacteria; phylum Bacteroidota; class Bacteroidia; order Bacteroidales; family Bacteroidaceae; genus Bacteroides. The sequence goes on from JAJQBG010000225.1 coordinate 2,329, forward strand.
CACTATTAACCGGGGAGAAAAAGTAGCATTTGTCGGAAAGAACGGAGAGGGTAAATCTACCCTGGTGAAATGTATTCTGGGAGAAATTGGTTTTGAGGGAAAGCTTACCATCGGGCACAATGTGCAGATCGGCTATTTTGCCCAGAACCAGGCGCAGTTGCTGGATGAGAACCGCACTGTTTTTGATACGATCGATTATGTCGCCAAGGGCGATATCCGTACCAAAATACGGGATATATTGGGGGCCTTTATGTTTGGAGGAGAGGCTTCGGATAAAAAGGTAAAGGTGCTCTCCGGCGGAGAGCGCAGCCGCCTGGCTATGATCAAATTGCTGCTGGAACCGGTTAATCTGCTGATCCTGGATGAGCCTACCAACCACCTTGATATGCGTTCCAAGGATGTATTGAAAGATGCGATCCGTGAGTTTGACGGTACGGTCATTGTGGTTTCGCATGACCGTGAGTTCCTGGACGGACTGGTATCCAAAGTATATGAGTTTGGGGGTGGTAAAGTGAAAGAGCATCTGGGGGGAATTTACGATTTTCTGCAAAAGAAGAAGATGGAATCGCTGGCAGAGTTGCAGAGTACTGCTCCGTCGCTTTCGGCTTCGCCTACCACCCTATCCGTTAAAAAGGAGAATCCCGCAGAGAATAAACTCTCTTATGAAGTGTTGAAAGAGCAGAATAAGCAGATCAGAAAGCTGGAGAAACAGGTAACGGCCTGTGAAAAACAGATCGAAGAGCTGGAAGAGAGAATTGCGGGTGTGGAGGCGGAAATGGCTACTCCCGAAGGAGCAGCCGATCTCTCTTTGTACGAAAAGCACCAGGCTTTGAAAAAAGAGCTCGACCAGGTGGTCGAGGAGTGGGAGAGTGTCTCGCTCGAACTGGAAGAATTATCACTGAACAATTAATGAACGATGTTATGAAACTAAAATATTACTTACCACTTATAGCACTATCTCTTATGGGAACAGGATGTACTACCAATAACGGGGGCGCAAAGCGCTCCGGCATTGACCTGGCTAACCTGGATACTACGGTGGCTCCCGGTACGGATTTTTATCAGTACGCCTGCGGAGGCTGGATGAAGAGCCATCCGCTTACTGCCGAATATGCCCGGTTTGGCTCGTTCGACTATCTGCGTGAGAACAACCGCGAGCAGTTAAAAGAACTGATCGAAGGGCTGGCTGCCCATAGCCATGAACCCGGTTCGGTGGCCCAGAAGATCGGTGATCTCTACAACATCGCTATGGACAGCGTAAAACTGAACGCCGAAGGAGTCGCTCCTATCCGGAAAGACCTGGAGAGGATCGCTGCTATCCAAAGTAAACAGGAGCTCTATCCGTTGTTTGCCGAAATGACCCGCAACGGTCTTTCTCCCTATTTTTTGCTCTATGTAGGAGCCGACGAAATGAATAGTTCCACGAACCTGGTACAGACCTATCAGCGTGGATTGGGTATGGGGGAACGGGACTATTACCTGGAAGAGGATGAGAACACCCGCAACATCCGGGAGAAATACAAAGAACATATCGTAAAAATGTTCTCCCTGACCGGTTTTACAGAGCAGGAGGCCACCCAATCCATGGAGGCAGTAATGGCGATCGAGACCCGCCTGGCAAAGGCCTCTTTCTCCAATGTCGAACTGCGGGACCCGTATGCCAACTACAACAAGCTGACCCCGGAAGAGGTGAAAAAGGAGATCCCTGCGTTTGACTGGGACGCCTATCTGGCCGGATTCGGTTTAAAGGATATCACCGAAATAAATATCAGTCAGTTACCTTTTGTTAAAGAGGTGGCTGCCATTATAGACATGGTACCGCTTGAAGAGCAGATCGCCTACTTCCGGTGGAAGCTGATAGATGGTGCCGCTGCCTACCTGAGTGATGAACTCTATGCACAGAATTTTGATTTCTACGGCAAAACCATGTCTGGTAAAGAGGAGATGCAGCCCCGCTGGAAACGGGCGGTTGCCCATGTAGACGGTTCGTTGGGCGAAGCGGTAGGACAAATGTACACCGAGAAGTACTTTCCACCGGCTGCCAAAGAGCGTATGCTGGCCTTGGTGAAGAACCTACAGATCGCTTTGGGAGAGCGTATAGAGGCGCTGGAGTGGATGGGTGCCGAGACCAAAGAGAAAGCGCTGGAGAAACTGGCTACTTTCCATGTCAAGATCGGCTATCCGGATAAATGGAGAGATTACAGCGGGCTGGAAATTAAAGACGACTCTTACTGGGAGAATGAAAAACGTTCCAGCCGCTTTGAATATGACTATATGCTTAGTAAAGCCGGAAAACCGGTAGACCGGGATGAGTGGTTCATGACCCCGCAGACCGTGAATGCTTACTACAATCCTACCACCAACGAGATCTGTTTCCCTGCCGGTATCCTGCAATATCCTTTCTTTGATATGCAGGCGGACGATGCGTTCAATTACGGAGCCATCGGGGTGGTGATCGGTCATGAGATGACCCATGGATTTGATGACCAGGGCAGACAGTACGATAAAGAGGGAGACCTGAAGGATTGGTGGACGGAAGAAGATGCCCGTAACTTTGATGCCCGTGCACAGGTAATGGTAGACTTCTTTGATCACATCGAGGTGGCTCCCGGTGTACAGGCCAACGGTAAGTTCACGCTGGGAGAAAATATTGCCGATTACGGTGGTTTGAAAGTCTCTTTCCAGGCTTATAAAAATGCGACGGCCAAAGCTCCGTTGAAACCTGTAGAGGGCTTTACGGCCGATCAGCGCTTCTTCCTGGCCTATGCCAACCTCTGGGCCTGCAACATCCGTCCGGAAGAGATACTCCGTTTGACTAAGATCGATCCTCACTCGCTCTCTAAATGGCGTGTGAACGGAGCACTGCCGCATATCGAAGCGTGGTATGAAGCTTTTGGTATTACACCGGACGATCCGATGTATGTTCCGGCCGCTGAGCGGGTATCTATCTGGTAGTACTTTTTCTAATTTATTTATAAGAGAAATGAACATTATTTTATAACTTTGCGCATCAATTACTTAATTCACAAATAAATGTCTGGAACAAAGAGAATAAAAACCGCTCTTGTATCGGTTTACCATAAAGAAGGGTTGGATGAAATTATCACAAAACTTCATGAAGAGGGAGTGGAATTCCTCTCTACGGGAGGTACCCGTCAGTTCATTGAATCGCTGGGATATCCCTGTAAAGCGGTAGAAGACCTTACCTCTTATCCTTCTATTCTGGGTGGAAGAGTAAAGACGTTGCATCCGAAAGTGTTCGGGGGTATCCTGTGCCGCAGAGGCCTGGAGCAGGATATGCAACAGATTGAAAAATATGAAATTCCCGAGATCGACCTGGTGATCGTGGATCTGTATCCTTTTGAAGCCACTGTCGCTTCGGGGGCGGATGATGCGGCTATCATTGAAAAGATCGATATCGGCGGTATCTCTTTGATACGGGCTGCTGCCAAGAACTACAACGATGTAGTGATCGTGGCTTCACAGATGCAGTACAAACCTCTTTTCGATATGCTGGTTGAGCACGGTGCCACTACTTCACTGGAAGAGCGCCGCTGGTTTGCCAAAGAGGCCTTTGCTGTCTCTTCTCATTACGATTCAGCCATCTTTAACTATTTCGACGGAGAAGAAGGGTCAGCGTTCCGCTTTTCGGCCAACGATGCCAAAACCCTTCGTTACGGAGAGAACCCGCACCAGAAAGGTCTCTTCTATGGGAACCTGGATGCGGTTTTCGACCAGATCCACGGAAAAGAGATCTCTTACAACAACCTGTTGGATATCAATGCGGCTGTCGAGCTGATCGATGAGTTCGAAGATATTACATTTGCGATCCTGAAACATAATAATGCGTGTGGGCTGGCTTCCCGTCCTACGGTACTGGAAGCATGGAACGATGCCCTGGCTGCCGATCCGGTATCTGCTTTCGGCGGTGTACTTATTACCAATGCGGTTATCGATAAAGCGGCTGCCGAGGAGATCGATAAGATATTCTTTGAAGTGATCATTGCTCCGGACTACGATGTGGATGCTCTGGAGATACTGGGCCAGAAAAAGAACCGCATTATCCTGGTTCGTAAAGAGGCTTCTCTGCCTAAAAAACAGGTTCGCTCCCTGCTCAATGGAGTGTTGGTACAGGAGAGAGACCTGAAGACCGAAACAGAGGCCGACCTGAAAACAGCTACTGAGAAAGAGCCGACCCCGCAGGAGGTAGAAGATATGTTGTTTGCCAACAAGATCGTAAAGAACAGTAAATCGAACGCTATTGTGCTGGCCAAAGGAAAGCAGCTGATCGCCAGTGGAGTGGGACAAACTTCTCGTGTGGATGCCCTGAAGCAGGCTATCGAGAAGGCTAAATCTTTTAACTTTGACCTGCAGGGTTCCGTCATAGCATCCGATGCCTTCTTCCCCTTCCCCGATTGTGTGGAGATTGCCGGGAACGAAGGAATTACAGCAGTGATCCAACCGGGAGGTTCTGTCAGGGATCAACTGACGGTAGACTATTGCAACGAACATGGAATATCGATGGTAATGACCGGTTTCCGCCATTTCAAACATTAACCAAACAGGGCAAAGGGCAGTCAGGCTCTTTGCTTTTTACATAAAAACAGAAACAAACAAATATGGGATTATTCTCTTTTACACAAGAAATTGCGATAGACCTCGGAACCGCCAATACCATCATCATCACCAATGGAAAAATAGTGGTAGATGAACCTTCGGTAGTGGCACTCGACAGGCGCACCGACAAAATGATCGCGGTCGGTGAGAAAGCAAAGCTGATGCATGAAAAGACCCACGAAAATATACGTACCATCCGTCCGCTGCGTGACGGAGTGATCGCCGACTTCTACGCCTGCGAACAGATGATGAGAGGATTGATCAAGATGGTCAATACCCGCAATCACCTCTTCTCACCCTCGCTCCGGATGGTGATCGGTGTCCCTTCCGGCAGTACGGAAGTAGAACTTCGTGCGGTGCGCGACTCTGCCGAGCATGCCGGAGGAAGAGATGTTTACCTGATTTTCGAACCAATGGCGGCTGCCATTGGGATTGGTATTGACGTAGAGGCGCCCGAAGGAAATATGATCGTGGATATAGGTGGGGGATCTACCGAAATTGCCGTGATCTCTTTAGGAGGGATCGTTTCCAACAACTCGATCCGTATTGCAGGAGATGATCTGACGGCCGATATCCAGGAGTACATGAGCCGTCAGCACAATGTAAAAGTGAGTGAGCGTATGGCTGAGCGTATCAAGATCCATGTAGGTGCCGCTCTTACCGAACTGGGCGAGGATGGTCCCGAAGACTACATTGTACATGGTCCGAACCGTATTACTGCTTTACCGATGGAGGTACCCGTATGCTATCAGGAGGTAGCTCACTGCCTGGAGAAATCGATCGCCAAGATTGAAACGGCTATCCTGAGTGCACTGGAATGTACTCCGCCCGAACTCTATGCGGATATTGTACACAACGGTATCTATCTCGCCGGTGGAGGTGCGCTGTTGCGTGGACTGGATAAACGTCTTACCGATAAGATCAATATTCCTTTCCACATTGCAGAAGATCCGTTGCACGCTGTGGCTAAAGGTACGGGAGTAGCCCTGAAGAATGTAGATCGCTTCTCATTCTTAATGAGATAAAAAAGATAGTATTGGAGTAGTGGAAAATGAACCGGATCTTACAGAAGTACCGGTTCGTTTTTCATTATTTGTCATTTATAGGAGTATATGCGGAATTTAATCAACTTCCTGATCAGGTATAATCACTGGTTCCTCTTTATTTTACTGGAGGTTATCTGTTTTGTGTTGTTATTCCGTTTTAACCATTACCAGAAAAGTGCCTGGTTCACTTCCAGCAACTACGTGGCCGGTAAGGTGTATGATGTTTCGGGAAGTATTACTTCCTATTTTCATTTAAAGGGAGTGAACGAAGAGTTGCTGGACCGGAATATGCTTCTGGAGTCGCGTATCAGCGAACTGGAGCGGACGTTGCTGGATATAGGAAATGATTCTGCTGCTATCCTTAGCCTGCAGGAGGCTCATTCGGGTGACTATGACCTTTTCAAGGCACGCGTTATTAAAAATAGTATCTCCAACAGCAATAACTATATTACACTAGATAAAGGGAGTACGGATGGGATCCGTCCCGAAATGGGAGTCGTTAACGGAAGTGGAGTGGTAGGAATTGTCTATATGACCTCCTCTCACTATTCGGTGGTGATCTCGATACTGAACAGTAAATCGAATATCAGTTGCAAGATCAAAGGAAGCGACTATTTCGGATATCTTCAGTGGGAACAGGGAGATCCCCGGTATGTCTACCTGCGCGACCTGCCGCGTCACTCTGAATTTAACCGGGGGGATACGGTGGTGACCAGTGGATATTCTACGGTCTTTCCGGAAGGGGTTATGGTAGGTGTGGTGGATGATATGACCGATTCCAACGATGGACTCTCCTATCTGCTCCGGGTGAAACTGGCTGCCGACTTCGGGAAGCTGAGTGATGTACGTGTTATATCCCGTCACGGACAGGAGGAACAGAGAGTGTTGGAGAATAGAGCTGAAAAACAATGATCGTTGTCTATATAAACAGAATATGCTGGTTGATCGGATTGGTGCTGTTGCAGGTACTGGTACTTAATAATGTGAGTCTCGGAGGGCTGGCAACCCCTTTCCTCTATATCTACTTTATCCTGAAGTTCAGTACCCATACTTCACGCAATGAATTGATGTTGTGGGCCTTTCTGATCGGGTTATTGGTAGATGTATTTTCCGATACTCCCGGTATGAACGCGGCTGCTACCGTATTTGCCGCTTTCTCCTGCCCGCTGTTCCTGCGGTTTTTTTCTCCCCGCGATAACCTGGAGGATTTTACTCCCTCTATCCAATCGCTGGGTTTTACCCCTTTCCTGAAATATGCAGGAGTGATCGTTCTGCTGCATCACGCTATGTTGTTTACAGTAGAATCTTTCTCTTTTTACGCGGTACATCTGCTTTTATTGAGGATCATTGCCAGTACCCTGCTTACCTTGCTTTGTATACTGGCGCTGGAAGGTATAAGGAAGAGATAACGTATGGCGAAGAATTACAACCTGGAAAAACGGAAGTATGTCATTGGCGGCGTTACTATCGTCATTGTACTTATCTATGTTCTGCGGCTTTTTGATCTGCAGATCATGACCGAACAGTATAAAAAGAATGCCGACAGCAATGCTTTCCTGCATAAAACACTCTTCCCGGCCCGCGGGAATATGTACGACCGTACCGGAAAACTACTGGTGTTCAACCAGCCTGCCTACGATATAACCATGGTACCCCGGGAAGTGGTCAATCTCGATACGATGGATCTGTGCCATACCCTTCATATAAGCAAAGAGTACTTTCTCAAACGGATGGAAGATATGCGGGACCGGCGGCAGAACCCCGGGTACTCCCGTTATACCCACCAGACATTTATGACCCAGCTATCTGCCGAAGAGATCGGTGTCTTCCAGGAGAAGCTTTTTAAGTTTTCCGGTTTCTACCTCCAGCGCCGTACCATCCGCCAGTACTCCTATAACGCTGCCGGTCATGCGCTGGGAGATATTGGAGAGGTATCCAAAAGGGAGATTGAGAACGATGACTATTACCGGCGGGGAGACTATATCGGGAAGCAGGGTATAGAACGTTCTTACGAACAGCATCTGCGTGGAGAGAAGGGGGTAGAGATCTTACTCAGGGATGCACACGGATGTATACAGGGAAGTTATATGGACGGGGCGTTCGACCGGAAACCTGTTCCGGGAAAGAATTTAAGGTTAAGCCTGGATATTGAGCTACAAATGCTGGGTGAAGAGCTGCTGGCCGGAAAGTTAGGCAGTATCGTGGCTATAGAACCGGAGACCGGAGAGATACTCTGTATGGTCTCTTCCCCCAATTTTGATCCCAAAATGATGGTAGGCCGGCAACGCGGTAATAATCATACGATGCTAGCCCGGGACCCGATGAAACCGCTGCTGAACCGGGCTGTGATCGGTGCTTACCCGCCGGGCTCTACTTTTAAACCGGCCCAGGGGTTGATCTTCCTTCAGGAAGGTATTGTGGATGAACATACCAACTATCCCTGTTCTCACGGATTTGTTCATGCAGGTTTGCGGGTAGGATGCCACCCTCACGGGTCCCCTTTACCTTTAGTACCTGCGCTGGCTACTTCGTGTAACTCCTATTTCTGCTGGGGGCTTTACCGGATGATAGGCGATAAAAAGTATGGAAGTCCGCAGAATGCACTCACCGTATGGAAAGATCATCTGGTCTCCATGGGTTTTGGTTATCCGCTGGGTTCTGATGTACCCGGAGAAAAACGCGGATTTATTCCTAATTCGGGGTATTATGATGATAATTACAACAAGCGGTGGAGTGGGCTTACCGTTATCAGTATTGCTATCGGACAGGGAGAGATATTGGCTACTCCCCTGCAAATTGCTAATCTGGGAGCCACCATTGCCAACCGGGGATATTTTGTTACCCCGCATATTGTCAAAGAGATTGAAGATGCTGAGTTGGATAGTATTTACAGAACCTCTCGTTATACCTCTGTAGACAGAGTCCATTATGAAAAGATAGTGGAAGGGATGCGTGCGGCTGTTACGGGAGGGACCTGCCGCTCCGGAGCTATTCCCGGCATAGAGATGTGCGGCAAAACCGGGACGGCCCAGAACCGTGGGCAGGACCACTCTATCTTTATGGGATTTGCACCGATGGATAATCCTAAAATAGCCATTTGTGTCTATGTGGAGAATGGTGGGTTCGGAGCTACTTTTGGGGTACCGATCGGCTCGATGATGATTGAAAAGTATCTTACCCGGGAGCTCTCTCCTGCCAGTGAAGCACGTAAAGAGTATATAATCAACAGACCGATCTATTATGGGAACCAGGAGCGTTAGTTTGTGGAAGTCAATTGACTGGATCACAGTATTACTCTTTGTTGTACTGGTGGTATGCGGCTGGTTCAGTGTCTGCGGAGCCAGTTATGATTATGGAGAGCGGGATTTTTTTGATTTCTCTACCCGTGCCGGTAAACAGTTTGTCTGGATTATCTGCTCTTTCGGGGTGGGTTTCATTCTATTGATGCTGGAAGATCGCTTTTACGATACTTTTGCCTATCTGATCTACTTTGCGATGATCCTGCTATTGATCCTTACCATCTTCATTGCACCGGATGTAAAAGGTTCCCGTTCCTGGATACCGCTCGGGCCTATCAGCCTTCAACCCGCTGAGTTTGCCAAGTTCACCACAGCTTTGGCTCTGGCTAAATTTATGAATAACTACTCTTTCTCCCTGAGAAAATGGAAAGATGCGGCTATATGTGCAGGTATATTTATGCTTCCCATGATCCTGATCATTCTCCAGAAAGAGACAGGGACCGCCCTGGTCTATCTCACCTTCTTTCTGGTCCTTTACCGGGAGGGGATGCCGGGAGGAATTCTATTCTGTGGAATTTGTGCGGTTATTTACTTTGTGGTGGGTACCCGTTTCGGGCCGGAGATGTTTGAAGGTACTGTTACCTCTATCGGTGAGTTCTCCGTCCTGTTTATGATCCTGCTCTTTTCGGCAGTAATGGTGAGTATATATACCCGGAACCGGGAGGAGACCCGGAGAATGATCGTGCTGATCCTGGCCGGAGTCCTGATCACCTATATCGTTTCCGAATTTATTTATCTCTTTGATATGGCCTGGGTGCTCATCGGGATGAGTATCCTCCTGACGCTCTATTTGCTTTTCCGCGCCCTTAGTATGCGCAGCTATCAATATTTGCTGATCGCGCTCTTTACGGTTGGTTCGGTGGGCTTTCTCTTTTCCAGCGAATATGTCTTTGATGAAATTCTGGAGCCCCACCAGCAGATCCGTATTAAAGTCGTATTGGGTATGGAAGAAGATCTCGCCGGGGCCGGCTACAATGTGAACCAGTCTAAAATAGCCATAGGCTCCGGAGGATTAAACGGAAAAGGGTTTCTGAACGGTACCCAGACCAAACTGAAATATGTACCCGAACAGGATACGGACTTTATTTTCTGTACGATCGGAGAGGAGCAGGGCTTTATAGGTTCTACCTTTGTGCTACTGCTTTTTCTGGCACTCATCCTGCGCCTGGTGGTCCTTTCCGAACGGCAAAACAGTGTCTTCGGCCGGGTATATGGGTATTCGGTGGTGAGTATCTTCCTTTTCCATATCTTTATTAATATAGGCATGGTACTGGGGCTTACCCCGGTAATCGGTATTCCGCTCCCCTTCTTCAGTTACGGCGGCTCTTCGCTCTGGGGATTTACCATCCTGCTCTTTGTTTTCCTGCGCATTGATGCCGGGCAGCGGGAGCGGTTTTAAGTAGCTGTGAGGTGTTTATCTCTCATATCCGATACATATTTCTTGATAAGGGTTTTTTTGTGGAATTTTGTTCATCGGGAGAGTATTTCCCGGTGAACACAGAAAGGTGTAGAGACGAATATTATCGTACGGTAGCACACAAACAGGTTGAAGACCGGACTCATAGAGAAACGAACCTAAATAAATTACTGCTTTTCGATCTTTAATCCTATATCCGGAATACCCTTCAGCAATGTATCTTGCATACCGTGGGTGAGTTTAAAAGTATGGATCCCGCTGCGGGAAGGGGTGAAGGTGAACCAGGGAGCCGATAGCTGATACCGGTTCCCGAAACCGGAGCCCAGCCAGGTTCCCTCTTCACCGGCCAGTGTAATATGGAGGGTATCTGCCTGATAGAGGCAGGAGTCTGCCAGGTTGTGATGCAGCAACAGGTAAATATCCCGGTAAGGATAGCTGCCGTTGTTCCGGATCTCTGCGGAAAGAAGGTACTGTGCGGGGAGAGAATCCTGTAAAGAGACTGTGTGAAAAAGAGTGTCACTCTTACTCCATCCCTCCGGAGGGAGGGGAGAATAAGAGTGATATACTGTACTGCCGGTACACCCTGCCAGCAGGATTAAAGGGACAAAAAAGAGCGATCTAACTGCTTTGTTCATTGTTTTGCGGTCCTTTCGGTCGGGGTGGTCTGTTGTTCCGGTTTTTGTTCTTTCTGGGCCTGTCGTTACCCCCTTCTTTCCGGGAAGCCTCGTTTTGGGGCTGTGGCCGTTGTGGCCTTTCCCCCTGGGGCTGAGGCCTGTTGCCGGTTGTATTGGGCCTGGCTATTTTCTCTCCGGTTCCATTTCCACCTGTAACCGGTCTCTTCTTTTTTCTCTTTTTCCGGTCGGCTTCGCCGGATTTCCGTTTATCAAAGCGTGTCAGGCTCTCCTGTTCAACCAGGTCTACCGGTTTCTGAACTTCCATCTTCTTCTCTTCTTCCGAGAGTCTGTCCGGCTTAATACCTTTCCGGTTCATGGTAACCACCTCAAAAGCCCGTTTGGTGCTGATGGTAACCAGGTTAGCTGCAAAATTCTTATCGCTTGAATAAGAGATCTCACCGGCCAGGATATCGGCTTTAAAGAAGTAGTAAATACCATCTTTGGTCTCCAGTTCGATCTCCCGGGAAGGAAATCTTTTCTGTGCCTCCACATAGCAATCTACTTCGTAATTCAGGCAACACTTCAATTTAGCACATTGTCCGGCCAGCTTTTGCGGGTTCAGCGAGATCTCCTGGAAACGGGCCGCGTTGGTCGATACCGAAACAAAACTGGTCATCCAGGTGGCACAACAGAGTTCACGGCCACAGGGACCAATTCCCCCGATGCGTCCGGCCTCCTGGCGTGCTCCGATCTGTTTCATCTCAATACGTACCCGGAAAGCCTCTATCAGTACTTTGATCAGCTGTCGGAAGTCTACACGCTCATCCGCTATGTAATAGAAAATAGCTTTATTGCCATCTCCCTGATACTCCACATCCCCGATCTTCATATCCAGGTTGAGATTAGCAGCGATCTGCCGGGCCCGTATCATGGTAGCATGTTCCTTGTTCTTGGCCTCCTGGAATTTCTTCATATCTACCGGTTTCGCCTTCCGGTATACTCGTTTGATCTCTACATCGGGCTTCAGGTTGGCTTTCTTCATTTGCAGCAACACCAGGCGTCCGGTCAGGGTGACTGTACCAATGTCATGTCCCGGAGAAGCCTCTACCGCCACTACATCTCCCTTTTCCAGTTTGAGTTTATTGCTGTCCTTAAAATATCCTTTCCGTGTATTCTTGAACTGGACCTCTACCATTTCACACGCCTCGGCATTTCCCGGTATATCGGCAAGCCAGTCGTATGTATTTAGTTTTTTATCCTGGCGGGAACACCCTTTACGGCAAAGTTTTCCGCTTCCGTTCTTCAGTATATAATCCATCTTCCTATCGTTGTATGCTCTTTTCTCTTTTCGGAAAAGGCACAGATTATTTATTATTGTTTCAGCAGGACGATCATTTTCAACGCAAAGTCAAAAAAGACCATTCTGGCATTTACATTCTGTTCAATATGCCGCTGGGCTTCGCTGATCTCGTAGAGGATCCCTTCAATGTTCCGTTCATTGACAAACGGGGCGAACCGGGTGGCAAACTGCTGCTCCTCGTTGTTCATATAGACAATTTCCGGCCTTCTGAAATTGAAGATAAAGTTCTCCCGGATCATTCGCTGGCAGTAATCCAGCAAGTTTTTCTGTCTTTCCCGACCCATGCTACTTACCTGCTCGCTCCATAGCTTCATCTCTTTGATCTTCCGCTGGTAGGAGAGGCGCATCAGGCTGACAAAAAGGTCGAAGAAAAGCTTCTTCTCCTCATTCAGGTGAAGAGCCTCGATCGCTTTGATCACATCCCCGTTTGCCTGGTGGGCGATCACCCGGGCGGTAGCCTCTTCCAACCCATACTTCCCGACCAGCATCTCCAGAATGGCCTCTGTTTCTGTTTTGGGAACTGCTAAACGTTGGGTGCGGCTTACGATGGTTGTCAACAGTTCGTCCGGCTTTTCCGTTACCAGCAAAAAAAAGGTCATTGCAGGCGGCTCTTCCAATAGCTTCAATAGTTTGTTGGCACACTCCGTCTTCATCTTTTCCGGTAACCAGATGATCACCGATTTATAACCTCCTTCGCTCGATTTCAGGCTGAGTTTCCGCACGATCTCATCACTCTCTTTGGTATAGATAACCGCTTGTCCGTTCTCTGTTCCCATCTCTTCCAGCCAGTGGTTCAGCTTGAAGTAAGGATTCGCTCCTGCAAAGTCTCTCCACTCTTTGATATAGTCGTCACAAACCACATCTTTTCCGCTCTTTTTCTTTACCACGGGAAAGACAAAGTGAAGGTCCGGATGAACCAGCTTGTTGAACTTTACGCAGGAAGGACACACTCCGCAAGCATCCGTAGCCGAGCGGTTGTGGCAATATATATAACGGGCATAAGCAATGGCAAGCGGTAGCTTTCCACTCCCTTCCAGCCCACAGATAAGCCGGGCATGCGGGATCTTTCCCTCCTGCACCTCCCGGATCAGTTTAGCCTTTACTGCCTGCTGCCCTACTATATCCCTGAAATAGCTCATTTAATAGATCTGCTTCGCAACTTCTTTAATACTATCTACTGCGGCAACCGAATAAAAATGTATACTGGGCAATCCATGGGCGATCAGCTCTTTACACTGAGCGACACACCACTCAATTCCTACCTGTTTTACCGCTTCGTCATTTTTACACTTCATCACCTCTTTAGTGAGCTCTTCCGGCAGGTCCACTTTGAATGTTTTGGGTACTACGCTTAGCTGCGCTGCCCGTTTTATCGGTTTAATACCCGGAATAATGGGGATGGTAATTCCCGCTTCACGCGCTTTTGCCACAAAATCAAAGAACTTTTGGTTATCGTAGAAAAGCTGCGTTACCGCATACTCCGCACTGGCCTCCACTTTCTTTTTCAACCAGTAGATATCCGTATCCAGATTGGGGCACTCTTCATGTTTCTCCGGATAACAGGCCACCCCGTAGGAAAAAGGGGTATCTACTGCTTTGATCGGGGAACCATCTACAAAAATTCCTTTGTTGAAATTATTGATCTGCTCCTGGAGTTCCAGTGCATACCGGTAACCTCCCTCTTCCGGCACAAAACTGCTTTCATGCTTAGCCTTGTCACCCCGCAGCACCAGTAGGTCGGTAATACCCAGGAATTGCAGGTCCAGCAGTACATACTCTGTCTCCTCTTTGGTGAATCCGCTGCAAAGCAGGTGAGGTACTACAGTAATATCGTACTTATTCTGGATGGCAGCCGCAACAGCTACCGTACCCGGCCTTCTTCTCAGTCGGTTACGCTGGAACATACCGTTCCCCATATCCTGGTATACGTATTCACTGCGGTGGGTGGTTATATTGATATATTTCGGATCAAACTCTTTCAGCATTTCTACGGTTTCATGTAATTTTCCAATTCCTGTTCCTTTCAGGGGAGGAAGTATCTCGTACGAAAATGCTGTCTTTTTATTATCTTTTATCAGGTCAATTACTCTCATTTCTTCTTTTAGTCAACGATGTTGAATTACATACGAATGCAAAAATAAGAAAAAAAACAGAGTACCTTCTTATTTAAAGAATTATTGACCAAATAAATATTTATCTTTGCCGGGATTTTTAACTTAATTCTTGTAACTCACAATCCGGAACTCCATGTTTATAACACTGGCCATACTTCTTGTTTCCGCTATCTTCTTTATGAGTGGCAAAGTGCGCTCCGACCTAGTAGCGTTGTGCGCACTGGCATTTCTCCTGATCTTTCAGATCCTTACCCCCGAAGAGGCCCTTTCGGGCTTCTCCAACAACGTGGTCATTATGATGATCGGGCTGTTTGTGGTGGGAGGTGCTATTTTCCAGACCGGCCTTGCCAAAATGATAAGCAGCCGTATCCTTACGCTGGCAGGGAATAGCGAAATGAAACTTTTTATCCTGATCATACTCGTTACTGCTTTTATCGGTGCTTTTGTGAGTAATACCGGTACGGTGGCCCTGATGTTGCCCATTGTAGTAAGTATGGCAGCGAGCGGCGGGATCAATGCCAGCCGCCTGCTTATGCCGCTTGCCTTTGCCAGTAGCATGGGAGGAATGCTTACCCTGATCGGTACACCTCCCAACTTAGTGATCAACAATGCGTTGGTAGGAGCCGGATATCCCTCTTTAACCTTTTTCTCTTTTACTCCGATCGGTATTGTCTGCCTTGTAGTAGGCATCGTTACCCTTATTCCGCTCAGTCGGCTTTTCCTCACCAAAAAGAAAGGAGAAGAAGAGGGAGGCAGCAGCAAAGGTAAATCCCTGAAAGAGCTGGTGCAGGAGTATCAGCTTACTGAAAATCTCTACCGCCTCAAAGCGATCCCGGCCTCCCGGTTGATCAGGAAAACCATAGCCGAACTGGATATACAACGCCGCTTCGGGCTTCATATTCTGGAGGTGCGCAGGATTTCCGATGGAAAACCTCTGCTTAAAACCGTCAATCAGCAACTGGCGGGTCCTAAAACTATGTTACAGGATGGAGATATTTTGTATGTATCCGGCGAACCGGAAAAAATGAAAAGTTTTGCAGAAGAGTATCTGCTTGAAATACTTAACTCACACACCGAAAAAGAAGAGGCAAAACCTACGGATAGCAAACTCGATTTCTATGATATCGGTATTGCAGAACTTGTCTTGCTGCCCAGTTCGAGCCTGATCAACCAAAAGGTCAAGAACTCCGGTTTCCGGGATAAATATGGGATCAATATACTGGGGATACAACGTAAAGACGAATATATCCGGAACGACCTGAAGGATATCCGGTTGCATGACGGAGACGTTCTCCTTATCCAGGGTAGCTGGAAAAATATAGCCCGTATCAGTGCCGAGCAGTCGGAGTGGGTGGTACTGGGTCAGCCCCTGGCCGAAGCAGCCAAAGTAACCCTGGATTATAAAGCCCCGGTAGCTGCCGCTATCATGGGTATGATGGTTATCTCCATGATGTTCGATTTTATACCGGTAGAGCCGGTAACAGCCGTTATTATAGCGGCCCTGCTTATGGTCATTACCGGGTGTATCCGGAATGTGGAGGCCGCCTATAAAACCATCAACTGGGAGAGTATCGTCCTCATTGCCGGTATGATGCCCATATCGGTAGCCCTGGAAAAGACCGGAGCTTCTTCCCTTATCTCCGACAGTCTGGTTAGTGGATTAGGAATATACGGTTCTGTGGCCCTGCTTGCCGGTATCTACTTTACCACTTCCCTGATGACTATGTTTATCAGTAATACGGCTACTGCGGTACTGCTGGCACCCATTGCCATGCAATCGGCCGTACAGCTCGGGGTGAGCCCCTATCCGTTCCTCTTTGCTGTAACCGTAGCAGCCAGTATGTTTTTTGCCTCTCCCTTCTCTACACCCCCCCAACGCATTGGTGATGAATGCCGGGTGTTATACGTTTATGGATTATATAAAGGTCGGGTTGCCGTTGCAGGTCATTATGGGGATCGTCATGATCTTTGTGCTTCCTTTACTGTTTAGCTTTTAACAGGTAAGTTATGGCTGAAAATCCCGGAGTGTTCAAAAAAAGATACATTGTACTTCCCGTCCTGATCGGGCTGGGAGTCATTGCCTGGATGCTTGCCCGGGATTTTGATCCGTATCTCTTCCGGGAACTCACCTTTGAGAGCCATACCCGTACCGGGATTATAGCCGGTTTCCTGCTGATCCCGGGAAGAGACCTGGGTCTTATTATCCGTTACCGGATCATTACAGACGGAGCCCTTACCTGGCGGCAGGCAACCAAAGTCAATATGCTGTGTGAATTTACTTCGGCTGTTACTCCCTCCAATGTAGGAGGATCCAGTCTTATCTTTCTTTTCCTTACCCGCGAAGGCATTCCCGTAGGCCGGAGTGCCGCCCTGATGATCTCCTGTCTTTTTCTGGATGAATTCTTTCTGGTGGTAAGCTGTCCCCTTTTGCTACTCTTTCTACCCATCGATCAGCTTTTCGGGAATGCTACCCTCATCACGGTAGGTATGAAATACCTGTTCGTTGCAGTATACCTGGTGATTGTCGCGCTCACCCTGTTGCTTTTCACAGCCCTATTCATACGTCCGGCCTGGGTGACGGGTATACTCAAAAAAGTGATAAAACTCCCTTTCCTGAGAAGATGGAGTGGACGTATCGGCGAATTTAATGAACATCTTCAGCTCTGCTCCACTGAACTGAAGACCCGCTCTTTTACTTTCTGGTTAAAAGCTTTTGCCGCTACTATCTTCTCCTGGTGTTCCCGTTACCTGGTGGTAGTCGCTGTGATTTTCGCTTTCTCCCCCATAGGGAACTATTTCCTGGCTTTTGCCCGGCAATTCGTGATCTGGGTATTGATGCTCATTAGCCCCACTCCCGGCGGAAGCGGTTTCAGCGAATTTATGTTTGGAGAATACTACAACGACTTTTTCCCTATAGCCGGTATGACACTGGTGGCCGCCTTTGTATGGCGGCTTATTACCTATTACCCCTATCTTATTATCGGAGCGATCATTGTTCCCCGCTGGTTACAAGGATTTAAAAAAGGGTGATTGTTTCTCTTTTTTCCCCGTAAAACCCTATTTTTGTATTCTGAACCAATCCGAATGGCTGCAATATGGAATCTCTGGCACGGATGCCACAAGCTGAGTGCCGGTTGTCAACACTGTTACGTCTACCGTACCGATGGTAAACACGGAAAAGATAGCTCCCGGGTAGAGAAGACAAAGAACTTCGATTATCCGGTCAGGAAGGATCGTAAAGGAGAGTGGAAAAGGGTACCCTGGTATATACCTGCTTTACCTCCGACTTCCTGGTAGAAGATGCCGATCCCTGGCGGCAGGAAGCCTGGGATATGATCAAAGAGCGTAGCGATCTCCATTTCTTTATGATCACCAAACGCATTGACCGGCTTGCTGCATGTGTTCCGGCTGATTGGGGAGCAGGGTATGAGAATGTAACCCTCTGTTGTACGATAGAGAACCAGGAGAGGGCCAGTTACCGGTTGCCCATTTACCGGGAGGCTCCCATCCGGCATAAGGTCATTATCTGCGAGCCCCTTTTGAGTGCCATTGATCTGGCTCCCTACCTGGGCGATTGGGTAGAAGAGGTCGTGGTGGGCGGAGAATCCGGCTATGAAGCACGCCCCTGTCATTACGAATGGGTACTTGCCATCCGGGACCAATGTGCAACACATAAAATAGATTTTACCTTCCGCCAAACCGGAGCCCGGTTTGTTAAAGAGGGGAAATTATATAACATAAACCGTCGTTTTCAGGGTGCACAGGCACGCAGGGCGGAAATAAATTTAAGATTCTGAGTTATGGTGAATATTCTGGTTGTAGAAGATGAACAACGGGTGGCCGGAGTCCTGAAGAAGGGACTGGAAGAGTCAGGTTACCAGGTTTCCGTAGCATACGACGGGCAGATGGCGATCCGCCTGTTCCGTTCGGGAAGCTATCAGCTTATTATATCCGATGTGATCCTTCCCGGAATGAACGGCTTTGAATTTTGCCGCGAAGTGCGTCAGATCAATCCCGATATCCCCATCCTGATGCTCACTGCCCTCGGTACTACCGATGATAAACTGGAAGGGTTCGATGCCGGTGCCGACGATTACATGGTAAAACCTTTCGATTTCCGGGAACTCACGGGCCGTATCAAAGTCCTGCTGAAAAGACGGGGAGGAGTGGCTGAAGAGAAAATGTCTGATATCCTTCGTTACGCGGATCTTGAAGTAAACCTGGCAGCCAAAGAGGTGATCCGGGGAGAGACCAAAGTACGTCTCACCCCCAAAGAGTTTAACCTGCTGGTATATATGGTAAAGAATGCTGGAAGGCTACTTACCCGGATGGAGATCGCCGAGAACGTATGGGATACCCACTTTGATACCGGTACCAATTTTATTGATGTCTATATCAATTACCTCCGTAAAAAGATAGACAAAGATTTTCCCGTAAAACTGATCCACACCAAACCCGGTATGGGTTTTATTTTCCGCACAGAAGATGAAGATCCGTACTAAACTTACCCTGCACTATACCGCAGTAACGGCAGCCGTCTATTTCCTGCTCATCCTGCTGATCTATCTCTTCAGTGAGACCAACCGACAAAATGAGTTTTACCGCGACCTGAAAAAAGAGGCCATAACCAAAGCCAACCTGTTCCTGGAAGGAGAAGTAGAAACGGAGGTCCTGCACTCCATCTATATGAATAACCGGGAGTTTATTGACGAAGTAGAGGTGGCTATTTATGATACCCGCTTTCAACTTCTTTACCACGATGCCTACGAAATAGACCTGGTCAAAGAGACCCCGGAAATGATCAGTGAGATCATCCGTAAAAAGAGTATCGAGTTCTATCAGGATAAATACCAGGTGGTGGGTTTACTGTATGAACACGACGGAGAGACCTATGTAGTAACTGCCGTTGCCTACGACGGATACGGATATGCTAAACTGAGTGCCCTTCAGGAAGTCCTGGCGGCCTCCTGGCTGGGAGCTATCTTTATTCTGGGCATAGTCGGCTATATCTTTTCCCGGAGTGCCCTTCGTCCTGTCTCTGACATTGTAAAGGAGGTCGGGCAGATCACTGCTTATAACCTGGATGCCCGGGTACCTGTCCAGAACGAGAACGACGAATTGGGGGAACTGGTGGTTACTTTTAATAAAATGCTCGACCGCATTGAAAAGTCCTTCGAAGCCCAGCGTATGTTTGTCAGCAATGCTTCACACGAACTACGTACCCCTATGGCCGCCCTGATCGGCGAGCTGGAAATAGCCCTGCTGAAAGAGCGTACCGCCGGAGAATACAAAGAGATCATCACCATTGCCTTGCAGGATTCACAGCGCATGGTAGCCCTGGTAGAAGGGTTGCTCAACCTGGCCAAAGCCAGTTATTAGCCGGAACAGATCAAAATGCAGGAGGTGCGCATTGACGAACTCCTGCTGGATGCCCGTGAACATGTGCTGCGTGCCCATAAAGAATACAAAGTAGACCTTATCTTTGCGCAGGAGGCAGAAGATGATGCACTTATTACGGTACATGGTAATGAGTACCTGTTGCGTACCGCCTGTATCAACCTGATGGAGAACAACTGCAAGTTCTCTGACAACCATACCTCCTGTGTACAGATCTCTTTCTGGAAAAATCAAACCATCCTCCGCTTCTCCGATGCTGGGATCGGTATACCCGAGAGCGATCTGGAGAACCTTTTCACCCCTTTCTACCGCGGTACCAACCGCGATTATGCCTCCGGTAGCGGTATCGGTATGGCACTGGTGTATAAGATAGTACATCTTCATAAGGGGGATATAGAGGTTATTTCCCGACAGGGAGAGGGTACGGTGTTTACGGTCCGGTTGCCTCATATCTGATTTTTTGTCTGTCGGCTAAAATGTATGTTCTATATCCCGGAAAAACTATTTTAGTTATCTCTTTTACTCTTATATGTTACATAGATTAAAATGTATGTAACATACAATGGTCAATCCCTATCATAAATATTCCTATGTTTGTGAGTAGATATGAAAAAGCAAAATTTAATAGTAGTAAGAACGAGATTGAGTATCTTTGTATGGGGACTTTTTTCTCTTATTGCATGCCAAACAGAAAAGTCCCGTCTTGAGTTAGTCCTGGAGATAAGCGGAAGTAATCGTCATGAGTTAGAAAAAGTATTAGATCTTTATTACCAATCTCCTGAAGATAGTTTAAAACTGAAGGCAGCTGTGTTTCTTATAGAGAATATGCCCGGACATACTTCGATTTCGGGCAACCGGCTACAGGAGCATCAAAAACAGATAGCCGCTTCTCTGGAAAATGAAGCGGACTCAGAGGAGATTGAAACCATCATCCGTTCCTTTCATTTTTCGGACGATTTAATAAAAAATGATATTGAAATAATTACTGCGGAGATCCTTATTAATACCATAGAACAAACCTTTAAAGTGTGGAAAGAAAATCCTTGGAGCAGACATCTTACCTTTGAAGAGGTGTGTGAATATTTGCTTCCTTATAAATATGCAGAAGGACAGGTTCTGGACGATTGGAGGGAGAAGCTTTCGGACAAATTTGATACTGCCCTCTCTTCTAATTTTGTAAACGACGAAAATTACCACAGTGTATGCCAGGCCGGTTATTTCATAAACCGGGAAATCAATGAAAAATCAGGAGTTATGTTGAGTTCTGCCCGTATCCCGTATGGTTCTACCTTTTTTGTTCGGAGTTACTGGATAAACTCCCTTTCGGGGATTGTGAAGAATACACTTCGCTCATCCTGGCTACTATGAGAGCGCATGGTATTCCTGCTGTTATTGACTATATTCCTCAATGGGGACATCGTTCCAGTGGGAATCACAGATGGATAGTGTTACTGAACAACAATAGAAACCATTTGCCTATCCCCCATATCCATCAGGATCCCGGAGATGTATTCTTCCCGATGCATGTGATCCCTAAGATTTACAGAAATGTGTATGCTCCGGTTCCGGAACGAAGCCGGTATATGCAAACAGCCGGTTATATATTTAATCCGTTAACCCGTTTTCACAAGGATGTTACAGCAGAATATGTACCTGTAACTGATATCTCAGTTCCTGTACAAACTACACAAGTTTCAGACCCGTATGTTTATATAGCCTGTTCTTCCCGCGATAAGTGGAATGTAATAGATTTCGGAGTACTGAAAAACGGGGCTGCACATTTCCGGCAGATGGGTAAAGGAGTGATTTATATGGTGATGGAATATAAAGATGAAAAATTGACTCCTCTATCGGACCCTTTTATTCTTAACAATCAGGGAGAGATAAATTTTCTGACTCCCGATACGACTTCTCTTCGTGAAATAGTATTACGCCGTAAGTTCCCTAAAGCTCACCATACAGCACACATGGAGAGCCGTCTATTAGGTGGCAGGGTAGAAGCCACCAACGACCCTACTCTTACAGAGTGGGAAACTTTCTATGAAATTGAAGATGATCAGTATCCGGACCTGATCCCTATAAATACAACTAAAAAATATCGCTATTGGCGCTTTCACGGGCGTAAATGGGCTTTTCTGAATATTGCAGAATTTCAATTGTTCCAAAAAGGGAAAGATGAAAGGCTTACGGGAAAGATCATAGCTTCGCAGGGGATATATAACGATGATCCCAACCATGACTACCCGAAAGCATTTGATGGTGACTGGCTAACTAATTACCATGCCGCTGATAACAACCTCGATTCCTGGATCGGGCTTGACCTGGGCCTGCCTGTAGAGGTTGAAGCTGTAAGATGTGTACCACGGAGTGATGATAATGGCATCCATTTCGGAGATAACTATGAACTTGTTTACTGGGGAGCAGGCCAATGGAACTCTTTAGGGAGTCAGGTTGCCCGGGAGCGATTTCTTATTTTTAAAGATGTCCCTGAGAACGCACTGTTATTATTAAAGAACCATACCCGTGGGGTCGAAGAACGCATTTTTACCTGGGAAGATGGCGTTCAGAAGTGGTGGTAAAAGTGCTGTCACCCTCCATTTTTACAGGAAAGGAACTTCTAATTTTTTTCTAATAACCTTTTAATAACCCTCTAACACCTTTCCCGGGTACTCTATTCTAATTTTGCCGCATCATTTAAATATTGTGAACCGGACCCCCTAGCCCGGCTGTCTCCTTAAAAAACAGACAAGCTATGATGTGGAACAAAATGAAACGAAAAAAGAGGGCAAAGGCCTATCCGTTCAATACGGAGAAAGTCTTTCTGGCTGCTACCCAGCCGCTGAAGAATGTGTATACCTATTTCCAGACCACTCCGGGCGGCCTTACGGAAGAAGATATAAAGATCCGCCTGAAAATATACGGGCCCAATGAGATAGCCCGGGAGCGAAGAGATAAACTTATCGTTACTTTTATAAAAGCCTTTATCAATCCCTTTATCGGGGTATTGATGGCACTTGCCGTTGTCTCCCTGACCATTGATGTACTGCTGGCAGCCCCCGAAGATCGGGAATGGACCAGTGTGATCGTAATTACGACCATGGTACTGCTTAGTGCCCTGCTCCGTTTTTACCAGGAGTGGAAATCCGGGAAAGCCTCCGAGGCCCTGCAAAAGATGGTAAAGAACAGTACTACGGTATACCGCGATTCCATCCGTCAGGGCCGGGAGGTCAATATCTCAGAAATTGTACGCGGCGACCTGGTTTACCTGGCTGCCGGAGATATGGTCTCGGCCGATATGCGGATCATCGAATCCAAAGACCTCTTTGTGAGCCAATCCTCCCTGACCGGTGAGTCGGATGCCGTGGAAAAGTATCCCGAACTCAAAGGAAATCCCCGTACCGGTAGTGTGGTAGAGTTACAGAATATCTGTTTTATGGGTTCCAACGTAGTGAGCGGTTCGGCTATCGGTGTGGTATTTGCTACCGGCCGCTCCACCTACCTCGGAACCATTGCTAAAAATATTGTAGGTGTACGGGCCCAGACCAGTTTCGATAAAGGGATCAACAATGTCAGTCTGTTACTGATCCGTTTTATGCTGGTCATGGTGCCCTTTGTTTTCCTGATCAATGGAATCACCAAAGGCGATTGGTTCGATGCCTTTATCTTTGCCATTTCCGTAGCCGTGGGCCTTACCCCGGAGATGCTCCCCATGATCGTAACCTCCAACCTGGCTAAGGGAGCTGTGATGATGTCCCGCAAAAAGACCATTGTCAAGAACCTCAACTCCATTCAGAACTTCGGGGCCATGAATATCCTTTGTACCGATAAGACCGGTACCCTGACACGAGACCACATTGTACTGGAAAAATATCTTAACTCCGACGGTTCTGTGGACGATAAAAAAAGAGTACTGCGCCATACCTATTTCAATAGCTACTTCCAGACCGGGCTTAAGAACCTGATGGATCGGGCTGTACTCTCTCATGTAGGCGAATTACAACTCGAACACCTCAAGGATAACCACCACAAAGTAGATGAAATACCCTTTGATTTTACCCGCAGGCGTATGTCCGTGGTGGTAGAAGATAAAGAGGGAAAACGGCAGATCATTACCAAAGGCGCTGTAGAAGAGATGCTGGAGATCTGTACCCATGCCGAGTTTAACGGAGAGGTAAGGAGATTGACCGATGATCTGCGCCAGAAGGCCTATAAGATCAGTAAACGGATGAACCAGGAGGGTATGCGCGTGCTGGCCGTGGCCCATAAAAGCTGGATTGAAAAAGAGCACGATTTTGCCGTTGAAGATGAAGCCGGCATGGTACTGATCGGTTACCTCGCCTTCCTGGATCCTCCCAAAGATTCTGCGGCCGGAGCCATCCGCCAGTTGCACGACCACGGGGTAGAGGTAAAAGTGCTCTCCGGCGATAACGAAGCCGTTGTTAAAACCATCTGCCGCCAGGTAGGCGTCGATACCACCTATTCACTTACCGGAAATCAGGTCGAAGAGATGGATGATGAAACCCTGAAAGATCATCTGTTGGAGACCAAAGTCTTTTCCAAACTAACTCCCTTGCAAAAGACCCGCATTATTACTTTGCTTCAGGAACTGAATAATACAGTAGGATTCCTGGGAGACGGGATTAATGATGCCTCCGCCCTGCGTCAGTCTGATATCGGTATCTCCGTAGATACTGCCGTGGATATTGCCAAGGAGAGTGCCGACATTATCCTGCTGGATAAAGATCTGATGGTACTCGAAGAGGGAGTGGTAGAGGGCCGCAAGACCTTCGGTAACATTATGAAGTATATCAAGATGACAGCCAGCTCCAACTTCGGTAATATGTTCAGTGTGCTGGCCGCCAGTGCCTTCCTGCCTTTCCTGCCGATGCTTCCCATTCATCTGCTTATCCAGAACCTGCTCTACGATATCTCCCAGACCACAATTCCCTTTGACCGGATGGACCGGGAGCATCTTCGGAAGCCCCGTAAATGGGATGCCTCCGACCTGAGCCGTTTTATGATCTATATAGGGCCTATCAGCTCCATCTTTGATATTACCACCTTCTTAGTTATGTGGTATATCTTCGACTGTACCTCTCCCGAAAGCCAGTCACTCTTCCAGTCGGGTTGGTTCGTGGAAGGGTTACTCTCCCAGACACTGATCGTACACATGATCCGTACCCGGAAGATACCTTTTATCCAGAGCCGTGCCTCCTGGCCGGTGATGCTTCTTACCGGATTGGTTATGGCCATAGGGTTGGTGATCCCCTTCTCCTCCTTTGGAACCTCCATCGGCCTGGTACCACTCCCCTGGAGCTACTTCCCCTGGCTTATTGGTACCCTGTTGTGTTATTGTCTCCTTACCCAGCTGGTAAAGAACTGGTATATCAAACGGTTTACCCGCTGGCTTTAAATAGTTAACTCTTTGTTACGTATGTAGGTAAGGTTGCCGTCATCTGCGAAGATGACGGCAATTTTTTTCTTCTGAAACTCTCGTATTCTCTTAATTATAATTATATTTGTCCTATCCCTGCCAAACAAACTGTAGCGAATCATTTATACCTGTTTATCGATTACAGAGCCGGGTGTTCCCTGGCAGATGCCAAACAAACTGTAGCGAATCATTTATACCTGTTTACCATGAAATACACCCTCTTTCTTTTATTAGTGCTATGCATCTTTCTATCTTGTTCCACCCCCTTACCCAGGAGTGCCAATACCATTACGGCAACTATCGAAGGTCTGAAACCGGATGATAAGATCTGGGTCGTAGTGAACGATACCTTCTTTAACGGTTGGATCGTTACCGATACCATTACTGTGACTACTAAAAACGAGTTTACCTATTCTACCCTTATCAAAGATAAACCCGTTTACCTCTCTTATATACCGGCAGAAAGAGTGAATGATCCGGAATACCTGAATATAAACGGAAACGGAGTGGAGATATTCCTGGAAGGGTATGCAGATATTTCTCTCTCCGGAAATGTGGCAGAATGGGAGGCTATTTATCCGGAAGGAGGATTGTATCTGATACCGGATATGCAGCCTGTAAGTAAAGCCGTGAAAGAGCTCAGAATATTACACTCTCAGTTCCAGACTCTCCTGGCAAGCGGAGAAGAGTATGCAGAAGATAGTACGGAAATAAAAAGAAAATTGTCTCTGATAATGATGGAGGCCGTTGAGAAAGAGAGACAACTTCTCTCTCTTAAAAGAACTTTTTATCAAAAAAAATCCCGATAAAACCTATGCAGCTTATCTTCTCTTTAACGATCCTTACCTGAAAGATCAACACTTTCCAACTTATGAAAAAACTTTTCGGACATTTACTCCCTCCGTAAAAGCCACTGAAAGCGGTGTTAAAATAGAGGGTGAACTTGAACTTCTCAGAGGAAGTGGAGTAGGAGCTACATTGGAGGAGTTCGATCTTCTCTGCCTGGATGGTAACCGGGTAAAGCTTTCCGATTACCGGGGTAAATATGTAATGCTCGATTTCTGGGCTTCGTGGTGCGGACCCTGCCGGATGGCTACTCCCAACCTGATGAAGCTTTATTGGGAACTCGAAGATAGAGATGATTTTGAAATAATTGGTATTGCCTGTAAGGATAAAGAAGAAAACTGGAGGAAAGCAGTAGAAGAAGATAAGCCGGCGTGGATACAATTAATTGATGATAAAGGGCCGGGTGCAGGTTCTCTCTGGAATAAATATAGAATAAAAGGTATACCCCTCGCTCTCTTTTTAGATCCCGATGGAAAAAATTCTTTTCAGAGGCCATCCCAATGAACTGGTCGCAATCATTCCTGAACTTCTTTCCGGCAAAGAGGATCATGCCTCTTTAAT
>JAJQBG010000162.1 GCA_021203405.1 Bacteroides sp.
AGATTTTATTTCTATTACTAGCATGTACAACACTCTTTTATGTAAGTTGTGGTTCTGACGAGGAGGATCCGACTACAGTGTATCCCGGTGAAGAATTTCCTAATGAACGCCTGGTTAAATTACCCCCACAAGCAGCATTTTACGAGTATAAACTAAACGATGTAACCGGGTTCGACCGTCATCCTTTGATAGAAACAGTTAAACCTTGGGAAACAACTTCTATTATTACCAGTGATGGGTTTACTTTTGAAATAAAAGATTTCGGTATGGTCTTTCCCTCTTATACAGTAACAGGAGAAGAGGAATATGAAAAAATATATTATGAAATAAAGGATCACGGAAGCACTGTCGGAGAAGCAAATTCTTCCTTTGAGGATCTGGATTTCCTGGTAGGATTGAAAAATAACAGGATCTGGACAGGGGCTTTTGATCCCTCTACCCGTGAACAGAAAAAAGAGTGGTTGGCTGATGCAGAGATCCCGCGTACCTATAATCACCATTTAGGATATGGAGAATACGAAGAGTACTATCTTAACTATCTGACAGGAAGAATTTATCAGCCTAAAGATCAGCTTCTTGCTACCCTCAATCTGGTAGATACCCGAAACGAAACTCCTAAATCTCTTTTACAGGGGTTTTATTTACTTACCGATAAACCGGTACGGCTGGATATAGAGGAAAAAAGAGAGAACATTAAAGATATATACTCCTGGTACGAGGATAGTTTTATTATCGATACCCGCTCTGATTATTACTTAGTAAAACCCAACGGTACTACACACCAGGCTACTAACTATTTCTACCCGGAATACTCCTATCCGATCTCTTACGAACAATTACTTCTTTCTGGACAATGTATGGAACCGGGATCGTCTGGATATCACCCTGTTTGATATAGCAGAAAACAGACGTATATGGACTACACAACTCACTCAGTTTAATCATCTGTATGAGTACGGTATGAAGTATAGTTTTACTTTCTTGGGGGAATCAAACGACATTTATGAATTTGGTATAGAGATGACCTACAAGAGTGGTGAAAAAGAGAGTGTCACTTTCAAAGTAGATAAAAAAGGGACTCTTCATTAAAAGCAACACCAGGCACTGTCTACACATATTCCTGTTTAAAGTTTCGAATTTGTCAGGCTACAGGAATCTATATCTTTTCAACTATCTCTGATCTACTGTAGTGATCAGAGATAGTTTTTCATAGGCTAATGAATACTCTGTCCTTCTGCATTTATCATACCTTCTGGAAATTCCTTTTTTTACCCTTCTACATAAAGAAACAGAAAAACAATCCAACTTTACTATATTGTTTACATATGTAGGACAAGATAGGAGATTAGATCCATCGTTTATTCCTCTTCTATGCCCTGTTGAGGAACCTCAATTGTTTTTGTTATCACCGCAAATTCATCCGGAAATATTTTGCTACCCAATTTATTGGCCCATGCCTGTGTAAACTCTGCACCGATATAAATGATCATGGCGGAGTAGTAGATCCAGGTGATCAGAATAGCCATAAATGCGGCAGCCCCATATACAGAACCGATATTGGCAATGCCTATATAAAAAGAGATAGCCAGCTGACCTACCAGAAACAGGATGGTAGTAACCAGGGCTCCTACAAACACATCTTTGATCTTTATTTTAGCATCGGGCAGCATTTTGAAGATAA
This sequence comes from Bacteroides sp., assembly GCA_021203405.1. GTDB lineage: Bacteria > Bacteroidota > Bacteroidia > Bacteroidales > Bacteroidaceae > Bacteroides. The sequence continues at coordinate 1,682 of JAJQBG010000162.1, forward strand.
GCACAAAGATACAGATCGTTACACACAGATTGATCACGATTCCCACTATCTTTACCAGCGGTTCTGCAAACTCAGGATACCCTGCCATAAGCCTATCGGTAAGATGACCGACCACATTGGTAATAACAAAAGTCACCAACAGAATAAAGGCAACTACCAGGATCATGGAGAAAGAGAGCAAACGAGTCCGGAGGTACTTAAGCCAGCTCTTTTTGGGAACCGCCTTTATTTCCCAGATAGTATTGAGCGATCCTTGTATCTCGGCAAAGATAGCAGTAGCACCAAAAATAGTTACTCCCAGAGTGATAATAGTAGCCAGCGTAGAGGCATCCGACTCTTCAGCACTGTCTATAATATCCCGGATCTGATCTACTACTTCTGCTCCGATAATAGGTTGCAACTGATTATAGAGCTGATTGGTCAGATCGGCATGGAAAAAAGTTCCGATGGTAATAAGAAGCGAAAGAAAAGGGATCAGTGAGAACAGGGTTGCATAAGCCAGCGAACCACTCAGGGTAGGAATATTATCATCCTGAAATCCCTGAAACGTATCTTTTAAGATCTTACCAAGGACAGCAAAAGAGAATTTCTTTTTGGGTGTTGACTGCTCTTTCATGGAAGTGATTTTTTATATCAACATTCCCGTTTTCCTTTTGTTCATCCCCGAAAGTTGTACTTTTGTCCGGGATCGTTCACCCGATCACACAGCAAAGAATGTCTCTCAGGATAAAATTTTAGTTTCAAAAGTTTAGTTTATGCCATATAATCTCTTACATTTGTTTACTGATTCATTTTGCCGAATCCATTACTTACGTTGTTACTATGAAAACCAACACTCTGCACCTTAGACTTAGAATCCCCTGCTTAGTATGCTGTCTCCTGCTTTTATCAGGTGGTAACCTTCTCTATGCAAACAGTAAGAACCGGTTGGAAACACTGCTACGCCAACTCGACCAGGCTATTGAGAACGAAGATCTCTATAACGAACAGAAGGAGAACCGTATCGAGAATATAAAAAGTGCCCTGCATAACCGGAACCTTACCCGGGAGAACAGGTATATCATTTACCAGGGTCTTACCAAAGAGTACGAAACCTACATCTGCGATTCAGCCAGGTTGTATGCAAACAAGTGTGCGGATATTGCGCGGCAGTTAAAGAACAATGCCTGGATCGAGGAGAGTAAACTAATGATCGCAGGTATTAATGCCAAAGCAGGTATGTTCAATGCTTCGATTGATCTGTTAAACTCCATCCGGAAGGAGTATCTTTCTGCCGAACAGCAAACAACTTATTACAAAACCTACTTTGATACCTATATCTACTGGCTGGAGTACCAGGATGGCAACGATATCAAATCGCTGGTTAGCAATAAGCTTGCTTATCAGGATTCTTTGCTGGGTAGTCTTACACCGGAAACCTACGAGTTCGCTATTAATTATGGTACCAAACAGGTAGAGCTGGGTGAATTTGAAAAAGCCCGGGAGCACCTCTTCGGGTATCTGGAAAGAGTAAAGCCGGATACCCGTGATTACTCGATCATTACCTCCCTGATCGCTTATTATTATGAACGTACGGGTAACCGGGAGTTACAGAAAGAGTATCTGGCTCTTTCGGCTATATCAGATATCAGGGCGTGCATCAAAGAGAATGTATCGTTGCGTACGTTATCAATCTTAATGTTTGAAGACCAGGACATCAACCGGGCGAATAACCATATTAAAAAGAGTATGAAGGATGCTAACTTTTACAACGCCCGCCTGCGCAATATACAGATAGCCCGTTTCCTGCCGGTAATAGACGGCGTTTTCCAGATCGAGAGGGAAAAGCACCAGGATAATTTACGCAAGTTACTTATTACCATCAGCATACTCTCGTTTTTCCTGATCCTTACTATATTTATGCTAAGCGACCGGATGAGAAAACTATCCAGGGCACAAAGAGAGATCCTCCAGATAAACTCGGATCTGAATAAATTATATGATAACCTGAAAACAGCCAATCAGCGGCAAATCCAGATCAATAACTCCCTGGCGGAGGCGAATGTGATCAAGGAACAGTTTATCGGGAGTTTTCTGGAGATCTGTACGGAGTATATTGAAAGGCTCAGTAATTTTAAATCACTGGTAAACCGAAAAGTAAAGGTGGGTCAGACGGCAGACCTGATAAAACTGACTGGTTCTCCGGAAGAGAACAAGGAGCTTTACGACAACTTTGACAAGACTTTCCTGACTATCTATCCCAATTTTGTGGGGGAGTTCAATAAACTACTCAGGCAGGAAGAGCAATACGAACTGGAGAACGAAAATACACTGAACCAGGAGCTACGTATTTTTGCTTTGATCCGGTTGGGAATTACCGACAGTAATAAAATAGCTACTTTCCTGAATTATTCGCTGCGTACTATCTATAATTACAGAAGCAAGGTAAAATCAAAAGCCATTAATACAAAGCAGGACTTTGAAGAACGGGTTAAAAAACTCTGTTCTTATACAGATAACCCCTGACCTTTGCCGGAAAATAGCTGGCCCCCCTTTTTTTTCTGCCCTCCTTTCTTATTTACCTAAGGCAGGGAAAGCACAAAAAACAACTAACTAACAGACAGTAAATTAGCCCAAATATACAGGTATAAAAAGTTACCTGAGGTTTACTTTCACCTACATAAATAATCGTTCACCCCTACATTTGTCTATCGGCTTTAACAACCGGTACACATCTATTCATTTAAACTAATACGAAATGGAAAAAGAACAAGAAATTAAAAACACTTTCCGACAAATTCTCTTTGTCTTACTAAGTTTTATTTTGCTACCCTCCTTCTTACATGCGTAGGCAAAAAGCGTGAACGGGATAGTCTCCGATGAGCAGGGCGAGCCGCTTATCGGTGCAAGTATTCTGGTGAAAGGAACCAATAACGGTACTATCACCGATATAGAGGGAAGTTTTTCCCTATCGGGTGTTCCGGAGAACTCTACTATTATAGTATCTTTTATAGGGTATGATACCCAGGAAGTCAGCTATAAGGGACAAAACTTTCTGAATATAAAGCTAAAAGACAATACTGAATTACTGGACGAAGTAGTAGTGATCGGGTATGGTACACTGGCTAAGAAAGAGCTATCCAGCTCCATTGTACAGGTAAACCGTTCTGATTTCCAGCAGGGTGCGGTAGGTAACCCCATGGAATTAATTACCGGTAAAGTAGCGGGTATGAGTGTGATCAACGATGCACCGGCTAACCCGAATGCGGGAACTTCCCTGCAAATCCGGGGTGCTACTTCCCTGAGTGTGTCTAACTCTCCACTGATCGTGATCGATGGTATCCAGAACGGAGATATGCGTAACCTGGCTCCGCAGGATATTGAATCGATGACCATTCTTAAGGATGGTGCTTCGGCAGCTATGTATGGTACACGCGGAGCGAATGGGGTAATCCTTATTACTACCCGGAGAGGGTCAGGTGCAGCCGGAACTAAACGGGTTACCTATGACGGATGGTTCGGTGTAAATATTGAAAAGAACAAACCGGATATTCTTTCTGCGGATGAGTTTCGCCGTTCGATGCGTGCTTATGACTATGGTGCTTCTACCGATTGGTCTGCGGCTATCAGACGAGATCTTTCTTACGATACCAACCACTATATAGCCATCGACGGTTCCACACAAAGTGGGAATTATGGCATGTCTTTAAATTACAAGAAAGCAACCGGCCTTGACCTGGCCAGTTCACGCGAAGAGTACGGAGCCAGATTTACTCTTTCTCAAAAAATTTATGGGTGACCTATTAGAGGTAAACAGTGCCTTGTATGCCCGTAAAGTAGCAGAAGACTGGGGAGATTCCGGACAGTTTGCCAATGCACTCTACATGAATCCGACTATGCCTATCTATAACGAAGATGGTAGTTTTTATCACCCTACCTCTCCTACCGGAGCAAGAAATCCGGTAGAACAGCTGATATCTGACCAGAACGCAGGAGACCGGGTATACCTGCTGGGCAACTTCGAAGCTAAGTTAAACCTGATAAAGACATCCAAACATAACTTGAATACCGCCATCAGTTATTCACAACACTATAATGATTTAAAGCAACACTATTTTACCCCCCTACTTCCGCAGAGTCCGAACAAAAAAACTATGCCGGACGGGCCAATCTCCAATATCAGAAATGGTGGTCAACACAGATTGAGTGGATTACCAACTATACATTCGTTACAGACGATCATACTGTAAGGTTTGTAGGTGGCTATTCCTGGAAAGATGACAACTATGAAAATATGCAGATGGAAAATAAAGATTTTTCTTACGATAATTTCCTCTGGCACGACATGGCTAATGGTGGTTACCTGCAAAAAGGAGAAGCAAGCATGGGCTCAGGAAAATCCTTATCCAAACTCATTGGTGTATTCGGACGTATCAATTACAACTGGAGAGACCTCGTTATGAGTTCTGCCTCTTTACGCTATGAAGGTTCCACCAAATTCGGTCCGAATGATAAATGGGGTTACTTCCCGGCTGCTTCTGTAGCAGTAGAAATTGCCAACATGCCATTTATGGCAAGTCAGAAAGATTGGATAAATAGCTTAAAACCTTGTGTTTCTTACGGTATAACCGGCCGCGCCGGTAGTTCTTATCAATCACAGGCCACATACGATTCAGGTAACTTCTACCTGATGGATGGCGAATGGATGAAAGGATTTGGTCCTAAACGAAACGCGAATCCCTCTATCGGTTGGGAAAAAGGAATAACAACCAATATTGGAATTGATTTTGAATTGTCCCGTAGGATCAGAGGATCGTTCGAGTATTTCGACCGTCGTTCCAAAGATCTGTTATATAAATACGATGCCCCCAACCTCCGATGATCCATAAAGAAATTACAGTCAATTTAGGTACTACTGTAAATACCGGTTTCGAAATGAACCTGAGCGCCGACCTAATCCAGAAAAAACAGTATGGATGGAATACCAGTATAATCTATGCTACCGGAAAGACTAAGTTAACCAAACTATCCAATGAGTTTTATAAACAAGATTATATTGACCTTTATAGTTCAAGTGGAGGATATCTGTTCCGTTTGGAAGAGGGAGGAAAAGTTGGTAATTTCTACGGATATCAACACGCGGGAGTAGATGATGAGGGATATTTACTGGTTTACGATGCAGAAGGAAACTCTATTCGTAAAGGGTCGGAGAAGAATGAGGATAAACGAATTATCGGGAACGGTATTCCCAAACATTTCCTCTCCTGGAACAACAGCTTTTATTATAAAGATTTTGATTTAAATATTTTCTTTCGGGGTGCTTTTGGTTTTGATATTAATAACCGTCGCAGATATGCTATGGGTACCATATCTTCCGGTAATGCCAACGTATTAAGAGAAGCCTATACTAAATATGGTCATATAACCAAAGACGCCGGTATGATCACTTCCTGGTACCTTGAAAAAGGTAACTATTTCAAACTGGAAAATATCTCTTTGGGATACAACCTGAAGATGAAGAATAAACTTGAGAATAAATACATTGACCGCATCCGCATTTACGGAGCCGCCAAAAATGTTTTTACCCTGACCAAATATTCAGGAACGGATCCGTCACAAATCAAAGTAAATGGACTGGAGCCAGGGGTAGAC
>JAJQBG010000408.1 GCA_021203405.1 Bacteroides sp.
ATACCATATTTCTCTTCTCCTATTTGCAAAGATTCAGCAGATGGTTTAAGACAATAAAACTTTAAATAATTCTCTTTAGTCAGTTTTATAAAATTTATAATTCCCTGAAAAAATTCATCTCCTGCATACACATCTGCTTCAAAAGCAGTAAATACAGTAAACTCTTTTGAAAAAACCATTTTCCGGAAATGTATGGCTATAATTATACCTTTTACATAGTTTTTCCTTTTCTGATACATATTCAGAATAATCTTCTATAATTCTCATAGCTATTTATCTTTCAATCTTATTTTTATATTTATTTTACCCTTCACCTCACGATAATAATCTGCGGTAGGTCCTTTAGTTGAGTTAGCAGGATTATCTCTTAGAAAATATCTACTTTTCCCATTGGGATGGTAATAATTTATTCCCCCCCATCTATTGACTCTGGTTTAAAACCTCTATCTTTCAGATTCTGTTGAAACTCTCCTTTCGTTATATCCGTCTCAATATTTTTAGCAGTATTCTTCCTATTCCCTTTCGTCACATCCCTATACAAAGACTTCACATGCCCACTCTTCTTCCACGCCTTTATACTCTTCCACGACAAAAAAGGATTCTTACCCGCATCCGGGGGAAAGCCCATAAAAGGAGCCATCTTTACAGGCTGGCCCTCTTTATTGTACATCCAACCCTGATGCACATTCCCAAACAGATGATAAGAAACATGTCCCCAGAAACCCGAAACAGGAGCAACCGATACCGAAATATTCAAGTTCAGCACCCGCGGAGCCTGCCCCGTTACCAAGAGTTCAGGTAAATTGCCACCGTTGTACACCTGATCCTGGCTGAACATACCCGTAGGATCACTAAACCTGGCCGGATTACAAAACCCATACGCATACGGACTCCACGAATAGTAATCCTCCGCCATCGGGTCCATACTGGTAAACCGGCCTATCGCCGCCTCGTACTGACGCGCATGGAAATCATGCAGGTTAAGACCGCGCAAACAGTCTTCCTCTTTACCACCAAATTTGTAAGGCTGTTTATCTTCAAGAGCCCCTTCACCAGCCATCAACATACCATACGGATAGTAGTTGCTTCGTTCCAATACTGTACCACTGCCATACGTCACAGTACGTACACTACCCAGGTAATCCGTCACCTCATAATAGTAACGACTCGTAGAAGGTTCGTAGTAGCCGCCTTCAAAAAAGATCTTCTTTAAGGTTCCATTCTCATACACCTTGTTTCCCACATAATCCGTGGTGCTGCTCTGAGTTAAATTAGCCGTTGTTACAGCCGATCCGATCACGGGTGTGGTAGAGAAATCCGGGTTCCATTTGCGCACCGTGCGGAGTTTATTACCGGCGGCATCATACAGGTACTCGTTTCTCGATTCACCCTGCGGATTCTTTATATCCACTTTGGCGGGCAAATCTACTAAATTATATGTAATTCCCGAAATTCCCTTATTTAAATCTTTCGTTAAAGCACCGTTTGCACTATACATATACTCCTGCGTAGCCGTAGCATACTTTTTAAACTCCCGCGAATTAGACAAAGTACTGCCCCCACCATCCTCCTTCACACGTTGGAGCCGGTTGCCCTGATAGGTCAAAGCAAGATGGTCTATAATCCCGAAGATACCATTCTCTACCCTGCGCCCTAACCGTTGCACAAATGTGATATTACCATGTTTATCGTATGCAATGGCAGAAATAGCATGGCGCAAAGAAGGAGCTCCGTTGCGCAGGTACTGTGCCCGGAGTAGCCGCGAAAGATTATCATACCCATAGCGGAACTCATGGTCTACCCCCTCCATATTCCATTTCATAGCCGATACATTCCCGTTATAACATGCCTTGGTACCCGAAGGAGCGTCGCCATAATACAACCATTGCTTAAAGTTAGTAGAAGAGATACTCTTTGTCCACGAGCGAACATTATACCCATACTCTACCGAAGCCGCTGCCGGGCGGGTACTCTTTTTCAGCCGGCCCAGTTCATCGTACGTATTAGTGGTAAGCGTTACCTCCGCACCACTGTTCAACTTATACTTCGTAGTAATAAGCCGCCCCGCATGGTTATACGTATAGGTATACACTTCCGTCTGGGTTGTTTTCCCCGTAGCCGAATGTACCTTTCTACGGGCGGTAAGCTGCCCGGTAAAGTTATAAGCCATATACTCCTTCTCTACTCCCCCCGAAAGATGACTACTCGCTTTCTTCTGGATAAGCCGCCCCCGGTTATCATAATACATCACCTCGTGCAGATAACCCGGTACAGCCGTTCCGTTTACCTGCGCCAGGAGCCGGCCCGTATGCATTCCTTTATAACCGCCCGTATACTGTGCCCCGTAACCGGTTAAAGTTTCAGGTTTAAAATGACTGTTGGTACTAGCAGGCACTCCATTATAGCCCATAAAATCGTAATTATCGTAATAATCTACCGTCAGTACGGTAGGCGTAGTCAGGGTAACCCCCCGAAAGCGTATACCCCTTATACGTATTCGTCGCTTTACCAAACGTAGCCTTTACCAGCGTGTTTTTCAGCGGCTCGGTAGTATGATCCAGCGTATTTTTACACACCCCCGTTACCACCGTGCGGCCCAGTTCATCGGGAATAGAGAAGGACCACTGGCCTCTTTTGCGCTCCTCTCCATCCTGCGAGAAGATCAGCCGGTCTGCCTTATCGTAAATAAAGTATTGCCAGTCGGCCCCCGGTAGCTTTTTACCGATACAATTGCCCCGCGAGTCATATTTATATAAATAGGCATACTGATCCAGTACCGTAGCCGAAGCACCGCCGTCTACCGCCAACGGAGGCAGTACCACACGCAGGTTCCCGAAATCATCGTACAGATAATAGGTATCGTAGGGTACCTTCTTTCCCCCGCTATAGACAATATCCCGCGTTAAAAGCACCTGCTCCTGCCGGTTCTTAAAAGTAAACGATGCATTGCCATCCTCGTCCTGGGTGCGGAGTACCAACAGTTCAGCGGCTGTATAAGGGCCTTTATTACGCAACTTCACTGTGTTAAAGTCAGGATCATCCAGTATCATATAATTGGTACAAGCCAGCGTGTCGTTATTAAACAGGTTGGTATAGTAAGACGTTTTCACCCCTTTTTTATTCGTATGCCAGGCGGTTCCCGGCTCGTACACTTCCAAAGGCCGCCGGAGCGGAGACTTTTCGTATACATAGCTGGTAAAGGGATTCTGATCGCCATTAGAGGCGCGGCTGCTGCTTTTCAGGGCACCTACCTCCTGAGCACCCAGTGAAAAATCACCCACTGCCGGAAGCCAGGAAGCAGAGAAACTGCCCTGAGTATCATACTCCTGTAAGGTTACCAGGCTTTTTTTAGTAGGCGTTACCCCGTATTGCAGCGTCTGGAACTTCCTGCCCAACCCATCGTAATAGTGGTATACATCCTGATGAATCTTATAATCAGCATCCATATACGTTCTTACCCTCACATTGGTATGATATAGCTGCTGAGCGCTCACACAAAGAGGTATCATACCCGTTAAAACAAGCATGAAAAATAGAATTAAGTTTTTATTCATTGTTAAAGATTCTTAGTTAGTCGAATTTATAAGGTGTATAGGTATATAGTTTTTGTAGCCTTATCAAAGACTGACCTTGCTCGTCTTTTTCCACGTAATACATCAAAGTAGGTCTCCCTCTATTATCATAAGCATATTCCGTACTCATTCCTTGTGGATTTATTACTTCACTCGGCCCTCCGTCACAGTAATATACATACGTAGTAACCTCAGCTTTGGACAAAGACTGCCTGAGTGCATTGATCTTTTTAAAGTCATCCTTTGTAGGAACCAGCTTTGCCGCCAACCCATTCATCAAAGTAGCTCCCAGTTTCATATTTACCTCCGCATACGTAGCATTACGGATCACCGCTACCGGATGTTTTCCCTTATAAGACCACAACACAACCGTACTTACTCCATCCTTGCTATCCGTCGTCTCCCGACAATTACCATACTCATCATACCACCGGTATCTCTTTTCCTGTTTATACCGGGAATCTTTGGTAATACTTGTCATTCCCTCATCCGAGGAAGGTTTAAAGTTAGTAATAGGCGTAGCAGGTTTCAGCGAAAAAGTAGCCGTAGGATAAATTTCCCCGTTGTAATCATCCATCTGCGCATACGTCAGGTAATTTACACCTCCCAGCTGAATAAACTCCGTTTGCTCAATAAGTTTATTCATCCTGTTTTTTATCAGTAATCCTGTAGGATCCGTATCCGGCATACCCTTTACATAATAATCTAGCGCGTATTTATAGCGGGTTAATACAAAATCTCCGTGCCCCTCACGGGTTCTCTTTATACCTACAGGTTTTAGATGATTGGGAGAATACTCATAAAAAGTTTCGCAGGTAAAGGGTATAGCAGATCCCGCTTCGTAATTTTTCTCCGTAACCTGAGAAAGCACACTGGCTACCCCGGTAAGATATTCAAATTTAGAGTAACGTATCAATGTAGTATAACCAGACATATCAAAAGGAATCAACGCAGCAAAACGGATACCATATACAGAGTAAGGTTTATTACCTGCCGCATAGTAATTTTTATACTTATATATTTTCTCTGCCCGGAGCTTACCGGTATTATCATACACCTTTTCCTCCAGTAGTTGCCCCCGGTTCCAGTCATACATGGGGTTGGGCGCAAAAGGATACCTCTCTGTTCCCGTAATATGAGGTATATGTTCCTGGTCCACAGGTCTCCAGGGATATGCTGCAACATGGGTTACAGTAGCCTTGTAAATACCATCCTGCTTTACCCCATACGTAGCAGGCACATGGTATTTATACACCGTTTTCCCCAGATTCTCCCCTTCGCCTTTCTCCTCCACGGTAACATGTTCATACGCCACATATCCACCGTGGGTAGTACCGGGTTGCACCTGACTACGGTCAAACAGGCGAACTGTTCTACGATCTACACCCGTACCCGGATGAAACGCATACGAAGGCATGGTTATAACCTTACCCGTACTATAGGTATAACGGCGCTCCATAGCCGACTGCGTATCAAACTCGTTATTATACTTTTTTACAGACCTGATCCGTACACCTCCCCCGGAACGCAGCTGACCATCCCATGTAAATTTATTGACCTCATACTCATAGTCTGTTTTTCCCTGTAGGGTGAGTAATACCTGTAAGCATACACGCCATCACGCGGTTAGGAGACGCCTCCCGGATAGCTCCTTTGTTATATATCCACTCGTAATGATCTCCCAGGTGATAGAGCGAAAAACGCTCCGGCCCTGTTTTTTCCGGATAAAACCAGATAGAGGGCATCAGGTGTTTATTCTGTGCAGCTCCGTTAAAAAAGCCCCACAAATCCTGCTGAAAAGAGTACGTAGCAGGAAGTAAGGTAGGATTATAATGAAATGTATGCGACTCTTTAGTAAGCTTGTTTTCAATACCATCCAGTTTTAACCGTTTGTTCTTCTCCTTTCTGCGCATCTCTATATTAGGATTAACCTCATTAGGACTTACTAAGTAAGAGTGCTTAAACTGTAGTTGCTCCTTGATTTGATTGGTACGTAGTAGTTTTACCTTCATCTCCTTAATGGCATAACAATTCTTCAAGTCCTCCCGGGTTGTGGAATAGGGAGTAAAAGTGATCTCCTGATCAGGCGTAGTAATACGGGATATTCTTTTTTTAGTTTTACTTATATCATTACCCCAGGATCTGTTGGCATCCCCGTGGTGATTGAAAGCCCTGAAGGAATAAACCAATTGATCCAGCATGTGGTAGTCTTCATTATCATATTCAAAAGCCATGTAGTTGCCTCCCGGAATATCAATACGGGTCAGGTACCAGGCCGCGTTATACTCAGTTGTAGTTTGATACATTGAAAATATATCATCTTCCCTTTCACTATCATACATGCAGGAAGTATGTAGTTCCGTGTGCTCCAGCTTCTCAATAGTATTAAAACTATACCTATTTCCCTGGCTATCGCGCATGGCAAAACTCTTTATTCTTCCCTCTCCATCCAGGCTATGGAGAATAGATACATCCTGCTGCGGTATCAGCCGTACCCGCTGCGTTCCGTTATCGTTAACATCAAACACAAAATTTCCCGAAATACCGTTACAGTTAAAGTAAAAAAGATCGGGCTCCATATCGCTTTTGCCATAGTAAGAGTAAACCGTATGTCCACTACCCGCAATCTCCTTAAACTCCTTCTCTACATAGTCCATATTTTTATAGTCTGGATCGAAGTTTTTAATACGCGTGGCATTGTCTGCCCAAAAACGGCCAATGCGGGGTACCCATTCCAGAAAATCAATATTAGGATCCAGTACTCTGGCTTTATTAAAATCATCCGGTTCGCCCCGTACCACCCGGCTTATCACACCCGTGGCATTCAACGTCCAGCCCAACCCTATCGAAGAAGCCAGCTCATTGACCTGAATACCCCGCGCATGGTAATCCAGCGAGATAGGAAACGTATAATCCTTCAGCTTAATTTCATACAAAGGCACCGTAATGGGTACAATCCCCGTATAATTAGCAGACGGAAAATCCACATACTTAGCCACAGTAGCTATATCCGGCGTAGTAGAATAATTAGCCAGGAGTTGTGCCCGGCCATAAAAGGCACACCCCAGCAGAGAAACAAGAAAGCACACTCTCTTTATTAAAAGATTACTCATAGGTTTTTAAATTTCAGATAATTTGTATACTCATTCATTTCCGCCCCCACCTCAAAGCAGGGACACTCTTTCATCCACTCATGCGGCTCTACCACCCCATTGCCATTGCTATCGGGCGAGAGATCCCGGTGACCCACCACCCGAGCCTCCGGATAATCGATCAACAGGGCACGCACGGTAATACGAAGAGCCCGTTTCTGCTCCGGCATGCGGGTATCTGCCGGCTTGCCCTGTGGGGTGAGCCCCCCTTCGTAGCAAATACCGATGGAATGGGCATTATACCCTTTGGCATGCGCCCCCGGCTTTTCGGGTGGTCGGCAGGTAAGGATCTCTCCGTTTTTGCGGATGTAGAAGTGGTATCCGGTAGTAGTAAAGCCCCGCAGGCGGTGGTCACGCTCCAGTTGCGAAGGAGGGTAGTCACGGTCTGCCCGGGTAGCGGAGCAGTGAATAACGATCAGATTTATTTTTCTCATAACTATTTTATTTTTAAAGTTTGTGGGGGGGGTGTATCGTACTTTTTTTTCTTGATAAAAAAGTACCAAAAAAAATCAAGGGCTAAGCGGTGCTCGCTACTCCGTTTCCCTGCGAAGCGGGGT
>JAJQBG010000047.1 GCA_021203405.1 Bacteroides sp.
GCAGGTTACTCCCTAACTACGTATTCTATTTTATACTCCACCCTTCTTAACAACGGGAAAAAATGCTTCTGCATATATTTATAGGGTGAACCGCCATACAGATCCATTAGTTTTTTCTCTCTTCCATTAAAAATATCAACCTCTTCAATAATGTTGAGTACTGCTTCTTTATAAGGTGTACCGGAAGGTTCTACGAGTTTAGCCAATCCTGCCCAGTCCTCTCCTTTCCAGTCAAGGATAAACAGACCGGCTGCCAGGTCATAGCGTTCCCGGATATAATCACGCAAAGCTTCCGTACGTCTTTTGGATAGCTGATAATTATCTGCGTATGTGCCATCAATGGAAGAGTATCCGGTAAGATATATCACTTTGATCTCCGCTTTTTCATTGAGAAGAATAGTATTAAGATTGCGTTTGATCTCATCCAGTTCTTTTTCATTATTTGCATAATGTTCTACAATATAGGATTGTTCGAATGGGAAATCCAGATAGGCTACTCCCTCCAGAGAGGTAATTCCTGTGGAGATGCCTTCCTGCTTTTGGGCAGGCGGTTCAATCGCTGTTGCCGGTCTGGTCTCTGTTACCTGTGGTTCCGGAACAGGGACTTCCACACTGGCAATATCCATTTTATTGAGGGCAATTATGTGGTGTTTTACCGAACCTTCTTCACAACCACAATCTTCTTTTCGCTGAACAACTAATTCAGCCTCTTCCATCCAGGGTTCATAAGGCACAACAACCTGATAAAAAAGGGGGCATAGACTTCTCCGGCACGCACTATACGATAAGGTTCTATCGGATAACGCTCTTTTTCCAGTACAAATGCCCGTTTAAGAGAGCGATACATTTTACTACCTGTAATGTAGAAAGCAGGTAACTCCAACAGGCGTCGTTCTGTTTCAACAGAAGGAACAATGATCCATGCTTCCCGGCTTTTCAGATTGCGTCCCGAAAGATTCATTTCAAATTGTATCAGTACATCTTCACCTTCCCGGAGAAACTGAAGTCGGGAAATTTCAGACTGATTCCTGGTTTGTGCCGGTACAAGCTGCCAGGCACATATTATATATATAATAAGAAGCAGGTTTCTCTTCATGATATTATTTGTTATTTAATAAAGTAGATAAAAGAGACTCCTATCCGGGTAGGCCCGATATAACTATTCTTAAATCTTCCCTGTTCAACCTCCTCTTCCTCTGTGAACTTATACTTATCATACTCCATATAAAGATAGCCCGCTCCCACGGTTGCCTCTATACTCCAACGGGGAGAAACAACCCATTGGTAACCGTATGAGAGCCCTCCTCCTACCATACTTCCATCATACTTCCTATCCTTAAAAAAAGGAAGTTCCCTCCACATTATAATCTCCATATAAAAAATGTGCTCCAACAAAATGGCCTTCAAATTTGCGGCAGGGCCAGTAACGGAGTTCGGGCTGTATAAACCAATGTTTGAGTTGAGTCTCTTCCGAATATTTCCAGGGATTTAAATTGGCCTCCAGATCCAGGGTCCACCGGGAGGCAAGTGAGAATTCTACTCCGGCATTAAGAGTAGTCATAGCATCATATAAAACATTCGATTTTACGGAAACAGTCTGAGCTGTCAGCCTGAAAGTAAACGGTATCATTACCAGTAATATAAAATAAAGACGCTTCATTCCCTTGCAAATTTGTTTGTACCTGGCACAGTAAAGTAGACCGGAAATTTTCCGCAGCCTGTCCCTACCTTGTGGTGCAAATATAGAGATTTTTAGTTATACTGAACAGGAATTTGTTCCTAAAAATCGGGTATACGGCTGTAGGGTCCGGAAAACAGAATAGTAGTTCTCTATATTTATATTACTTTTGCACAAAAGAAGAATATATGAAGATCTCACTGATCGTAGTAGAAAGAACTGTGGAGAAACACTATATCACAGCTATTCAGGATTATATAGACCGGATAAAGCATTTTATACCCTTTACGATGGAAGTAATCCCGGAACTGAAGAATAACCGTAACCTGAGTATGGACCAGCAAAAGGAAAAAGAGGGAGAACTGATCCTGAAAACCTTACAACCGGGAGATCATGTAGTGTTACTGGATGAATATGGAAAAGAATACCGGTCACTCGATTTTGCTTACTGGCTGGAGAAAAAGATGATAAACGTATCTAAACGACTGATATTTATCATAGGTGGCCCGTACGGGTTTTCGCAAAAAGTATACCAGGCCGCCCATGAAAAAATATCTTTATCAAAAATGACCTTCTCACACCAGATGGTACATCTTATTTTTGTAGAGCAATTATACAGGGCTTATACTATTTTAAATAATGGTCCCTATCATCACGAATAGTTTTAAAAGGTACGGTTCATCAACCTTTGCTTAGCCATCTCTTCGTACCAGGTATCCGGACGACCGTAATTAGCATACGGATAGATAGAGATGCCACCCCGGGGAGTAAATATACCGGTGACTTCAATATACCTGGGATTCATAAGAGCGATCAGATCTTTCATGATGATGTTTACACAGTCCTCATGAAAAGCTCCATGATTCCGGAAACTGAACAGATAAAGCTTCAGGCTTTTACTCTCTACCATCTTTATATCCGGCAGATAGCATATCCGTATTTCCGCAAAGTCAGGCTGCCCGGTAATAGGGCATAAACTGGTAAACTCAGGACAGTTAAATTGTACCCAATAATCATTATCGGGATGTTTGTTGTCAAAGGCTTCCAGCACCTCGGGTGCATAGTCTTGTCTATATTCTGTTTTACCTCCCAGCAAAGAGAGTTGTTCCTTTAGATCGGCCATACTATTTTTTATTTTTAAGTGCTAAATAATTTTCCAGTCCTCTTTGGCGGAGTTTACAGGCAGGACACTCCCCACACCCATCAGCAGGCAACCCGTTATAACAGGTCATGGTACGGGAACGAATGATATCAAATACTCCTAACTCGTCGGCCAAAGCCCAGGTTTCTGTTTTGTCCAGCCACATCAGGGGAGTATGAATCACAAATTGTTCCTCCATAGCCAGATTAAGTGTTACATTCAGGGATTTAATAAAGGAGTCACGACAATCCGGATAACCGCTATAGTCGGTCTGAGAAACCCCTGTAACCAAATCTCTCACTCCTTTTTCCCTGGCAAAAACAGCAGCAATACTCAAAAAGAAAAGATTTCTTCCGGGTACAAATGTATTAGGTAAACTTCCCGGAACAACCTCTTTATCCATAACTAAAGAGGAATCTGTCAGAGAATTACCGGAGAGAGAAGCAATAAAAGAGGTATCCATTAAATGGAATTCTACATCGGCCTCTCCGGCTATCTGCCGGGCGAGGTCTACTTCATGGGCGTGTTTTTGCCCATATAAAAAACTCAGGGCATATACTTTCTTAAACTTTCTGAGTGCCCAGAAAAGAGAGGTGGTTGAATCCTGCCCTCCACTGAAAAGTACCACTGCACTTTCTCCTTTTTTCATATATAAGCTATGTTGAATTTAAAACTCAGGAAAAGAGATCAGATATCTTTTATCTTCAATATGTTGTAAGAGATATCCGTATCATATACATCATCGCCCTCTACTTTTTTAATGTAACTTACTACCCGGATAGTAACCGGAAGAATGATTATTTCATATACGGTTTTGAGAACGATCTGTAATGCCATCATAATCATTAATTCTCTCCAGGGAATGATCCATCCGAAAGCAAGCGGAAAGAAAATAAAGGAATCGGCCGTTTCGCCAACCACCGTCGACCAGATGGCTCTGGCAGAAAAGTTCTTTCCCTGACTGGCAAGTTTCATTTTACTCATCACATAGGCATTCAGAAAGGAACCTACCAGAAATGCCAGTAAACTCGCTACCACAATGCGGGGAGCCAGACCAAAAACAAAGTTAAAGTGTTCTTCGCCTTCCCAGAAAGAGGCAGCAGGAGGAGCTACAGCAAGTTGCCCTAACAATACCACAAAAAAGTTCATGGTAAAGCCTGTCCATATAATAAGGCGTGCTTTTTTAAATCCATAGACCTCTGCTATACAGTCATTGATAATATAGGAGATAGGAAAAACCATCAGCCCGGCTGTTACGGAAAGCCCGAAGACCTGGATCACTTTGGTTTCAAGAAGATTGGCTGCGATTAAACAGACATTAAACAGAATCCCCAGCAGCATAAAGGGGACAGATACTTTATTATTCATACAATCTTGTTTTTTTACGTGGTGTTCAAGCACACGACCACCCAGGGGCAATGATACATTTAAAAGAATTGGCTGCAAAAGTAGGCAATATCTTTCATTGTACCAAATTCTTTCACAAACCGGTTCTGATACAATCGTGAAGGATGATCAGTAACTGAACCGGAATCCGACCTGGAGATTAAAGTTAAACGGACGCTCTTTCCGGATAGTCTGTACATCAGAACCATCATCAAAGTAGTAAGCCACTCCTGGCTCTACATAGAGCCCCATATAACGATTAATATGATACTGTACACCGGCAGCAGCTGAAAGTGACCATTGAAGTTCTTTTACTTTCAGATCACTGTTTTTATAGGTACTCTCTCCTGCATTCATCTCTTTACCGGCCTGGGTAAATACATAACCGGTCTCTCCTGCAATGGACTTCTCTACCATACCTCCACCGGAAACATAGAGACTGAAACGGCTCTTTTCCCAGAATGTCCAGTTCGCTTTCAAAGGAATCCCCAGATAGTGAAGCTTCTGTTCCTGCTTTTTAACATATTCATTATCAATAGAAGCATCCGAACTCAGGAAAGTATACATCAATCCGGTCTCCAGAGAGAATTCCCGGGAAAGCTCTTTTCTTACAGAGATACCGACAGTGACAGGCTGACGGTGGTTATAATCCACATCCTTTAATCGCTGTGTATAGGGAGAATTACTTTCTCTTACGATCAAAGCACCCGATTCTACAGAGTAAATTCCATCGGCTGCCATAGCAGAAAGGCTTAGTTTACTATATTCCATATAGTTATCACCCGCTCCTGAAACACCGGTAGTATTAGCCAGGGCCAATCCCATAGACCACCGCCGTGAATCCCTCGCTTTTTTAGTATCAACCGGCAGATGGAGTTTATCTTTAGAAGAAGGAGCGACCTTTCTACGTTCCGGAGATTGAACGGCAGTAGGGAAATTTTCCTCCTCTGTTATATCAGGAGCTTCTTCCTTTTGATTTATAACTTCCATAATTTTATCTTCTGCCGGAATTTCTCCGCCTGCTTCAGGAATTATTTCCTGTGTATCTGGTATATAAGCAACCGTCGGATGGATCCCCTGTTTTACCTCTTTATATTGCGGCAATGAAGTTACAATCTGTTCTTCAGAAAAAGGCTCCGTTCCAGGATCAAGAGTATCAGGGATCAAAGTAACTACCGGAGAAGTAGTCTCTTCCAGGGTAGTACCTGATAAGTAAAGAGAAATAATATAAGCAGAAGAGATCAGTAATAAGAAGACAGCAGCTACTGCCATATATCTTCTGCGACGTTTATATATAGAAAACCCCGGGGAAGCAGAAAGTTCTCTTTCCAACCTCTCCCAGCCATTAAACGGTACAGGCTCCTCGTAATCTTTAAGAGAATCCCTAACCTTATTCAACCACGGTTCATCCATCTTTTTCATACTTACTGTTGCTTAAAATACTCCTTCACTCTTTTAGCCAGTGCACTTTTCGCACGAAACAGCTGAGAGGCGGAAGACTTTTCATTGATCCCTAAAATAGCCGCAATCTCTTTGTGAGATTTTTCTTCGATCGTATACAGGTTAAACACAGTCCTGTATCCCTCCGGCAATTCACTGATAAACTGCATCAATACTTTCCGGGGGATCGCTTCGACTTCCGAAACATCCGGTTCTTCATACAGCTGAGGAGAATCGTCCAGGTTGGTAGCCTGTTGCAAGACATCGTTTTTCCGCAGTTGCTGCAAAACCACATTGATCATTACCTGTTCCATCCAGGCCCTCAAAGAGCCCTCGCCACGCCAGGTGAATTTATCAAATGAATCGAATATCTTAATAAATCCGTCATGCAGGAGATCCTGAGCCGCTTCCCTGTCACCCAGATAGCGCATACAAATAGCTAACATCCGCCCGACATACTGTTCGTACAGCAACCTGCGGGCATGGTTATCTCCTTGCCTGCACCCTTCAGCCAGTTCAAGCTCGTTCATTCCTGCCAAACATGTGTTTACTATTAAAATGCAGCAAAGATAAAAATACTGCACTTAAGTATATAATATTGAGGAAACTTTTCATTTTTAACTTCCACACATGCAGTATTCAGATAGTGCGCGCATTTTTATAATAAACCGGTTTATAAAGTTTTTGTATGAAAAGATCAAATATACTTATTCTTTTCCTTCTTTTACTATTTATTCCCTCTTTTCAATCGTGTGGAGATGATGAAACGGAATTAACAAATAATCTGATCGTAGCTGATTTTGTTGCACTGGGCAATGTCGTTATCATAGAAGGAGATGCATTTTACATTCTGTTGCACAACGGAAATCCCTTGGATCCGAAAGATAGTTCCCGGCTGAAATACAAACCCCAGGATGGAGAAAGGGTATGGGTATATTATAATGAAGTGGAAGAAAAGGTGGCAGGTTATACCTTTACGATTGAGATAGCAGCCATGGATAAGCTTATTATACAGGAAATTGAAATGCTGACGGAAGCAAATGCAGAAGAGATAGGCAACGATCCGGTTACCATTGAAGCGATCTTAATAGGAGGAGGCTTCATTAATATAGAATTTAAATATTACGGAAAAACAGAGCATATCCGGAATCATACATTTAATCTGGTAATTAATGAGGCTACCCGGCAGGAGAATGAAGACTTTTTTGAACTTGAATTCCGCCATAACAGCAGGAATGATTCTTATCGGCAGTGGCAGGGAGGAATTATGGCTTTCAAAATGGAAACAGAACTGGCAGATGTATTTTCCGGCAAAGGGCTGCATATCCGGGTTAATAAGAACATGGGAGGGGAACAGGTTATAGTAGTGGATTTTTCGGAAGGAAATATTATAATTCCGCAAAAATAAGAACTTCTGACAGAAAAGAACAAATAAGAATTTAGCTAAACCAGAATAATATTGCTTTTCAAATCATACTGTTAGTCAGTTGATTAACGGTATTTTTTATTCCTGGCATCTCCTTTCAAAAGAATTATATAAAAAAGTGAGAACTGATCTTATCAATTCCCACTTTTCTGAGCCTCTTGTCGGATTCGAACCAACGACCCCGAGATTACAAATCACGTGCTC
>JAJQBG010000288.1 GCA_021203405.1 Bacteroides sp.
TGAGTTAACTTTTTTTTCTTTTTTACCGGGGCAGATCAGGCAGTTTCCAGCCGTCGCGATAGGTGTGGCGGATCATTTCAGCCGCGAACTCCCGGGCATTTACCGGGTCGGTTACGGTTTTATTGAAAGAGGGGTGCCCATCCTTGATGGTAAATCCATCCTTGATCACTGTGCGGATAGTCGCATCCGGGGCAATGTTGGTAAATTCCATTTTATTACCATCCCAGTGTAACTCCTGGTTCAATCCCTGCAGGCGGACGGCCAGTACTCCCATGGCCACCATTTCATTAAAAGGTCCTGCTTCACTGAAGGGAGAGGCTGTTTCTATCCGGTCGGATGCATCTTCCTTGCAGGCACGCACCCAATCCATCTCGTGCGAAGTGGTAACCTCCCGGAGTACTTTCGGAGCATTGGGTACACGGCCCGAAAGCAGATAAGGACTAACTCCGTAACAACCGCAGATCAGGGTATCTTTGGTTCCGTGGAAAATAACCCCTCCACCGTCTACATTCAGGTTTTTACCGGCAGGAAGCCCGGCAGGGCGCATCGGCATCAATCCCCCGTCGTACCAGGTTACTTCTACTTCCGGCATGGCCACTCTCGGCATATTGTCCCGGGCCGGAAAAGTAAATTTCATCATCTGCGCATTAGGCGCACAATCGGTCAGCAGGAGGGTAGAACTTCCCTGAACTTTGGTCGGGTATCCCAGTTTCAATCCTTTAAATACGGGATGCAGAATGTGGCAGGCCATATCACCCAGGGCACCTGTACCAAAATCCCACCAGCCACGCCAGTTCCAGGGAGTATAAATAGAGTTATAATGGCGGTATCGGGCCGGTCCGAGGAAGGCATCCCAATCCAGTGTCCGGGGCGGGCGCTCTGCTTTTTCCGGACGGTTCAACCCCTGAGGCCAGATAGGGCGGTCGGTAAAAGCTTCCACACGGGTTACTTCTCCGATCTCTCCGTTCCATATCCATTCGCATACTTTCCGTACTCCCTCTCCCGAGGCTCCCTGATTACCCATCTGGGTCGCTATTTTATGCTTATCCGCCAGGCGGGTCAGCAACCGGGATTCATATACAGAGTGGGTAAGAGGTTTTTCGCAGTAGACATGTTTCCCCAGGGTCATAGCCTCTGCAGCTATGATAGCATGCGTATGGTCTGCTGTAGCGATCATTACCGCATCAGCCGATTTACCCAGTTCGTCAAACATCTTCCGGTAGTCGTAGTAACGTTTTGCATTGGGATATTTACTGAATGTATTGGCACTGTACTTCCAGTCTACATCTGCCAGCCCTATGATATTCTCGCTCTGCATAGCATTCAATACACCGGCTCCGCGTCCGCCGACACCGATCCCCAGTATATTCAGTTTATCACTCGGGGCTACATACCCAAACTTTTTACCCAGTACCGTACTGGGAACAACGGTCAGTGCAACGGCCGCTTTTGCTCCTGTAGAAAGGAACTTCCTTCTGGACATTTTTGATGACATATTTTCTTTTGTTTTCTGGTGAATAGATTCTTATATATCGGTTAATTTTCAGGAGAGTTCTCCCCGTACAATCTCTTCTTTCTCTTTATCCCAGTACATGGTCCGGCCCTCCAGGTAAGCCCGGGTACCCATGTGCGCAGTCATAGCCTCCTCAAAAGCAGCATCTATATCACAGGAGGGTTTCAGGTCCCGGTTCCGGATACACTCCAGCCATTCCCGTACATGCAGAAAGGTTGTATCGTACCGTTTTCCGCCCAGGTAGGAGTAGAGTAACCCCCGTTGTGCAAAGTAAAGTTCCGTAGCTGAGGTCACAGCATCCACGTTGTTCTTACCCGGTACATAGGTATAAAAGGGAACATCGGGTTTAATAATTCCCTGCTCTATCTTCTCCCGGTAGCGGGTAGAGTCCCGGTCTACTTTTACCACCAGTGTTTCTCCCACCTCCATAGAAGCGTCGTGTCCCATAATTACCTTGCCCCGGTCCCGGGTACTTGCCAGGGTAGCACTATAAAGAAGCGTTAGGTTCTTATCCGGGAATTCAAAACTACTTTGCAATACATCCGGTACGGTGCGTCCGTCTTTGAAAAAATAGATGCCCCCTGAAGCCGTTGCGGAGTAGGGAATACCCACATCCATTAACTGGTTAACCGCATCATATTCGTGGGTAAACAGGTCACCGCTTAAGCCGGTACTGTAATCCCACCAGCAACGCCAGCGGAAAAAGCGTTCCGCACTGAACTTATCCCGCGCTTCCGGCCCTACATAGTTCATCAGATTATATTTTTGCATATAATCCATATATTCACGGATACGCTCCGGATCACCGTCGTACTGTTTCCAATCAATGGTCTGTGCATTGGCTTCCGGATGAATATCATACACCCAGGCCCCGTTCGGATCGTTCCGGTTGGTACACACCCCGATCAGGTTGACCGCTCCCAGTAACCCTTTGGAGATGATCTCCCTGGCTTTATGATAACTCTCTATCTGGCGTCCCTGGTGTCCTAACTGAAATACAATACCGCCCTCTTTTACAGCCTCCCGTATCCTGTAAGTTTCCGGAACCGTCCACGAAAGCGGTTTCCCCACATAGACATGTTTACCCGCCCGGGCCGCTTCCATAGCCATGGTACCGTGCCAGTGATCCGGGGTTGCAATAATTACCGCATCAATATCTTTATCAGCCAGCATCTCCCGGTAGTGCCGGTAGCGTTTGGGAGCAGCCCCCATTTTTCCTCCGACCCCTTCCCGGAAAACATTGGCTCCGGCTGCCACTCCTTCTGCGGCATGTACATCAAAAACATCGCATATACCTGCCAGCACAATATTCAGATCCTCCTGCTGCCGGAACTCTTCATACCGGGTATCTTTTTTATTCGTCTTAGCGGAATCGATCCACTCCTGTAACTTTTCCGGAGTGGCAAAACCGGCAGCCCGGAGCAGGTACTTTCCCCGTCCGCCAAAGCCAATCACTCCAAGCCGTATGGTCTCACCATTGGGAGTCAGCGGAGCAATGGTGGCCGTCTCTTTGCTCAGGCTGAATACATCGCTTACATCCCGCAGCGTATGATCGTACCTCTTCTTTTTATAGACTCCGTAGGTAAGAGCACCCAATACAGGCAGGGTTGCCAGTGCTTTAATGATCTTGCGTCTGTCCGGGGATTCCGGTCTGTTTTTTCCGGTTTAGTTTCCATGGTGTTCTTTATTTACTCAGTTTTAAAGAGAAGTGATCCAGGTATCTGTCTAAGCCAATAATATGGGAGGTAGGGAAGTAATAGAGTACCACCAGGATGACGATTTCAATTATATTTTTATCGATCCATAAATAAGAGCCTTCGGCAGGCATCATATAGCGGGCACCGATAAAAGGTGGATGCGACAGATAGAAAAGAAGCAGGAAAAGAATGCCGCCGATACAGGCCGGCCGGGAGAAAAATCCCAGGATCAAAGAGAGTCCTATCACTGTAAGCCCTGCCATATTCAATATATTCACAACGGATAATAAAGTGGGATCAGCCGCCAGTGAGTGAAAGAACCCGGCAAAGAAACCCTGTGAATCCATCAGGTAAGGATAGGCAGACCATCCCGGTTGCAGGATCTTGGCTATACCTTCGTATAAAAAATGCCACCCTACCAGGATACGCATAATAACGAGCCAGCCGGTCTGTGTGTTAGTGTATGAAGCTATTTTCATGGTAAATGGTTTTAAGATCTATCGAACGATCACTTTCGGTTGTGATTCTGATCCCAAAATTATCTACCCTGAAAAAGAAAGGGAAAGTATATAGGGGAAATATGAATTGTTAAATGATATAATTTGTTGTTTGTCAGTGAATTGTGTTTTTAGCAATCCGGAAAAATATAACTGTTTTATAACTCCGGATCCGCTATAAAACCCGGTTGTTTCCGGATCCTCATGATCCGGTATTCAAACTCTTCGTTCGGAACGACCGATTTATTCTTTGCTTTTGCCTTATAGGCATAGATCGTATTGACCGAAAGTTTCAGGAACCGGGAAATGCGCTCATTCTCCGTAATTCCCAGACGTATCAGGGCAAAGATACAAAGTTCCGGGCTCAGGTTTCCGTTCTCATCGGGTGTCACATGATCTTCCGGCAGGAAAAGCTTGTTGTATTCAGTAATAAAATCAGGAAAGAGTAACAAGAACGTACGGTCAAAATCAGAGAACATATTGCCCCGTTCCATCTTCATATTAAAGTCTTTATGAAGCGTCCGCAGATCCTCATATTGACGGGCCTTCACTTTCCGGTCTACCTTACGCAACAACTCCTCAAATCGATCCATATACTCAGACTTCCCGTAAAGGGATTGTATAATATACTGATCCTTGATCTCGTTCGACTCCTGCAACTCATTATTCGTCTTTTCCAGCCGGTTATTAGCCTCCTGCTGTCTGCAACGCGCTTTTTCCAGCTCCCGGTTAATCACCGATATCTCCTCATACTGCCTCTCGATCGAACGCTTAGCCTGGTTGATTTTGCGGATCTGCCTGTAGATAATGTAAAATGCGATCAGCAAGGCCGCTAAAAGAACAGACACACTTATCAGGTAAAGACGCAACATATCTTTCTGCTCTTCAATCACCCGGAGTTTTTCCCGTTCCACATCCGGAAGGACCGCATTGACCTCTCTTTTCCGGTGCCGGGTATTATAAAAATTAGCATCTTCCAGTGCAGTCTGCATATACCGGCTACCGGCCATTACCTCCCCCTCCCGGGTCAGGGCTCTTGCCAGTTCCCGCAATACCACCGTCTCCCGGATACAATCCCTTATGTCATGGATGGCAGCAAGGGCATAATAATAGATACCCTTTTCCGGCTCTCCCCTGCCATAATAAAGACCCGCTAAACTACAAAAGATCATTGCCTGCTGGTGATGGGTATATTCAAACCTTTCCAGTGTACCATGCATATAGGCTATCACCGAATCTCTTTCCGATTCCCATATCAGTTTATTGAGCAGTAATCTCTCATACTCCTTTTCACTCACCTCTTTCAGGCAGATCAATGCAAAATCCCGGTACCAGGTCATTTTCTCCAGGGATCGCAGGTGAAAGGGAGTGCCGTGGTTATAACTGGCCAGATTGCTGTACAGATTCATCCCCAGGTGGTAGAAAGTCGCTTTCAGTGCGGGATCTTCCCCCTCAATATCAATACTGTTCATAAACTCTACTGATTCATGGTACAGGCCGGCCAGTATGTAAGAATTAAGCAGGTTACATTCGGCAGTCACCCGCAGCGTCTTATTCCCCAACTCCTCAGCTATCCGGAGAGACTCCATTGCATACTTATGGGCAGAATCATTCTGGTAATATATATATCCTTTGTATAATTTGGTACAGAGGTCGAAACGGGTCTGTCCATCCTTTGTTTCGGCGATCTGCTGCCGTAATATATTTTGCCGCATCTCTTTTTTTTCAGCGTATAACGGACGATCAGCCAGTTCCTGGTCTAATACACGGAGAATGGAGTCGGTGCGTGAACCGGCTCCTGCTAAAACAGGTAGCAAAAAAAGGAGTATAAAGGTTAGCGGTTTTTTCACAGTAATAGCGCGTATGTTTGTTTTCACAAACTCACATAAAAAAACGGGAGATAAGTATATCCGGACAAATAAAATTAAGATCTTATGGAGTAAGATGGGTAATTTTCCGATCTTTGCAGCCTGGTTGAATACGAACAAAATTACAATTGAAATAGAGATATGGATTGGCTGGAAGGATTAGGTTACCTGGGGCTTCTGATCGGTACTTTTCTGGGTGGAACAGTGATCCCCTTTAGTCCCGATGTTATACTGGTAGGGATGCTGGTAGCCGGAGGCACTCCGTGGATTTGCCTTATTATTGCAGTAATAGGAGGATGGCTGGGTTCCCTGGTCTCTTATGCAATGGGGTGGTATACTAAATGGGAATGGATCGGGAAGTGGTTGAAAGTAGATCCGGAAGTACTCGAGAAACAGCGGGTCAAAGTCGATAAATACGGTATCTGGCTTGCCTTTTTCAGCTGGTTACCTACTATTGGTACCCTTAGTATCATTACCCTGGGATTTTATAAAATAAGACCGAAGTTTGTGTCAGTATTGATATTTTTCGGCTGCATTGTCCGGTTTCTGTTCGTGATCTTTATGTATGACCTGGTTTATGAAGGTTATAAAGCCCTTTTCTGAAAAAAGAGAAGCTGTCCTTTTGGGGAACAGCTTCCCGTATCTTATGGAATCTTTTCTACATTTGATGTAAGGATCTCACTTTTGCGTAACCTCTCTTTTACCTCAGAGAACAGGGAATCTGTTGCTTCCGGTGAAACTTTAATTTGGATCACTCCTCCGTGATCAGGAAGAGTACTTACTATAATGGCCCCATTCTTACCTTTATTTCCATACTCTTTTATCGCTGCTTCTCCTTTCAGTACCGTAATGGTTTTTATGGTTTTAGGGTCTATAGCCTGAAATTTTTCATGCGTCATTTCCACCCCATCTATCATATAGAGAGCCTCTTCAGGCATACGGTAGGATGTTTTATCCAGCTTAACAATACCTATTTGAGATAGCTGGTTCTTTAGATCTTCCGTAGTAGGATTAACCTGGATATTTATCTCTTTTCTTACCTCTCTTCTTCTCTCTTCCCTGTTTTCCGGCTGATCCCCGAAAACAGTATCTGATCTTATTACTGTAACGGAGGAGACGGAATCTCTTTTATGAGTGATCCTTTTAATAGTCCTTGCTCCCTGTGGGTTACTCTCTTCACCAGTCGGCTTAGTCGTAATAATAATGACTCCATTTGTTCCCTCTTCTCCATATTGTTCGATAGCAGCTCCATCCTTTAATACGGTGATGGCATCTATCTTTTCGGGAACCAGTTCTGTAAACTCTTCAGGAGTTACTACTTTACCATCTATCACTATAAGAGGACGCATCTCTCCCAATTCCTCTATCCGGATCACCTGCCCGGTAGAGTCTGCCCGGAGCGATGTAACTTTTCCGGTCACTCTTATTTCAGGATCTGTTTTTTTCTCCTGAAAAAAATCACTAATTTTGGCCTCGGAGACCTGTTCGAACTTTCCGGCGATCTCCGGACGGGCAAATACTGTAGATACTGCCACAGATACCGGAAGTATGCAAAGATACTTCAGATAGGCCCACTTGTTGGATTTTCCTTTTAACATCATAGTTATTCTTTTATTAAGTTTACTGTGATTAAAGCTGTTGGCCATAGAAGTGAAGCGCTGTGAACCAA
>JAJQBG010000412.1 GCA_021203405.1 Bacteroides sp.
AAAATATGTTTTAAAGCATTATTTTGCAGTGGATTTAATTTTACACCTTTAAGTATAATAAAAATGATAACAAAAGACGATTTTTGGAAAGAGTTCCGGGGAGAAGTTTGGAAACGTGAGATCAATGTAAGAGATTTTATCCAACGTAACTATACACCTTACCAGGGGGACGACTCTTTTTTAAAGAGCAGCACAGAAAAGACAAAGAAAGTTTGGGACAAACTCACTGAAATGTTCAAAGTTGAACGTGAAAAGGGGGTTTACGATGCCGAAACGAAACTACCTCAGGGTATCTCTACTTACGGACCGGGATATATTGACCAGGAAAATGAAGTAATTGTAGGGGTACAGACGGATGCTCCCCTGAAAAGGGGTATTTTCCCTAAAGGAGGAATCCGTATGGTTGAGAACAGCCTGAATGCGTATGGGTATGAACTCGACCCGATGACCAGAGAGATCTTTACCAAATATCGCAAGACTCATAATGCCGGAGTTTTTTCTGCTTACACAGAAGAGATGATCGCTGCCCGCCGTTCTGCTATTATCACGGGATTGCCTGATGCTTACGGACGCGGAAGGATCATTGGTGACTACCGCCGGGTTCCTTTGTATGGTACAGCCAACCTGATCGAGGAGAAGAAACGTTTTATGGTCCGCCTGGATATTCAGGAGATCACTGAAGAGATCATTCAGGAACGGGAAGAGATCGCTGAACAGATCAGTGCCCTGAAGGATTTTGAAAAGATGTGTGCCGGTTATGGTTTTGATGTGACCCGCCCTGCAAGAAATGCCAGGGAGGCGGTACAGTTCCTCTATTTTGCTTACCTGGCAGCAGTAAAAGACCAGGATGGAGCAGCCATGTCCCTGGGACGTACTTCTACTTTCTTAGATATATATATTCAACACGATATAGAGGCCGGTATCCTGACGGAAGAGGAGGCACAGGAGCTGATCGACCAGCTTATTATCAAACTGCGTATCGTAAGATTCCTTCGGACTCCTGAATACAACGACCTTTTCTCCGGTGATCCTGTATGGGTGACCGAATCGTTAGGAGGACAGGGAGTAGATGGCCGTACGCTGGTTACCAAAACCTCTTTCCGTTACCTCAATACGCTTTATAACCTGGGACCTGCTCCGGAGCCGAACCTTACGGTACTGTGGTCACAAAACTCTCCTGAGAACTGGAAGAAGTTCTGTGCCAAAGTATCGATAGATACTTCTGCTATCCAGTATGAGAACGACGACCTTATGCGTCCGGTATACGGGGATGATTACGGGATTGCCTGCTGTGTATCTCCGATGAAGATCGGTAAGCAGATGCAGCTGTTTGGTGCACGCGCCAACCTGGCTAAGTGTCTGCTGTATGCGATTAATGGGGGACGCGACGAAAAATCGGGTGTACAGGTGGCTCCGATGTATGAACCCATCACCAGTGAATACCTGGATTACGAAGAGGTAATGGCCAAATTTGAGCAGATGATGCGCTGGCTGGCCAAGGTCTATATCAATGCCCTGAAAATCATTCACTATATGCACGACAAGTATACATACGAAGCTTACCAGATGTCGCTGCACGATGGAGATATAGAGCGGATCCGTGCGACAGGGATCGCAGGTCTCTCTATTGTAGCCGACTCACTGGCAGCTATCCGGGATGCTAAAGTAAAAGTGATCCGGGATGAGCGGGGACTGGCTGTAGGTTTTGAGCGGGAAGGGGATTATGTTCCTTTCGGGAACAACGACGACCGTACCGATGAAATTGCGGTAGATATAACAGGTAAGTTCATGGAGTATCTGCGTCAGCACCAGACTTACCGGCACGCTATCCCGACACAGTCGATCCTGACTATTACATCCAATGTGGTATATGGAAAGAAGACAGGAGCTACTCCGGACGGAAGACCTGCGGGCGCACCGTTCGCACCGGGAGCCAATCCGATGAACGGACGCGATACCAAAGGTGCTGTAGCGGCACTGGCTTCTGTAGCCAAGCTACCCTTCCAGCATGCTCACGATGGTATCTCCTACACGTTTGCTATTTCTCCTTCTACGCTGGGAAAAGACCGTAATATACAGGTAGAGAATATGACCAACCTGCTGGATGGATATTTTACACCGGAGGGTGGACAGCACCTGAATGTGAATGTGTTTGATAAGGAGCTTCTGGAAGATGCCATGGCGCATCCGAAACAGTATCCGCAGCTTACGATCCATGTATCGGGTTATGCTGTGAATTTTGTGAAGCTGACCAAAGAGCAGCAGCTGGATGTGATCTCCAGAACGATCAATCACGCTCTTTGATCTTCCGGAAGGTTGATCCTTTTCACATAAAAAATGGAGTAAAACACCTCCATACATTTATACTAATTACCGCCGGCTTCACAGCCGGTGGTTCTTTATTACAGGGCTTCATCGCCCGGGAGAATAGTATGACAGGAAAAATTCATTCATTGGAAAGTTTCGAGACCGTAGATGGCCCGGGAATACGTTTTGTGGTATTTATGCAGGGATGCCCGTTGCGGTGTCTTTACTGTCACAATCCTGATACCTGGGATGTAAAGGCAAAGCCGCAGTACGAGATGTCTCCGGAAGAACTTCTGGTAGAGGCGCTCCGTTACAAATCTTTTATTGCTAAAGGAGGAGTAACGGTTACCGGGGGAGAGCCCTTGTTGCAGGCGGAATTTTTAAAGGAATTCTTCATATTGTGCCGCCGGGAAAAGACCCATACGGCTTTAGATACCTCGGGGGCTGTTTTCAATGAAAAGGTAAAAGAGCTGCTGCATTATACGGACCTGGTTCTACTGGATATAAAGTCTCTTTCGAGGGATATGCATCAAAAAAATAACAGGGGCTGTTCCGGATCATACTTTGCAGACACTGGATTACCTGAAAAAAGAGAATATTCCCGTATGGATAAGGCATGTGCTCGTACCGGGGCTGACGGACGATGACTTTTTACTGGAAGAACTGGCAGCGTACCTGACCGCTTTCCCCAATATAGAGAAGGTGGAACTCCTCCCCTATCATACAATGGGAATTTCCAAATATGAGCAATTGGGGATGGAATATCCGTTAAATGATACGGAACCACCGGGAAAAGAATCCTTAACCCGGGCCCGTGAACTGTTCGCTTCTTATAAATTACCTTTGTAAGATCATCCGGCTCAATAAAAGATAGAATATATGGCAACATTCGGCAGCAAAGTGATCGCCTTTAACCGGGAATTATCTTTTACCGGCCTTTTACCGGAAAATATAGCGATCCTGAATCCTTTTCAGGATAATCCGGAAATTAACCGAATCTCGGAGGCTTTCTATAATAAATTCTACAACGACGAAAGAGAACGTCGCCTGATACTGGGTATCAATCCGGGACGCCTGGGTGCCGGAGTTACCGGGATTCCTTTTACAGATTCCAAACGAATAAGTGCAGTATGTGGTATTCACATAGAGTCTGTCTCTACACACGAACCTTCGTCGGTATTTGTATACGATGTGATCCAGGGATATGGCGGAGTGGAAAAGTTTTACGGAGACCTTTATATCAATTCGATCTGCCCGCTTGGCTTTATTATCCGCAACGCAAAAGGTAACTGGGTAAACTGTAATTACTACGATGCTAAGGAGCTGGCCCGGATCATGAAACCTTTTATGAAGGAGAGTCTGAAAAAACAGCTTGAATTTGGTATCAGCCGTAAAGTGTGTTATGTACTGGGGAAAAAGAATGCGCTTTATGTACAGGAGATCAATCAGGAAGAAAAGCTGTTCAAAGAAGTTGTGATCCTGGAACACCCCCGTTATGTGGTACAATATAGATCTAAAGAGACAGAACACTATATCGCTAAGTACCTGGAGGCCCTGACAGAAGAAAAATAATGGAATATTGTACCAAAACCTGCTATATCCGTGCAAAGCAGATTGTTTGTTATCCCTATTTCCCTGAAAAATGAGTTTTTTTATAATTTTGCTTGTGAAGTGAAAGAAACCGACTCATGAATCAGACCATACAAATACCATGAAAACAACCTTTTTAAAATACCTGACCGGTATTTTGTCCTGCCTGTTACTGATAGCTTGTCATTCTGCCCGGACGACTGAGTTTGAGACCGTAGAGGTAGAAGCCCCCTTCCCGATGGATCCCATCCGGATTTTTAACTACCCGGAAAAAGATTTCCTGATCACTGACTACGGTGCCGTAGAAGGAGGAGAAGTCAAGAACACGGAAGCTATAGCCAAAGCTATAGAAGCCTGCAACCAGGCAGGCGGAGGGCGTGTGGTAATTCCTGCAGGAACCTGGCTTACCGGTCCTATCCATTTCAAAAGTAATGTAAATCTCCATTTACAGGAAAATGCCGTAGTTAAGTTCACAGACGATCCCCAGGATTATCTACCGGCTGTAATGACCTCCTGGGAAGGAATGGAGTGTTACAACTACTCGCCGCTGGTATATGCATTCGAGTGCGAAAATATAGCTATTACCGGTAAAGGAATGCTTAACCCGATCATGGATACCTGGCGTACCTGGTTTCCCCGCCCCACTCCGCACCTGGAAGCACTGAAGGAGCTTTATACGATGGCCTCTACCGATGTTCCGGTAGAGGAGCGACAGATGGCTAAAGGCGAGAATAACCTGCGACCACACCTGATCCATTTGAACCGTTGTAAAACCATTCTGCTGGATGAGTTTAAAATACGTAACAGTCCCTTCTGGACCATTCATATCTATATGTGTGACGGTGGTATCGCCCGCAACCTGGATGTAAAATCGCACGGGCATAACAACGATGGGATTGACCTGGAGATGACCCGCAACTTCCTGGTAGAAAATTGTCTGTTTGACCAGGGAGACGATGCGGTAGTGATCAAGGCAGGCCGTAACCGGGATGCCTAGAGACTCAATACTCCCTGTGAAAATATTGTAGTGCGCAACTGTACGATCATGGCCGGGCATACTTTACTGGGTATCGGCAGTGAGATATCGGGTGGCATCCGGAACGTATATATGCACGATTGTGTGGCTCCCAATTCGGTACACCGCCTCTTCTTTGTAAAGACCAATCACCGCAGAGGGGCTTTTGTAGAGAATATCCACATGGAGAATATAGCGACAGGATCTACCCTGAGAGTACTGGAAATAGATACGGAGGTTCTTTACCAATGGAGAACACTGATCCCGACCTATGAAGAGAGTATCACCCGCATTGAGGGTATCTATATGAATAATATCACCTGTGAATCGGCCAAAGCGATCTATGACCTGAAAGGAGATGAACGGATGCCCATCCGGAATGTAGCGATCAGGAATATACATGTAGGAAGCGTGAGCGACTTTGTAAGCCATGCGGAGAATGTAGAGGGTATAGTAGCCGAAAATATCACATACGATGAAATAGACCCGAACGCTTTGCCGGAGTTAGATAAATATACAAACAATAAATAAATTCACTTATCAGGTATGAAAAAACTGATCCTGTTCCTTCTGTTGTGTATGGGTATAAATTCATTTGCCCGGGTAACGATCCGGGTTGCTTCTTATAAAGATGATAAAGTGTGTGCCATCAGCCATACCTTTGACGACGGTATGCTGGAGCATTATACGCTGGTAGCTCCGGAACTGGAAAAAAGAGGATTCCGGGGAACCTTCTGGGTATGTGGACAAACAGTGAATGCAGACTCCGGAACACCCCGGGATACCACCCGGGTAAGCTGGGGACAGCTCAGGAAGATGGCGGAAAAAGGCCATGAAATATCCAACCATACCTGGTCGCACCCGAACCTTACCCGGATCTCCATAGAAGAGGTAAAGAGGGAGATCCAGCAAAATGATACGGCTATTTTTGAATATACGGGTATATTTCCCCGTACATTCTGCTACCCCTACAACGCTTTAAACGAAGAAGTAAAAGCAATAGCTTCCCGCGACCGGGCAGGTACCCGTACCCACCAGTTCGGAATAGGCCGGAACAACAGTAAAAGTACCCCGGAGAAGATCCAAAACTGGGTAGATACCCTGCTAGTTTCCGGAGAGTGGGGAGCCAGTATGATACACGGTATTACCTACGGATATGACCTTTTTGGAGATCCCACCCTGCTGTGGGACCATTTTGATCAGATCAAAATACAGGAAAATAAGATATGGGTAGCTACTTTCCATCAGGTGGCAGCCTATATAGAAGAGAGAAATAATATTCAGCTGGATACTGTCCGGGAAGGAGAGATACTAAAAGTTACTCCTGTATTGGAATTAGATAAAACGATCTTTACGGAACCTCTGACAATGGTAGTAGAGAATACCGGTGGAAAGATCACCGTTACACAAGAGGGGAAAGAGCTTCCTGTAAAAACAGCACCGGATAAAATGATGTTTGATTTTGATCCGTATGGCGGAGAGATGACGATAAAGCAGGAATGAGATACTAATGAGTAGTCACAGATACTCTTTTTGTTCACCGGGAGAGCAACTCCCGGTGAACAGATGAATAGAAATGCATATGGAGAACAGATTCCTATAGAAGGGAGATTTTTCTCTATGCTTCAGGAGATTTCTTTTCCATCTGCAACAGCGGGTAGGGTCTCCCCTCTCCGTCTACTTCGGTACGGCCTACCTATACAAACCCCATATGCAGGTAGAAACCGACTCCCTGCTCATTCTGTTCGTTCACATCCAGCTTAGTGGCTTTTAATTCTTCTACCGCATAGGCAAGAAGTTTCTTACCAATCCCCCCTCCCCGGGTATGGCTATCTATAAAAAGCATCTCTATTTTACCGCCGGCTACACCCAGGAAACCTTGTAAAACTCCCTGGTCATCCCGATAACCAAAAAGATCCACATATTCGGAATAAGAGGGGATACGGGATTTTATATATTCGAAATACTTTCTATCCAGAAAGTGATGGGTTGCCTTTACGGAAGACTCCCAGATAACAACTAACCTGTCGTGATCCTCTTTTGTAACATGTTCTATCATTCCTTTATCTATAAGTTAAAAATACAAAGATAGATAATTTATAGTAAACTGATTGCTGGGGACAACAAACAGGAAGAGCCGACCTGTGGGGCCGGCTCTTCACGCATTTACAAACCTTATTACATGTTATTTACCCTTTTTAGATGATTTGGGTTTTGAAGCATACTCTTCGAGTTCTTTTTCACTCATACTACCTGCTACTTTTTTAATATCCTCGCTTGCAGTTTTACTTTCTCCGCGTATATAAGAGAGGGCTGCTCCCATAAGCTATCG
>JAJQBG010000422.1 GCA_021203405.1 Bacteroides sp.
ATACTAACTGTTAGCATATTTGTATCAATAAAGTAATACAACTCCAAAAGTAATAAATGTGGGAAGAACCTACAAAAAAAGAGAACCAAAATAAAAAATAAACCATGAGAAAAAAAGAATTACTAAGCAACCTGA
Source organism: Bacteroides sp. (assembly GCA_021203405.1). Lineage (GTDB taxonomy): Bacteria > Bacteroidota > Bacteroidia > Bacteroidales > Bacteroidaceae > Bacteroides. Next base: position 136 of record JAJQBG010000422.1, read on the forward strand.
TGAAAGAAGCACATTCCTTAGGAAGAACTTCCGGCCTGAATAAGAGTGAGGCCCTTAAAAAAGCCTGGCAATTACAAAAGCTCTATACCAGGTTGCGGGAGGGGATTGTTAGATTCCATTTCTATAAAACAGATGGTACCTTGCGACAGGCACGGGGAACCCTCCATACAAACTATTTACCTGGGAAATCCACAAATACCAGGTCCAAAACCAATCCACAACAAATGATATATTTTGATACAGATAAGAACGGCTTCCGGTCATTCAAAAAATCAAATCTGCTACCCTAAAATAGACACAACACTTAATAAAACACGCAAAACACTATGAAACTAATCCAGTTCATTCTCTCCTTGCTTATCACCCTGTGTGCCCTGGGGATCTTTTACAGTGCTTGTATTACGCCGGCTCCGGTAAAACTCCTCAATATAAGTTTTGCTACTTTGATCCTTACCGGATCAGGTATACTAACAGTTTTAACTTACAAAGAGCTATGGCAGGAGTAAGCCGGATCCGTGAAACTAAAAATTGGCTCCGTACTGCCACTTGCCGCATGACAGAGGATCTGGATTTCGAAACTACTACTTTCGAAACGGAGATCTTACCGGGAACAATGGTATGTGCAGAACTGGAGAGCCGGGAATACGACTCTTATAAACAGCTCTCCTTGTTGTGGGTAGAGGCCATTAAAGACGGAGAGAAAAGGGAAGTGATCCTGCCTAACATCAGCCGGTTTATCTTCCGGGAACTGGAAAAGACCATCCGCCGGATGAACCGGGAAGAGTACAGGGAGAAAGCAGTGAAATACCGGGTAAGTACAACTTACTCAGATTATTAATAAAGATTATACACATTATCATCCACGACAAAACAAGCAAACCATGAGACGAGTAAAAAAAGTAAAAAGAGCGAAGACCCACAAAGAGTTATTTGATCAGGCCCTCAGGGCAGCCCTCAGGGTAGATTTTATTAATACCATGCCAGAGCTTAAACTCTACACACTCTCCCTGTATGAAGCCATGAAATGGGGACAAGAACAAACACAGTAAAACACGGCATTACCTACTAAACTGCATATTTATGTTAGAGTATATACAAGAGTTAAAAGATCTCCTGGAGGAAGAAGAAGATCTGAAAAAAAGGTTCCGGGAGAAAACCACCCATACATTGAGCGATTTCACCCTGATCGAAAAACTATATGAGTGGTTTAATGAGATCGTAGAAGAGAGGGATGCGGAGAGCCGCCGCAAATTTATATTTATTGTATTGTACCTCTACTCGCCTACTACCCTGGTGGGAAACAAAACACGCAGGGGAGTGCGGGAAGAGTTAACCCGGGTACTGGATGAGTGTACGGCCACCCGCATCTCACACCATTGCACAGAGGTTGCCCTTCATTACAGGTGTTACAAAAGTTTCCGGATAGAGATGGAACAGATCCTGAAAGAGTTACTGGATAAAATGAAAATACATGGAATTTCTTTACACGGACACGCTCAATATATGTACAAAGAAGAGCCGGGACAGGCTTATCTTCCCTCCGCCTAACTTATGGGGAAATGTTAATCCTTACAGCCGGCAAATTATTTTTTCCGCTAAAGAAGGGGGTACTTTTACGGAAATCTTTAATAACACAAACAAAAAAAATGAATGAAGAGAATTTAATCGGAGGAATGACCGCCCTGTTTTTAAGCGGTACTATGGAGTTTATTTCACCCCTCAGGTGGTTTTTCGTACTGGCATCATCCTGGTACTGGCAGACCTGCGGTTTGGTATTGAAGCAGCCCGGAAGCGGAAAGAAGAGATACGGCTGAGCCGTGCAGTACGGCGGACTATTAACAAGATCATAGATTACCTGTGCTGGATCTTTGTAGCAGGAGCCATCGGAATGACCTTTGGGGCACCTTTCGATCTCCCCCTGCTACCTGTACTGGTCATGCTGGTAGTATATGGAATTGAGATCAACTCCTGCTTTGCCAACTATTTTGAGTCACAGGGTAAAAAAGTAAGAGTAAACATTTTTAAATTTTTCAGTAAACGAACAGAGATCATTGAAATAGAAGAGGAGGAAAAAGAATGAGACGACTTGTAACCCTATTACTCATCTTCTTTACCATGATCCTGATGAGTGTAGTATGTACTATTTAAAGAACAAACAGTATGATCACGGAAAAGAGAACACACATGCAAAACGAATGCCCCATGCGGCAAACATTAATGGATTACCTGGGTAAAAAGTACATTGAAAACCCGCTGAGTTTTTATAACCCCGCAGAGAGGTCCAACCGTTACAAACGAGAAAAGAGAGAAGCTGTAGGCTACATAGTACTGATGCAACCCACTATCTTCCAGATCATAAACCCCACTTCCGGCAGGCAGATATCAGCCCGGCAAACTATCCTGGCCCTGATCGCCTGCCTGGAAGACCTCAATAACCTCGCTCCTGTAGACCTCTCCGACTTTACCATGGAAGAGTTGCTGGAGATCGCCACAGAACTCTATCTCTTCTCCCGGGAGAGCGGGCATCACTTTATTAACGAAGAGATAAGACACACAATTGAAGAACTGGAAAAAACTTATTACGGATATGGAGAAGGGATCCTCGCAGAGTTGATCAGAGAAATAAAAGCAGAAGAAAAGAACCAGGGAATTATTGATATAGAGTTATCAGGAATGATACAGGAGCCTATTCATTTAGTGATTATTGAAACTTACCGGTAAAAGAGACTATACACAATCTCCCACAAGGAGCAGACCCGGATGAGTATACACACCGGCACCTGCTCCTACCGGAGAATATTTAAAATCTTACAAGACTTATGGAAAAAGAGAATCTGCACTTCCGACACTATTGTAGCGCCCGTCACAATGAGAAAATACTCGCTGCACGGATCAGACACAAAGCAGAAGGATATGCTACATATTTTATGATACTCGAACGCCTCCTGGAAAGCCACGACCATATGAGCACCAGAAACTATAACAATATAGCTTATGATCTTCGTATGTCCGCTTCCGTAGTTAAGTCTGTCGTAGAAGATTTTGGACTCTTCACCTTTACGGAAGATGGCACCCGCTTTTTTCCGAATACCTCAATAACCAGAACAATGAAACCAGTGAAACGCGGGAGAAAAAGAGACTGGCCGGTATTAAATCAGGAGAGAGCCACAGGAATCGAAGCACTGCGCAAGCAGAGGAAAAACCTTGTCCGCACACCGTTCAGGTACCTATAGAACAAAGTCCGGACACAAGTAAACCTCTGTTAAACAAAGAAAATGAGATAAGCCCAGTTCCCATTCAGATAAACGAAAATAAACAAAAAGAGACAGCGAGAGAAATAGCTGAGGGAGTATTGAAAAATGATCCCATCAATTATAAATCCATCCTCGACCTCTTTAATTCGTTACTGGGAGAATATCTACCTGAAGTAAAATCCCTTAGCTACAAACGCAAAGAGATGATCAAGGCTATTATAAAAATACACGGCCCGGATAAAATAAGAGAAGTCTTTGAACAAACACTCCGGAGTCCCTTCCTGCTGGGAATGAACGACAAAGGATGGAAATGTAGTTTCGACTGGATACTGCGTGGCAGTAACTTCATTAAAGTCCTCGAGGGAAACTACCTGGCCACCCGGAACAGAACCCTGTTTGACCATCCCTCTACGGAGCGATTAAAGAACAAAACGTATGAGCCATTCTAAAAAACTATCGGGTATCTGCCAGGAGATGGCCCTTTTAGGGATGAAGGTACCCTCGGATAAAGTATATATAAAGATCCCGGATGCAGAACATGTGCTGGACAATGCCATGCGCTACTTTCTGAGCCTGGAAGGAAAAGTCTATGTAAAGCTACCCGAATACAAAGAGATCGCAGAGTGGCTCACTGATAACCAGGGCAGAGGTCTATTCCTCTATGGCAATTGCGGACGAGGAAAATCACTGCTGGGACGGTATGTGCTCCCTGCGATCCTGCTGAAGTATTGCCGGAAGATCATGAACTGCTTCGATCTGCCGGAACTGGACCGCAACATCGACCAGGCCCTGAAACTCCATTTATTATCCATTGATGACATTGGTAACGAAACAGTATCCGTCCAGTATGGCAAAAGACGAATAGCCTTTCCCGAGATCATCGATGCCGTAGAAAAATATAGCAAACTGGTGATCATCACCTCCAACCTCACTGTACAAGATTTAACGGAGCGGTACGGAGACCGGGTGCTGGATCGCATTAAATCCACCTGCAAACGAGTTATTTTTGAAGGAGAAAGCCTAAGGGAATAGATTTAGATCCCTCATCACATGCAGAATGACATACCGATGTTCCCGCCGGCTTCACAGTGTTTGTTGCACCACTCCCTGGTTGTCGCCGGCTTCACAGCCGGTGACTCTTCCCCTTCGGCTTCCTAGCCGCTCCTATACCGTGTGGGGCTACGAAGCCAGCAGTAACAGTTCAAACTATTTATATGTATACTTTTTAGTTGCTAAATGTTGCAAAAGTTACCCCAACAGGGGTAAAATTATGAATAACCCCCAGTGAAGAGAGCAAAGCGAACGACTGAGGGAATGAGCAGTGCGATCATGCAACCCCAAAGGCGGTTGAATGTATACTATTCAATACTTTCGTTTTTACGTTCACCGAAAGAGGTTCTCCCAATGGAATTACTGTAAAGACATATTGTACGCTGTTGTCGCCGGCTTCACAGCCGGAAACTCTTTATCCTGCGGCTTTATAGCCGCTCCTGTACCATGTAGAGGAGGTATCAAAAGTATGTAATTCTCCTTCTCCAATCCCTGAAAGGGATCTATAAATAGCCCAGGGTAGAGCGAAGTGGCACCCTGGGGTAGGAACACCTCACTAGTATAAACCTTGAAGAGGTTCCACTAATTTTTGATACACCCTCTTCCGGAAAACCACCGACTGGGAAGCCAGTGATAAAATCCGACACTTTTGAGTCGTGCAACAACCACTTCACAACCGGTGGACTTCCATAGGGGAGATAATAACCCCCAAACGGAACAAGAACAGCCAGGAAGCCAGAGACAACAGTTCAAACTATTGATATGTATACTTTTTGGTTGCTAACTATTACAAAAGTTACCCCGACAGGGGTACAATATGAATAACCCCCAGTGAAGAGAGCAAAGCGAACGACTGGGGGGAATGAGTAGCTAAGTACCGCAAAAATTACCCCGACAGGGGTACAATATGAATAACCCCCAGTGAAGAGAGCAAAGCGAACGACTGGGGGGAATGAGTAGCAAAACCTGCAACCCCAAAGTGGGTTGAATGTATAATATCCAACACAATTCTAGCATAAAAAACCAGAGAACAGACCAGTATTGAACACATCACGAACACCGTTCGAACACCAGCGAACACTGTTGAACACAAAACGAACACAAATAAAACCGACTATATTGCATAGTATATAGATTTAAATATTATAAACTAGAAAGAAAATACTTCTTACGAAGTATCAAAGAAAGAATCTATCAAAAAAAGATCAAGCATATCAAACCTCTGTTTTCAGCTATTACACCGGAACAGTGCACGAAAAGAAGACAAAAAAAATCCCGGAGAAGCAACGATCTCCGGGAAGGCAAAACAGCAAAAAACCCTATGTTCAGGGTGGCCCTAAATGCGTAACAAGCACCTCCACCTGCCGGGGAGTCAGCAGGCGTTTTTTAGGCTTCCACTCAGCCTCCAGCAATTTCTGTTTTAACCCGGGAGACTCCTCTACCCAACTTTTCAATTTTTTCACTGCCGCGTGTGGAGTCACACCCGGATTGTAGAGACAGGCCAGTTCCTGCCAGCCATAAGTCCTGATACGAAATTCAGACGTTTGATTCATAGTTTTATCGATACTTTGTGTACCCTGCAAAAATAATGAAACCACCAAACACATATTCACAAAAAACAGAGGTAAAAACTAACATTCCCGGTAAGTTACGGGCATTACAGGGGGGGGTTATCACCCGGCAAGGGAAGTTACGGGTCACGACTATTTTCCCCGCTTTATATTTGCCCCGTCAAACAGGTAAAAGCGCGCAACCCTGTGTTAGTTAGTAACCCTTAATGATTGAATAGTATGTCTTTAAAATTTCAATGTATCGAACTCAAATTACTTTCCGGAGAACATGCCGGAGAAACCCGGTATTTCGGGCGGGTCCGTTGCGAACAGAAGATCACCTTCGACCAACTCTGCAAACAGATCTCCCTCCTATCCACCGCAACCAAAGGAGGTGTAGAACTCATCCTGGATAGCTTTGTAGAGGTCATGAGCGAACAACTCAGCCTCGGCAATATCCTCCAACTCGGCGACCTCGGAAATTTCCGCCTCAGTGCAGGCAGCCGGGGAGTAGACCCGGAAGAAGAGTTCCAGGCCACCGATATGAGGAAACCCAGGATCATTTTTTCACCAGGTAAAATGCTTCAGGAAGCAACCGATGCGATCACCTTCGAAAAACTCAACTCCCGGGTAATAAAAGAGTGCCCGTATGAACATTAACCAATTCTTTAACCTAAAAACTTTATAATTGTATGGCAATTAATTATTATGTAGTAGAACGCAAAGTTCCCGGTGGCCCCAACAAAGGCAAGACCCTCCAGTACGGCCAGGTAGTCTGTGGAAACCTCATGGATTTTGATTCCATCTGTCACGAAATCTCCCTCCTTACCACCGCCACCTCCGGAGATGCAAAAGTAGTGCTCAATAGCCTACTTACCATCATCGGCCGGTATATCAAAGCCGGACACATCGTACAGGTAGGCAAACTCGGTAATCTCCGCCCCACAGCAGGGAGCCGTCCCGCTGAAACACCCCAAGAGGTAACCGCCCACCTGATGAAACGCCCCAAAATTGTATTCACTCCCGGCAAAACCCTGAAAAACATGCTCACAAATATCTCCTACCGGAGAATAGAGCCCCAGGTAGTACGGGTAGAAGAAGAGTGTGATGACGATCACGACATCTGATCCCATGTAAATGCTTGTATAGCCCCCGGAAGCACATCTTCCGGGGG
>JAJQBG010000378.1 GCA_021203405.1 Bacteroides sp.
TTTCATTACTTTTGTTACCATAAAACACATACCTACAATATGGAGACAGCGGATAAGAAAGAGAGAAATACGCATCACGGCCATGCCATTAAATGGTTTCGTCGTGCCCTGGGAATTAAACAGGATACGGTGGCTCTGACACTGGGATTAACCCAGGCGGCCATATCTATGTACGAAGCGAAAAAAGTAATAGAGGATGAGATGATCACTCAGTTTGCCAAAGCTTTGGGAGTAACTCCGGAGGCTATTAAAGAACTGGAAGAAGATCCGGTTACGGTGATTGTGGAGAATAATACTTTTCAGAGTGGAAGTGTAGGGAATATTGGTGCGCATAATGAGGTCAAAAATGAGAATTTTGGCAACATCTACAATCCTGTAGAAGAGATCCTGAACCTTACTAAAGAAAAGGAAAGCTTGTACGAACGTATGCTTGAACTGGAAAAAGAGAAAAACGCTTTATTGGAACGGTTGCTGAAAGAGAAAAATTAATAATAGTATCGATTTAAGTAAAGAAGGAGTTCCCGCCGGCTATAAAGTGGTTGTTGCATATCTCCCTTGTTGTCGCCGGCTTCACAGCCGGTGACTTCTTATATTGCGGCTTCATAGCCGCTCTACCTCTATAATAGGCATTTTAATACTGCTGTTCATCAGGAGAACATCTCCCAATGAACAAATCCTTGTGTTTGTCCTCCTGAGTGGCTATTATTTTTGTAATAAAACAATTCGATAATGACGTTTTTTGTCATCCTGAGCGTAGTCGAAGGATCTTTTCTGCGTCTGTGGAAGATAGCCAGATGCTTCACTTCCGTTCAGCATGACAAATTTATAAACTAACTTACTGGGGGATACACTTCCTTTTCCTCCTCATTCTCCTTCTTCTCTTTTCTTCCACCAATCAGTTTTTCAAAGAAACCAATAAATGTTAAAACCGGAATAATTACCGCCGGATCAATTGTTTTTCTATTTTTAAACGATATATTTGTGATATCAAAATTATATTATAAAATTTACGTGTATGACTACAAACGAAAAAGACTTTCGCGGATTCAGGGCAAGTGGTTTCCTGATGATCGCCGTAGTACTGTTGCTGCTGGTAGCCACTATCTGGGCGTTTACTTTTGCAAAGACCCATACGGGTTGGGGACTTACCGGAGGTTTTGCCGGTATATTGGTATTTATTACCCTCTTGTTCGGGTTTTTTTCTCTCGAACCGAACGAAGCTTTGGTGATGGTCTTTTTCGGGAAATACCAGGGTACTTTCCGGGAAACCGGATTTTACTGGGTAAATCCTTTTTTGAGTAAAAAGAAACTTTCGCTGCGTGCCCGCAACCTAGATGTTGCGCCGATCAAGGTAAACGATAAGATCGGTAATCCGGTGATGATCGGCCTGGTGTTGGTGTGGAAACTCAAAGATAGCTATAAGGCGATGTTCGAGATCGATTCGCAAACAATGGCCATGAGTACCACAAGCACTGTTACGGGCAAACACGGTAGCAATCAGATCGCTATGCCTAACTCGGTGGCTAACCGGATGAATGCGTTTGAGAATTTTGTCAAGATACAGAGTGATGCTGCGTTGCGGCAGGTGGCCGGACAATATGCCTACGACGATAATGAGTCGCAGAGGGATGCTATTACGTTGCGTTCCGGTGGAGACGAGATCAACGAACAACTGGAGGCGCAGGTCAATGAACGGCTGGCTATGGCAGGTATGGAGGTGGTGGAAGCACGGATCAATTACCTGGCTTATGCGCCGGAGATCGCTGCTGTGATGCTTCGCCGCCAACAGGCGTCTGCTATTATCATGGCTCGTGAGAAGATTGTAGAGGGAGCGGTCACTATGGTGAAGATGGCTCTTCATAAGCTCTCCGAAGAGGAGATAGTAGAGCTGGACGAAGAGAAGAAAGCGGCTATGGTGAGCAATCTGCTGGTAGTGCTTTGTGCGGATGAATCTGCACAGCCGGTGATCAATACAGGTACGTTACATTATTAAACATACATGCTTATGAAAACGATTACAAGTAGCCTGGTGGGGAGAGTTCTTCTCGTATGTATTGGTCTGTGCCTGGGTACAGCTACTCTTTCTGCCGGAGAACCGGAGAAACTGGCTGAGAAGATATTCGGTTACCTGCAACAAGGCAGGGGAGATTCGATCGCTGTATATATGCAGGAGGAGATCCGTTCCCAGATACCGCCAGAGGCGTTGGGGCAGGTTTTTACTCAGTTGGAGGCTTAGCTTGGAGCCTATCAATCCAAAGGGGAGTGGAAGGTGCAGAATATGCAGGGAATGACTGTGGTTACCTCGGATATACAATTTGAAAAGGGTGCTCTTGTGTTCGTTCTCTCTACCAATGATAAGGGAGAGATTAACGGGCTTCGGTTTGTACCTTCTACCTCCACTCCAGCATCGGCGGATGAACTCAGGGAAGGAGAACGTGCCTTGGTGGTCCGTACGGGAGAGTATGAGCTTCCCGGAATATTGAAACTACCTGCCGGGGAAGGACCTTTTCCGGTGGTTGTGTTCGTACATGGTTCCGGACCCTCGGACCGTGATGGTACATTGGGCCCTAATAAAGTGTTTCTTGATATGGCAGAGGGGCTGGCCCGGCAGGGTATTGCCTCTATCCGTTACGACAAACGTACGTATGTATATGGTCTTGACTGGGAAAAAGAGAATGAGGGAACCTTTGACGAAGAGACAACCGATGATGCGGTATCGGCTGTACGGTTGGCCGCTACCTATCCTGAGTTATCTTCGGTATATGTGGTGGGACTTAGCCAGGGGGCTATCCTGGCTCCGCGTATCGCTCAGAAAGCCGGGGATGTGGCAGGAATTGTGATGATGGCCGGTTCGCCGCGCCCGCTTCCTCAATTGATAGCAGAGCAGTTGGAGTACCTGTTTTCCCACGGGCAACCCGGATTGACCCGGGAGATGGTGGAGCAGGCGAAAGCACAGGCTGATAACCTGGACCGCTACGGTACAGCTGGTTATGATCCCTCCCTGGGTTTTCCTTTCGGTGCGGGTTCGGAGGCATACTGGGTGTTTATCACCCGGTATGATGCACTGGAGACGTTGCGTTCTCTGACCGTTCCTGTACTGATCCTTCAGGGAGAACGAGATTACCAGGTTACTATGAAGGATTTTGATCTTTGGAGACAGGGGGTAGCAGATCGTCCCGGGGTAAAGCTGAAAAGTTATCCGGGGCTGAACTATATCTTCTTTGAAGGAGAGGGTGTTTGCCTGCCGGCAGAGTATGAGCAGCAGAAGCCGGTGGCGTCGTATGTCATAGATGATATTGCCGCTTTTATCCATCAGGCAATCTAATTATTTAAAACGGAGGGTGTATTGTGGCGAAAAAAGAGTCTTCAACCAAGAGTTTTGTACTGCGTATTGATGCGGATACCATGGAAGCATTAGAGAAGTGGGCGGCCGATGAATTTCGTAGTACCAACGGGCAGTTGCAATGGATCATTGCGGAGGCCCTGAAAAAGAACGGGAGACTAAAGAAAAACAAATCCAACCCACCCAAAACGAACGAAGAAAATGCTTAATTTAGGATCTTATCCCGGAAAAAAAGCGCCGGCTATCCGGCTTATACCTACCCGGACAGACCGGGTGCTGGAACTTATAGCTGTGTTACTGTGGCTGGCTGCCTGTGTACTTATCCTTATCCCTTTTTTCCGGGGAGAGGTGAGCGATCCTATGCAGTGGATATTCTTTATACTTATAAGTACCGGCCTGTTCGCTTTGTGTTTCTGGATGGGGTACCTGCCCATTCGTCTGATAAATTTCCCGGTACCTGTACACGAGGGAAATGTGGGGTATCAATATCTGTATGCTACCCGTTTCGGACGTGTGTTAAATATTATCCTTCAATTGTACGCTGTAAGTAGTGCTTTTTCTCTGGCTAATGATTATTATCAAATTCCCATGAATACTATTCATCTTCTCTTTCTGGGAACAACCGGTCTGTTTGTATTGAGTATGGTGGTTTATTATATAATTGCATTCAGGCATAGATAAAAAATGTTTCCCTTCGTTGGGCCTGACAAAAGGAGGGTTAAAATTACTTTTTACCCGTCTACTGGTTCACCGGGAAAGACCCTTGATTTTACCGGAAAATACTCTCCCGGTGTTTTTTATGAATCGGGAGATGTTCTCCCGATCCCATCCAACGAATTAACGGGCTGCCAGTAAGGCTGCGATCTGTTGTTTTAATTCTGTTATTTCACTTTTTAGTGCGGAAATATCGTCCGCTGTAGCGACTTCGGCATCTTTGTAGAGGGCTTTTCCGTTGGTGGTGTTTAATATGATATTGCCATTGAGTTTGGTGTAAAGTTCTATATTATCATTGTTACTACCATGATTTGCAGATTCTATTAATATCCCTCTTCCGTTTATAAATGAGATGCCTGATACACCGGTAAGGTAAGTTCCTAAATGAATTTTATTGGAATTCATCCATAGTTTACCTTGCATATTTAAGGCACCGTTTAAATAGGAATCTCCGCTGACCATAAGTCTGTAACCATCCAGAGATACGGTTCGGGCATTGGTTCCAATATATACACCTTCATCTTTAGTTGTTTCTAACGAGATAAGCCCGGGAAATCCTTCCTGTATGCGGGATGTTGTGGTTTTACTTTTGCCAAAGAAGGAAATTTTGGGAGTATGAGTCTCTTCTTCTGAAGTAGTGATTATAACAGAAGCTGAACCTGGATCAACAGTAATTCCGGTCACTCCATCGTTATAAACATTTTTATTTGCTCCAAAATGAGACTCTTTGCGATGGTAAGAAGTGCTATTCATATAAGAAGTCCCTTCAATAAAGAGTGCTCCCGGGTGATCTGTTGTAGCTGTTCCTCCTACTCTTAATTTATTGGGAATGGAAAGCGTGCCAGGATAGGCTTCTCTGATTGCTGATGTAGGAGTAGTAGCACCTTCGACGTAAAACAGGAGCCGGGGATGTACACTTGTGGAAGTATCTTCTTGGGAAACCTGTATAGTTACTCCTCCGGTTCCCAATACATTTACCCCGGTTCTACTATCGCCGGCAAAGTCGGTATTTCCTACTCTTACTCCGCTTCTTGCCCGTACTGTACTGGGTCTTACCTGGTCGGAACCAACAGGATATGCTCCATCTTTTATGAATCTGATTTGTCCTACGTTATTGAGATCTCCATTTACATTTCCGGAGAGTTTTTGCCCCCAGACCGTCACTTCTTTGATCTCTTCCACCTCTTCTTCAACGGATGAAACCCGCTCTTTCAGTTCCGAAAAATCGGTTTCGGATCTCATCTTTTCAATATATTCCGGATACCGGGTAGCGTGTGTACCTTTAGGTATTTCTACTCCTTTTGCCTGAATACTCTCTTTTACTTCTTTAATTACTTTGGATGCTGTTTGTACATTTTCAGCTAATGTTTTTCTGCCATACTTTTAATTTTTAATTGGATTAATTTGTGGTTTTTCCTATGTTGATTGTTCACCGGGAGATGTTCTCCCGGTGTTTATTCCTATCAGGACATTTTGTCCGTAATTGCTATCTTATGATAGCGGAGAACATCTCCCTTTCAACGGCTGGGGCTAAGCTCCTGGTTGATTGAAAAGGTTTATTTTCCGATTCTTTTTCTGTGTCATCCTTCGACTTCGCTGCCAATGACGGATAGAGTAAGATCCTTCACTGCGTTCAGGATGACAAGAGATAGTTCTGTTTCAATCTGTTAACTACCAGGAAGCCTGGTCAGGAAAGTTTTGCTGTTAACTCTTCAATAAGTTGCTCTAATGCTGCAACTTTATTCCGAAGGGTAGTGATCTCGGATAAATCGTTAAGGGTTGCGATCTCAGCATCTTTATAAAGGGCTTTTCCGTTTGTTGTATTGAGAACAATATCACCGTTATCTTTGGTATATAGTTCTATATTGCAAATTCCTCCACCCTGGTAAGTAGACTCTATTAAGACGCCTTTATCCGGATCGTAGGAAATACCGGATACTCCTCCGTCGTAATTACCCAGATGAAGCTTATGACGGTTCATATATACTTTACCTTTTAATTGTCCGCCGGATACTGGCAGATAATTATCTAACTGCAAATTGTGATACTTACCGTCATCTCCTAAGAACTTTGATCCGTTGCCGGAAGTGGTGAGAGGGATGCCATTTATTGTTTTTGCTGTAAATGCTTCGGTTACGTTTCCTGTTCCTTTAACATTAAGAGTGTGTTCGGGTGGAGTGGACCTGATATCTCCAATGTTTAGACTATCTTTAACGGATAGACAACTTTCTGTTCCTTCAATCAAAGATGAAGTAGCTTCTGTTTCATTAGAACGATAAAACCGGATACTGGGACTTTCATTGGATGTAATATGTATATTGCCTGTGGTCGTCATACTGACTCCTGCCAGGCCATCATAAGAACCATATTTATTGTTGCCAGTGAATATATTTCCATTTGAATAGATATGGTCTCCAAATTGTGACGTACCTCCGGATATTAATAGTTTATGATTTGTATCTGTGCGTCTGGTACTTCCGACACATAATTTATCAGGTATTGAAAGAATACCGGGATAAGCTTCTCGGATGGAGGATGTAGCCTCTCCGGAATTATTCAGGTAAAATAAGATTCTTGGATGGTAATGCATATTGGCTTGATGAATTTCTGTACTTGTCATTAAAGCAAGCATGCCGTTTGCACCGGCATAAAATCCGGATTGGTCTGCTGTACCGACCCCGGTGGCTGTACCTACACTAATTCCCTGGTTTAAATATAGGACATTCGGCCTTACGGTTGCCGACCCGATACGGTACCTGCCACTTCCAAATTCAATATTACCGACATTTAACATATCTCCGGTAATACTTTTTGATAGTTGCTTTCCCCAAACCGTCATTTCTTTGATTCCTTTAACTTCTTTTTCAACGGATATAACCCGTTCTTCCAGTTCCGAAAAATCTGTTTCGGATCTCATCTTTTCGATATATTCGGGATACCGGGTAGCGTGTGTACCTTCGGGTATTTCTATTCCTTTTGCCTGAATACTCTCTTTTACTTCTTTAATTACTTTGGATGCTGTTTGT
>JAJQBG010000141.1 GCA_021203405.1 Bacteroides sp.
GAGTAAAGAGTATGCAAGGAGTTTTTAGTAATTTTGTTCTGCTGTTAATTCCAGGAAATATGTTGCAGAAAACTACCGGTATTGTATTGCATTCTTTAAAATATAGTGATACATCGACTATTGTGGATATATACACCCGACATTTTGGCCGGGTCTCTTTTATGGTGAGGATGCGGAAAACGAAAAAGGCTTCACTGAAGAGTGCTATTTTTCAGCCGCTCACTTTGTTGGAAATTGAGATGGATCATCGTCCCAATTCTAATTTGCAGTATATGCGGGAGGTTAAATTGTTATACCCTTTTAAGTCGGTTCCTTTTGAACCTGCTAAAACTGCGATCGCTCTTTATCTGGCAGAGTTTCTTTACCGGGCTGTGAAGGAAGAGAGTGAGAATATTCCTCTGTTTACCTATTTGCAGCACTCTATTGTCTGGCTGGATGAGCAATCCACAGGGTATACTAATTTTCATCTGGTTTTTTTAATGCGTCTTTCCCGTTTTCTGGGTATTTACCCTAATTTGGAGGACTATTCTCCGGGAGATTACTTTGATTTGCGGAATGCTTCTTTTACTTCACAAAAGCCTTTTCATCCGGACCATATAGAAGAAGAGGAGGCTCTGCGTCTTTCCCGGATCATGCGGATGAATTACGATACCATGCACCTCTTTAAAATGAGCCGGGAGGATAGGAACCGATGTCTGGAGGTGATCAATCAATACTATCGGGTCCATATTCCTGAATTGCCGGTATTGAAATCACAAAGTGTATTGCAGGAGTTATTTGGATAGCAGAGGGAATAGCTATGAAGCCACCATAAAAAAAGCCACTGGTTGGGAAACCAGCGGCAACGATTGTTTATTGTATAAATTCTACAATTCTTATCCTAGTAACTCTTTTACTTTCGCCGAGATGGCTTTGCCTTCGGCAAGACCAGCCAGTTTTTTAGTGGCTATTCCCATTACTTTGCCCATATCTTTTCCACTGTTGGCACCGGTTTCTGCAATAATTTCTTTCAGGGCGGCTTCCAGTTCTTCGGGAGTCATCTGTTTAGGCAAATATTTCTCGATCACTTTTACCTGTTCCAGTTCGGCTTCCGCCAGGTCTGAACGATTTTGAGTTTGATAGATCTCTGCTGAGTCTTTCCCTTGTTTTACCAGCTTCTGAATGATCTTTGTAGCTGTTTCATCCGTTAATGTATCGTTCGCGCCAGGAGCGGTTTTAGCTTCCAGAAAGAGTTTTTTTACATTTCTCAGCGCATCCAGGGCCACTTTATCTTTGGCCTTCATCGCCGTTTTAATATCTTCGGTTATCTGATCAAATAAATCCATACTTGTATATTGTTAAAAGATAATTGTTCCGTCTTCTTCACCCGGTATCTCCCTGGCGATATCCTCTTCCGTTACTGCTTTGGAACGAATATTATTCAGGGTTGCCTTATCGCGCAGATAGGTGGGTGAGCTTTCTACCATAGAGATAATGTCATCGTTGTCCAGATTCTCGGGGCTGAATATATAGATGTGGCGACGTTTCCGGAAGTTCCTGGCGCCCATATTGCTGGCACTTTCTCCGTATGCTTCCAGAATACGTTTCTTGTTCCGTTCTTTTTCTTCTTCCAGCAGGAGCAGACGTTCTTCTTCTTTCTGGCTCCGTTTGTCCAACACCTTATCCATGCCCGGTACATTTTTCATGCCGAATCCTGTAGCCAGTACGGTGATTTTGACTTTGGTATCCAGGGAGTTTTCAAGAGCTACTCCCCATATCACTTCTACCCCTTCCCCGAATTTGCTCATAAATTCGTGGATCTCGTTCATCTCTTCCATCATCAATTCTGCCTTTTCGCAGAAGGATACGTTAAGGAGTACTTTTTTGGCGTTGAAAATATCGTTGTTATTGAGTAGGGGAGAATGCAGGGCATCGTCAATGGCTTTGCTGACCCGGTTCTCTCCTTCTCCGAATCCGGTACTCATAATGGCTACCCCACCGTTTTTTAGGATCGTTTTGACATCAGCAAAGTCGAGATTTACTTTACCCCGCATGGTGATGATCTCTGCAATGCTTTTGGCAGCGATAGATAGGGTATCGTCGGCTTTGCCGAAAGCGTTCATAAACGTCAGATCGGAATAGATCTCGCGCAGACGTTCGTTGTTGATAACAAGCAAGGCATCTACATGGCTGGCTATTCTTTCAACACCGTCCAGAGCCTGAATGATCTTCTTTTCACCTTCGAATATAAAGGGAATGGTAACAATGCCTACTGTCAGGATATCCATTTCTTTAGCAGCACGGGCAATCACCGGAGCTGCTCCCGTACCGGTTCCTCCCCCCATACCGGCTGTGATAAAGACCATCTTGGTACCGTCATTGAGTAATTCATGGATCTCTTCGATACTCTCTTCGGCTGCCTCACGGGCTCTTTCGGGGCGATTCCCGGCTCCCAGTCCCTGGGTAATAGATCTTCCGAGCTGTAATTTGACCGGTACCGGTGATTCGGCCAAAGCCTGGTTATCGGTATTACAGAGTACGAAGGTTACATCGTGGATCCCTTCACGGTACATGTGATTGACGGCATTACCTCCACCACCACCGACACCAATCACTTTGATAATGTTGGGGGTATCTGTGGGAAAATCGAATGGCATAATATCGTCTGTCATAACTGCTGGTATTTAGGGTGTGACATCTTGTTTACTAATGTTATTTTAATTCATCGTCTGAGAAGAAATCGTTGGTTATCTTCTCAAAAAAGCCTTTGAAACGCCCCGGCTGCTCTTTCTTTTTGCGTTTTTCTTCCTCTTTTCTGCGTTTTTTCTCCTCTTCTTCTTTCTTCTTTTGTGCCAGCCGGGTTGCTTTTTCTTCCTCTTCTATCTTTTTATAATCCAGGTCTTCGCTGAAAAGAGAGGGCTGTTCGGGCTGTGGCTGTTCAGGCTTGCAGCAGTTCTCGCTTCCGCTGTTCAGCAGGCCGATCAGGGTGTTTTGTGTGCCGTCCTTACAGATATACTCAGGGTGGTCGGCTGTCACTACAATCCGTGAAGTAGATGCTTTACGGATCTTATCCAGTTTGGTACGATCCCGGAGTGCTTCTTCAAGGTCCCGGAGATTGGAGGCGCCTCCGGTAATGATGATGCCGGAGAGCAATTTGTCTTCATACCCGGAAAGCTGGATCTGGTTCCATACGTTTGCCAGGATCTCTCCGGTACGGGCTTCTACGATATCGTTAAACGTTGCGGCAGGTATAGTACGGCTTTCGTCTTCAAGCGGATAGGTCTCTTCGTTCTCAGCATTGTTCTCCGGCAGTATGGCACTTCCATATACTACCTTTAATTTTTCTGCCTCTTCCTCCTCAATATGGAGAGAAGATATATCTTTGGTTATAGCACTTCCTCCCAAAGGAATAACAGTCAGATACCGGAGAATATTGTTTTTATAGACAGATACGGTAGTGGTATCTGCTCCGAAGTCAACTAATGCACAGCCGGAACGCTTTTCTGTTTCGGTTAATAAAGCATCGGCGGTAATAAGAGGAGAGATGAAAATATCGGCAATCTCCAGATTCGCCTGGGCGAAGCATTTCAGGAGATTCTTTTTCAGGGACGAACGGGCTACAAGGTTCAGGAAACGGCCCTCAATGTGATTCGCCGCTACTCCGACCGGATCGATCTGAAAATTATGTCCGATCTTATACTCCTGCGGAGCTACATCGAGAATATTCATTTCTGCTTTATCAATACCTACCAGGGGTATCTCCCGGTTCTCATCGTTGATCTCATCGATCAGCTCGGGCGAAATAATGGTCTCACTCTCCAGGTGGCGGGTTACTACATTCCTTACCGTACGCAACGATTGTCCGCCGATCCCCACGTACGCTTTTGCTATAGTACAATGCAGGATTGCTTCCAGCTTATTGATGATGGAGGTCAAACTCTGTGCCGTTTTATCCAGGTTGTAAATTACTCCTTTACGGATAAAAAGTGAGGAATTCTCACTGGCGCAGGCCAATATCTCAATGGTTCCGTCACTGCTTTTCTTACCTGCTATACCTGTAATGCTGGAGGAACCCAGTTCAATAGCAACGATAAAGTCTGTTGATGCCATAATTATCTATTTTCTTCTCGTTTCGTACAAATGATCTGATTGCTGAACTCTACACTGATGCGGGAATATTTATTCCATCCGACTTTGCCCAGTGCTTTCTCGTAAAAGAGCCGGAGGCGTTCGAGCTTCTCTTTATAGTTATCGAATTTACCCAGAAAAATGGTGTGATCACCCACCCGGGGAACCAGTTCGACCTCGTTCCTGGAATTGATATAGATCTGCTCGATCTGTGCATTCCAGAACTTGTCGTTCTGCAAAAATACGCCAAAGTTGTATAAATTCCTCGTCGCGAGCGATTTTTCTATATAGCCGGTAACAATTGGAAGATGGGCCAGCACTTTGGTACGTGCAGGCATGATCTTTCCTTTGTCATCGATATAATAGTTCTCCCCACTCTGGCTCATGATACGCAGGATGGGTACCCGTTGAGTTACCTCCACGCAGATCTTACTGCTGGGAGTTTTGTAACATTCTGCATGATCAATAAGCGGATGCTCGTTGAGCACCTCTTCCAGCCGGCTGGCATTTATTTCGTGCAGCGGTTTGCCTACAGGATCCAACTCTTCTTTCCGGAGCATGGTACTGATCTCTGAAGAGGTAATAAAACCGGCATTTATACTGTCTTTGATTATCAACATCATGTCGTCACAAACCCTTTCTGCCGGTTTGGTATTAAAGGCTGTCATGGCTATACCCAGATAGAACACGATAAGCAACATGCTGATCAATAAAAAGACCCGTTTGATCATACTTCTTTTAATATCTGCTCAATGCGGGAGACATAATTATCTATATCTCCGGCACCTAAAGTAATTACTATATCAATATCTTTTCTCTTTTCTTTAATAATAGCCGGCAATTCCTCTTTCCGGCAGAGTTTTTTTGTTATACCTTCTTTGAGCCGTTCATAAATAAGGCTACTGGATACTCCTTCTATGGGAAGTTCCCGGGCCGGATAGATATCGGTGAGAATTACTTCATCTGCCAGGGAAAGGGCCTCGGCAAACTCTTTGTAAAAATCGTTGGTGCGACTATAAAGATGAGGCTGGAACACAGCTGTTATATGACGTCCCGCATAAATTTCCCGGATGGAAGAGATACTTTGCCGGATTTCAGAGGGGTGATGAGCATAGTCGTTCAGGTATACCATCCGATCGGTCTTTATTTTGAAATCGAACCGCCGATCTACTCCCCGGAAACTCTCTATTCCCCGGTGGATCTCTTCCGGAGTAACTCCGTTCAGCCATGCCAGAGCCATAGCAGCGATGCTGTTATCTATGTTGATACTTACCGGTACTCCCAGGGATATATTATCAATAATTCCCTCCGGAGTCACCAGATCAAACCGGATCTCGCCTCCTCCGATGCGTATGTTCCGGGCATGGAAATCTCCTGTTTCCCGGGAATAACTATATACTTTTATTCCCTCGGGTAGTTCAGGCTTCAGGGTTACCTCTTTGTGAATGATAAGGGCACCGCCTGGTTGGATCAGGCTGATATAGTGGTTAAAACTCTCCAGATAGGCTTTCTCTGTACCGTATATATCCAGATGATCGGGATCGGTAGAGGTAATGACCGACATCCACGGGGTAAGCCAGTGAAAAGAGCGGTCGAACTCGTCTGCTTCGATCACTGTAAAGGGACTCTCTCCATCTAACAGCAGATTGGTATGATAATTTTTGGAGATCCCTCCCAGAAAAGCTGTGCATCCCACATGTGACTGGTGAAAAAGGTGGGCGGTGATGGTAGATGTAGTTGTTTTACCATGCGTTCCGGCTATGCAGAGTGCTTTACTGCTCCTTGTGATCAATCCTAATACCTGGGCCCGTTTCATCAATCGGAATCCGTTTGAGCGGAACCAGGTAAGTTCCGTGTGGTTTTCCGGAACGGCTGGGGTAAACACTACCAGGGTCGTTTCTTTATCGCGGCATTCGGCCGGTATCTTTTTTATATCGTCTTCATAGTGAATAACAGCTCCCTCCTCTACCAGCTTCCGGGTAAGGTCTGTTTCGGTACGGTCATATCCCCCTATAAACTTCCCGTTAGAGAGGTAGTAACGTATCAATGCACTCATTCCGATACCTCCTGCACCGATAAAATAGAGGGAGTTGAATGCTTCGTTGTTCATGAGCGATTCCCATATTCGTTTGCCAGCCGGATAGCTTCGTCCGCAATTCGTTCTACCGAATTGCGGAAAGCCATTCCACTGATATTTGTTTTTAATTTTTTCAGAAGTACTTCATCCTTAACGGTAGTGAGTGCCAAAGGTACCAGTTTTTCTTCGGCTTCGTTGTCTTTGACATACAGGGCAGCCTCTTTTTTAACTAATGCCAGGGCATTCATTGTCTGATGGTCTTCAGATACATTGGGAGAGGGAACCAGAATGACCGGCTTACCCAACAGGCAGAATTCGGAAATAGATCCTGCTCCCGCCCGTGATATGATCAGGTCGGCAGCTGTATGGGCCTGGTCCATATTGGAGATAAAATCGGTAATATGGATCATGGGGAAACTGCCTGCTTCCTTTACTCTTTTTGTAACCTCTTCGTGATATACTTTTCCGGTCTGCCAGATGAATTGTATATCCTGGTCGCGGGCGATCTCTGTAAGATATTTGAGAATACTCTGGTTAATGGTACGTGCTCCCAGGCTTCCTCCGACAACCAGGATGGTCTTTTTGGCGGGGTCAAGCCCGAAGGCCCGGATACTCTCTTCCCGGGTCCCGGTATAATGCAGCAGGTTCTGCCGTACAGGATTACCGGTTAATACTATTTTTTCTGCCGGGAAAAAGCGTTCCATCCCTTCATAAGCTACACATATTTTTTTTGCTCTTTTAGCCAGTATTTTATTGGTTACACCTGCAAAGGAGTTCTGCTCCTGAATAAGGGTGGGAATACCCATTAAACCGGCAGTATTAAGAGTGGGGCCACTGGCATATCCGCCTACTCCGATAGCCAGTTGCGGTTGGAACTTCCGGATAATTTTCCAG
This sequence comes from Bacteroides sp., assembly GCA_021203405.1. Lineage (GTDB taxonomy): Bacteria > Bacteroidota > Bacteroidia > Bacteroidales > Bacteroidaceae > Bacteroides. The sequence goes on from JAJQBG010000141.1 coordinate 7,079, forward strand.
GCTTTCAGCTGGCTTTGGAGGATCTTCCAGAGTACTATTACATTTTTCAGCAGGTTTTTCCGGTCAAATCCCATGATGGGCAAACCTATAATTTCATAACCTGCAGCAGGAACGCGTTGCATCTCCATTCTTCCTTCGGCTCCAACAAAAAGAATTTCTGCTTCCGGATGTTTCTCCCGGATCGCATTCGCTATGGAGATGGCAGGAAAAATATGTCCTCCTGTACCTCCTCCGCTTATAATGATCTTTAATTTCTTTTCCATACTGCACTTACTTAAAATGGTTCTCACTCTCTTCCTCAATAAATTCTGCGTCAGTGTTCAGCGCATTGCTGGTAGGTGCTGAAGCTTCCAGGAGGGCAACCTGCTCCCGGGCAGCCTGTTTATCGGCTGCCATCTCCGTGCTGACTGTATACCGGCTTACGCTGAGGATCATACCGATATAGGCACAATTGATCAGGGTACTGGTTCCTCCTTTACTGATGAGTGGAAGGGGTTGTCCGGTAACCGGGAAGAGTCCTACTGCCACCATCATATTGAGAAGTGCCTGTGATACCAGCATCAAAGCAATTCCCATGACCAGGAAAGCCGGGAAAGTACGCTCACACTTCTGGGCTATCCTTCCGGCGCGTACCAGAAGCCAGATGTAGAGGAGCATTACAAAACCACCTCCTATCAGCCCTAATTCTTCAATAATAATAGCATAGATAAAATCGGAAAAAGCCTGCGAAAGAAAGTCACGTTGTACCGAATTTCCAGGCATCTTTCCTACTACATTACTGGAAGCTATGGCGATACGGGCATGAGCGATCTGTCCGTCCTTATCAATGTCAAATTTGGCGGCCGGTATCTCTTCTTTACTCTCTGTAAAGTTGGCAATACGATTTTTCCAGGTAGTTGCCCGGTGAAGCATAGGGATATCGGTGTTATCCGGAATAGCCAGGGTGATAGCTACTAATAACAGTATTGCAGCGGCACCCGTTCCCATCAGGATCCCCAGCTTTTTCCAGGGAATACGTCCGATGATCATCATCAGTAAAACCACTCCGAAAAGAAGCATAGCTGTGGAGAGGTTTTCCGGAGCGATCAGCACACAGGTAAGCCCGGTGATAATGAGTATATATTTAAATGCTTTTCCGGTGGCTCCTTCCTCAGTCTGGTTTTTGGATAAAATAAAGGAAACGGCTATAATAACAGCCATTTTAGCCAGTTCCGAAGGTTGAAAAGGGATCCCGAAAAATGTCATCCAGCGGGCAGCTCCGTTAACACGGTCGTTTGAGATAAATCCCATGATGGAGACAAAAGCCAGAAGAGCCATGGAAGCAGGTACCAGGAAGAGCGGGAACACCTGGAACCATTTGTAATTGATGTTATGAAAGATGATCACTACTACTACACCTACCATAAGAATCACCGAGTGCTGTTTAATAGGAGCCCAGTGGTCACCTGTTTTATAGGTAAGGGTGCTGGCAGCACTGAATACTTCCACTATGGAGATGAGGCAGAGGAACATGAAAATAATCCATATAACCCGGTCACCCTTCAGTAAGTTCTTCAATAAATCCATAATCCGCTCTCTTTTTTAACTCGTCCTTGTTTATAATGCTTTTACATACTCTTTGAACTGGGTACCCCGGTCCTCATAATTTTTGAAAAAATCAAAGCTGGCACAACACGGGCTTAGTAAAACCGTTTCTCCCTTTTTAGCGATCCGGTAAGCAGTATCTACCGCCTCTTTCATACTATGTGTATCGTGTATCGGTATACCCAGCGGATCAAAGAAAGTGTGTAACTTACTGTTGTCTTTTCCCAGAAAGATCAGTTGAGTACACTTTTCAGTTACTAGGTCTTTGATCTCGTTATAGTCATTTCCTTTGTCGGTACCTCCTACTATAAGAATAACCGGAGTTTGCATACTCTGCAGAGCGTACCAGCAGGAATTTACATTGGTGGCTTTGGAGTCGTTGACATAGTCCACACCTCTTACCCGGGCTACCTTCTCCAACCTGTGTTCTACCCCTTTAAAATCGGCCAGGGCTTTCCGTATATCTTCTCTCCAGATGCCGGCCAGGTTGGCAGAGATACCGGCTGCCAGCGAGTTATAGAGATTGTGTTTACCGGTAAGAGCCAACTCTTCCTGCTCCATATTAAAAGCTATGGGTTCGGTTATTACAATTTTCTCTTTTTCCACATAACCCACTGCATCTTCTTCCGGGGTCTCTGCAAATGGATACAGGTGAGCTTCTATACCGTGTTTCTTCAACTCTTCCCGGATAATAGGATCGTCGTTCCAGAAGACAAAAGCATCTTCCGGGGTCTGGTTACGGGTAATGCGGAATTTGGCATTGATATAATTCTGCATATTGTGGTCGTAACGGTCCAGGTGGTCGGGAGTGATATTCATCAGAACCGCTATGTTGGCCCGGAAGTCGTACATGTTATCCAGCTGGAAACTGCTTAGCTCAACCACATAATAGTCGTAATCCTTTTCTGCTACCTGGTAAGCCAGGCTGTTCCCGATATTTCCGGCAAGTCCTACATGGAAACCTGCACTCTTAAAAATATGATAGATCAGGGAAGTAGTGGTGGTCTTTCCGTTACTGCCTGTAATGCATATCATTTTTGCCTGGGTATAACGTCCTGCGAACTCAATTTCCGAAATAACAGGGATCCCTTTTTCTTTCAGCTTTATTATAACAGGAGCCTCGTTGGGAATACCGGGGCTTTTGATCACTTCATCGGCATTGAGGATCAGCTCTTCCGTATGTTTCCCCTCTTCCCAGGGTATGTTACGGCTGGTGAGCATCTCTTTGTATTTATCTTTGATAAGAGACATATCCGAAACGAACACATCGAACCCCTGTTTGCGTGCAAGTACTGCTGCACCTGCGCCGCTTTCGCCGGCTCCTAATATGACTATTCTTTTCATACTCTTCTTTGTTATCACTGAGACCTTTGAAAGAGTCTCACAGGTTTTATTGATTACTAATGGGTTTATCTGATCTTCAGTGTTATAATGGTTATAGCGGCCAGGATAATACTGACGATCCAGAAACGTACTGTTATTTTTGATTCATGGAATACGCTGTCCGGTTTGGTAAATTTATAAATGCATGTCGGATCGAGTTGTGATACCGTAGCCCGGAAATGGTCGTGAATAGGAGTTCGTTTGAACAGGCGTTGTCTGACTCCTTCCTTTTTTCCTCTTTTAAAATAGTCTACCTGCAGGATCACCGAGAGGCTTTCTACCAGGAAAACTCCACACAGGATAGGTATTAATAACTCTTTATGGATAATAATGGCAAATACTGCAATGATGCCGCCGATGGTCAGGCTTCCGGTGTCTCCCATAAAGACCTGGGCCGGATAAGCATTATACCAGAGAAAACCGATCAGTGCTCCGATAAAAGCACAAATAAATATTACCAGTTCTTCACTACCGGGTATAAACATTATATTGAGATATTGAGCGAATTCCATGTGACTGGATACATAGGCAAGAATACCCAGGGTTACTCCAATGACAGCAGAGTTACCGGCACACATCCCATCCATTCCATCATTCAGATTAGCTCCGTTTGATACGGCTGTTACTACAATGATGGTTACCATTACAAAAAGGATCCATCCTCCTGCCCGGGAGTATTTTCCCATAAATCCCATTATCTCAGCATAGTCTAAGTTGTTGCTTTTCAGGAACGGGATCGTGGTTTTGGTAGATTTGATCGTACGGCTGGAATGAACGACCTCGATCTCTTCCCCGGGTTTCTGTATTTCAATGTTCTCTCTGATCACCATATCCGGACTCAGATAGATCGTTAATCCTACAATAAATCCCAGACCTACCTGACCAATGATCTTGAATTTTCCATGCAGTCCTTCTTTATCTTTTTTGAATATTTTAATATAATCATCCAGAAATCCCAATATTCCCAGCCATACGGTGGTAATAAGCATCAGGATCATATAGATATTGTTCAGTTTTCCCAATAGGAGAGAAGGGATCAGGATAGAGGTAATAATAATAACTCCTCCCATCGAAGGTGCTCCGATCTTCTCCACTCCGAAAGGGTCAATACTGGCATCCCGCTGGGTCTCAGTGATTTGTTTTCTTTTAAGAAGCTTAATGAACTTGTCACCAAAGATGGTCGATATCAGAAGAGCCAGGATGATGGCCATCATAGCCCGGAAAGAGACGTAGTTGAAAACTCCTGCCCCGGGAACATCATATTTTTGTAACAGTTCAAAAAGATAGTATAACATAATGGGTTGTTTATCTTAAATAATAAATATACTTAGCTGTTCTTGAATGCTTCTGCGATTACCTCTTTATCATCAAAATGATGCTTTACTCCTTTGACATCCTGATAGTTCTCGTGCCCTTTACCGGCTACCAGTATCACATCTCCCGGTTGTGCCAGCATACAGGCCGTCCGGATAGCTTCCCGCCGGTCGGTAATAGACAAAACCTTTTTACGGTCCTCTTTATCTAACCCTGCCATCATATCGGCGATGATCGCTTCCGGCTCCTCAAAACGGGGATTATCGGAAGTAATAATTACCTTGTCACTTCCTTTGGCAGCTTCTTTAGCCATGATCGGGCGTTTTCCTTTGTCACGGTTGCCACCTGCTCCTACCACAGTGATCACTTTTCCTCTCTTTTCCAGTACCTCGTGAATAGCATTCAGGACATTGATCAGCGCATCCGGTGTATGGGCGTAATCCACAATGGCAGTATAGCCGGATGGAGAACGCATAGAATCGAAGCGCCCGCTGACTGGCCTGAGCGTACTGAGTGCTATCAATACTTCCTTCTCCTTTTTTCCTAACAGGCAGGCTGCCCCGAATACGGCAAGCAGGTTATAAGCATTGAATTTCCCGATAAACTGCACAGCCACTTCCCGGTTGTTGAAATTGAGGATCATCTCTTCAAAGTGCGACTCTACTATCCGGCCTTTAAAATCTGTCAGGCTCCGCAGTGAATAGGTATATACAGATGCTTTGGTATTCTGCGTCATGACCAGTCCGTTCTTATCGTCTAAGTTAGTAACACAGAATGCACTTTGGGGAAGATCATCGAAGAATTTTTTCTTGGCCTTCAGATAATTATCCACTGTTTTATGATAATCCAGGTGATCGCGGGTAAGGTTGGTGAAGATCCCTCCTTTAAATTTTAATCCGCTGATCCGCTTTTGTGCCACAGCATGAGAGCTTACTTCCATAAATACATACTTACACCCTTCGTCGGCCATTTTTCCCAATAGGTCATTCAGGGTAATAGGGTCGGGGGTGGTATGTTCGGTAGGGATCGCTTTTCCGTCAATAAAATTGCATACAGTTGAAATGAGTCCGGTTTTATAGCCGAAATAACGGAACATACTATATAACAGGGTAGCAATGGTTGTTTTTCCATTGGTCCCGGTCACTCCTACCAGTTCCAGCTTTGTTGTAGGTTCCCCGTAAAAAGTATGCGCTACTTTACCGGCAATCTCTTCCGTATCGCTTACCTGAATAAAGGTTATTTCCCGGTTCGTCAGGTCCGGCTCATCCTGATAAAGGATGGATATGGCACCCTTCTCTATAGCTGCCGGTATATAAGAGTGTCCGTCCGATTGAGTACCTTTCAGAGCAATGAACAGATATCCCGGTCTTACCAGCCGGGAATCGATCGCAATTCCGGTGATCTCCTGTTCGGCGGAGCCACTTATCCGGAGGGGTTTTACCTGTTTTAATAGATCGGTCAGTTTCATTCTTCTCTCTTCTTTTATTGTAAATAGATACGGATGGTTTGTCCTTTTTTAATCGCTGTTCCTTTGGCAAGAGACTGGGTCTTTACTTTACCGACTCCTGACAGGGATATCTGCAACCCTTTACTCTCTAACAAATAAACCGCATCTTTTGCTCCCATACCCACTACATTTGGTACTATATCTCCGGATATTTCGTTATTTTTAAGGATCACCTGTGTGGGCTCTTTTTCAATATTTCCCCATACCGGTACCTCTTTGTTGCGGGGTTTGGCATATTCATTCCTGGTATCTACCTTCAATCGGTTCAATACATAATTCGCCTGAACCAGATCTCCCGGTTTCACATCCGGAACGGGAATACTCGTAGAGTCAATAGCGCGTGCCAGGTTTAAAGTCAGGTCTTTGGCATAGATGCGTTCGGCGATCCGTCCGAAAACACTACCGGCCATTAATCCTCCCGAAGCAGGAAGCCCAGGTTTCTGGATCGCTACGATGCAACTGTATTTGGGGTTCTCGGAAGGAAAGTAGCCGCAAAAACTCACCAGGTAGTGAACCGTTCCGGTTTTGTAACCTCCGGCTCCCTGGGAGATCTGTGCAGTCCCGGTTTTTCCGGATACACTGAATTGGCTGCTTCCGGCTGCTGACCCCAATCCTTTGCTTACTACCAGTTCCAGCATCTCCTGGATCTGGTCCAGTGTTTTCCGGGAGCAGATAGAAGGGTTGATCACCTCTACCGGATACTCTTTGAGGATCTCGCCGTTCCTGGCAGTTGCCTTTACAAAACGAGGCTTTACCATTTTACCGTTATTGGCTATAGCATTATAAAAAGTAAGCGTATTGATCGGAGGGATCTGGGTCTCGTAACCGATACTCATCCACGGAAGAGTCGTTTTTGACCATCTCCCGTCACGTGGGCGGCGTATGTTGGGTTTGCCTTCACCGGGGATCTGCAGGTTCAGCGGCTCGTGAAGGCTCATCCGGTGAAGTCCTTCTACAAATTTATCCGGATTGTTGCCATAATGTTTATCGATCAGGTAAGAGATCCCGATATTCGAAGAGACCATCAGTATCTGGGGTACAGTAAGATATTGGTATCCTCCCCGTCTCCAGTTATGGTCACGCATAGGTCGTTTGTGCATCATCATCACACCATTACCGGTATCTACACCATCTTCCGGAGTGATATAGCCATCTTCCAGGGCTACCATCAGCGAAGCTGTTTTGAACGTAGAACCAGGCTCCATCATATCGCTGATCGCATTGTTGCGCTCTTCCCGGTAAACTCCATCCCGGCCTTTGGTCATATTCACTATGGCTTTTACATCTCCTGTCTCTACCTCCATCAGGACTACCACCCCTACATTTCCATTGATCTCATGCAGTTTATCAAGAAGGGCTTTTTCGCAGATATCCTGCATACCTACATCAATAGTCGTGATCAGGTCGCAACCATCCACAGGAGGTACGTCGATCATATTTATGTATTGGTTCCTTACCTTTTTACGGTGTGTGATCCCGTCCTGCCCTTTCAGAAGAGAGTCGAAAGCAAGTTCCAGGCCGTTCTTAGCCCCCTGTTCTACATCCGGGTAGAGTTCTCCCAGCGTTCGTTCCGCCAGTGTACCGAAAGGCTTTTCACGGTGGTTGTATTCCCGGGTATGGAAACCTCCCCGGTTACTGCTCATATTAAATACAGGAAGTGCTTTCACTGCCTTATACTGGCTGTAAGAGATGCGCCGCGGATAGATCAGGTAGTTACGGCTTCCTTTGTTCCAGCCGTCCTTAAGATGGGTCCTGAAATAGTTTACGGATTTATCCGGAAATATCCAGTTCAATCCCTGGCAGATCTCATCGAAATGAACAGTGAGTGAATCCTCCTTGGCTTTTCCTCCTGCTTTAAAGTCCATATATATATGGTACTTCGGCAGGGAACTGGCCATCAGCTTACCATCGGAAGAGATAATATTACCACGGTTGGGTTTTACAACTACATTTTCCCGGACGAAACGATCGGCTACATCCGACCAGTATTGCCGCTCGGCAAACATAATAATTCCGGCTTTAACAACGATCAGCACGCCAAGTACTCCCATCAAAAGAATGATGAAGAAGTAACGGGTCATTATGCTTTTTTTATTAACAGCCATCTTTTTTCTGCTACTTAATTACATACGGGGGGTGAGTTGCTGTTTGCAGTTCACTCCCTTCGGTTGCTATGTACTCTTCAATGCGTGACTGGCGGGTCTTCTCCATGACTTCAGAGCTGCGTGTCAATGCATCGTATTTAATATCAGTCAATTTTTCTTTCAACCGTTCAATCTCCAGTAGTTGTTGTTGGCTTGAATAGCGGTTATGAATATAAAAGATAATAAAGACCATAATGAGGATGAGCAGATGGGTTTGACGCCTGAAAAAGTCGTTCGCCAGGATGTCCCCTCCCAGGATACTCTTGAAAGAGTTGCGTTTTTTAGGGGATTCAGGCTGAATGTTCTCTTTGTGTTCCGCTTCCATATAGTGTTTATCTGATCAGTTATACCTTCTCTGCTATACGTAATTTGGCACTCCGCGAGCGGGGATTGCGTTCAATCTCTTCCGCATCGGGAACAATCACTTTATTATTTACCAACCGGAACGGGGATTGACTATTCCCGAAAAAGTCTTTTTCGGTTTTTCCGTCGGTACGGCCACTCTTCATAATGTTCTTAACCATCCGGTCTTCCAGGGAATGATAAGTAATAACCACCAGCCTTCCTCCGGGTTTAAGCACCTCAGTCGCTGCCATAAGCATCTCTTCCAGCGCTTCCATTTCCCGGTTCACCTCGATCCGTAGTGCCTGGAAAACCTTCGCCAGCTCTTTTTTCTCCCTTTCCCTGCCGAAAAGCGGTTTTATGATCTCCATGAACTCTTCGATCGTACGGATATTTTTCTGCCTCCGGTTCGTTGCTATGACAGCCGCAAGTTTACGGCTGTTCTTCAATTCTCCATATAAATAGAAAATACGGGCCAGCTCCTCTTCCGGATAGGTGTTGAGCACATCCGCCGCGGTAAGGGGAGCAGACTGATTCATCCTCATATCCAGTTTCCCGTTGAAACGGAAAGAAAATCCCCGGCTGCTGTCGTCAAAGTGGTGGGATGAGACCCCCAGGTCAGCCAGAATAGCATCCACTTTTTCTATACCGTGGTACCGGAGAAAATTCTTCAGGTAACGGAAATTACTCTTTACAAAAGTAAAACGTGCGTCTTCCGGCAGGTTGGTAAGCGTATCTTCATCCTGGTCAAAACCCAGTAGTCTGCCCTTTTCTCCCAGGCGGTTCAGGATCTCCCGGGAGTGTCCTCCTCCTCCGAAAGTAACATCTACATAGGTACCGTCAGGACGAATATTCATTCCGTCCACACTTTCGTTCCTCAATACCGGTATATGATATGTAATGGGCTCACTCATGGCACTCATCCGTTAAATCTTTCATGATCTCTGCCAACTCTTTTTCGAATACAGCCGCCTCCATAAAAGGCTGCTCTGTCTTCTCCTTTGCCCAGATCTCAATTTTGTTATTCATTCCTATAAATCGCACTTCTGCCTGAATGCCGGCTAAAGCCAGGTAGCGTTTGGGGATCAGTATTCTCCCGTTCGTATCCGGAGCAATGATCTCCACATCCGATACAAACTGGCGGTAGATCAGTTGATGACGGGCATTCCATTTGTTCAGCCGGCTCCGTAACTCATTCAGTTCCTCGTTCCATACACTTTCCGGGCACAGTACCAGACACTCCTGATAAACATCTTTGCGCATGATGAGATTCTCTTCCCCATCTGTGAGAAGTTGCTTGCGGAACTGTACGGGGATAAAAACCCGTCCTTTGCTGTCTGCTTTGGCCTCTATGTTACCCAGAAATCTGATCACTTTTTTACCTTATTATAATAAACTGAGTGTAAAAATACATATTTCCCCACAATTCCCCACTTATTGCCCCAAAATATTTTAAATAATTTATCAACAGGTTGTGAATAACTTCCGTATCTCTACGGAAACAACCCTTATGACTCTTCCTGAGGCGTTTAATTTATTTATCACCAACCTTCGGAAGCGATTTCCGGAAGTGATGTTTCGGCTGGAAACAGCTGATCTTAATAGAGGAAATTGTTCCTGGAGAAAAGAAGCTGAAGCATAGAAAAGTACCATATTTGCCTGTAAATGTTGAGTGTTTGTTTAAAACTTTTCTCTTTTTACCGAATCCTTGCAATTAATTGAAAACTTGGATTAATTTTGCACCTTTAACTATCATGGGAAAGAATGACCGATAACGATTTATTCTTAATTGATATCGACAAGGTATTAAGAGAAAAAGCACCGAAGCATTACAAATATATTCCGGGATTTCTGGTCTCTTATCTGAAAAAGATAGTACATCAGGAAGAGATCAATGTGTTCCTGAAAGAGAGCAGGGACAAGATCGGGGTGGATTTTCTGGAAGCTTCTCTGGGATTTCTGGATGCCGGCCTGGAAGTAAAAGGGGAAGAGAATCTTCCCAAAGAGGGCCTGTATACCTTTGTCTCTAATCATCCCCTGGGCGGACAGGATGGAGTAGCGCTGGGATATATACTGGGACGCCATTACGATGGCAAAGTAAGATACCTGGTCAATGATATGCTGATGAATCTGTGTAATCTGGCCCCGCTTTGTATTCCTGTGAATAAGACCGGTTCTCTGGCAAAAGACTTTCCGCGAATGATAGAAGCCGGCTTTAAGTCCGATAACCAGCTTATTATGTTCCCGGCGGGTATATGCAGCCGTCGGCGTAACGGAGTAATACGTGACCTGGACTGGAAAAAGACCTTTATTGTAAAAAGTGTTCAGACACAACGGGGTGTAGTACCCATTCATTTTGAAGGGCGTAATTCCGATTTCTTTTATAACCTGGCTAATCTTTGTAAATTACTGGGTATAAAAGTAAATATTGCCATGTTGTACCTGACAGACGAAATGTTTAAGAACCGGCACAAAACCTTTACCGTAACTATTGGTAAACCTATTCCGTGGCAGACGTTTGATAAAAGTAAGACGCCGGCTCAGTGGGCTCAATACGTAAAGGATATTGTTTATAGTTTAAAGTAGAAAGTGTTAGTACAAGAAAATATATGGAAGACATTATAGAACCGATAAGTAAAGAACTTCTAAAATCTGAACTAACTGAGGATAAACGCCTCAGAATGACGAATAAAAGTAATAACCAGATATATATTGTTACTTATCAGGATTCTTCCCATGTAATGAAAGAGATCGGCCGGCTCCGGGAGATCGCTTTCCGGGCTGCCGGTGGAGGTACCGGTATGTCCATGGATATTGATGAATACGATACCATGGATAATCCCTACAAACAGCTCATCGTATGGAATCCCGAAGCCGAAGAGATATTGGGTGGTTATCGTTACATACGGGGTACGGATGTAGAGTTTGATGAGCACGGCCACCCCAAACTGGCAACTGCCCATATGTTCAACTTTTCCGAAGAGTTCATTAAAGAGTATCTTCCTACTACCATTGAACTGGGACGCTCTTTTGTAACGGTAGAGTATCAGTCTTCCCGCTCAGGCAGTAAAGGACTCTTTACACTGGATAATCTATGGGACGGATTAGGAGCCCTTACGGTTATTATGCCCGAAGTAAAATACTTTTTTGGTAAAGTAACCATGTATCCCAGCTATCACAGAGAGGGTAGGGATATGATCCTCTACTTCCTGAAAAAACATTTTGAAGACAGGGACGGTTTGATCACTCCGGTAAATCCTATCCGTATTGAAGCCAGCGAGGAGAAACTGGCCAGACTTTTTAACCGACCGACTTTTAAGGAGAACTACCGTATCTTAAACAGCGAGATCCGCCGCCTGGGATACAATATCCCTCCTTTGGTAAATGCTTATATGAGCCTGAGCCCTACCATGCGTATGTTTGGTACAGCGGTTAATTACGGATTCGGAGATGTGGAAGAGACAGGGATCCTGATCGCTGTCAATGAGATCCTCGAAGATAAACGGATCCGTCACATTGAATCTTTTATCAAGAATGATCCGGAAGATTCCGGTATTACAGCCGGGGCCCATAAGCTCTTCTCTTCTCCCGGTATGCCGGAGTAATATTCTCCTCCCGGCCCGGTCAGACAGCCGGCAGACTGTTCCCGTTGATCTTTCGGTACAGGTCCAGGGCATAGACATCTGTCATTCCTGACACATAATCCAGCACAGCCTGGATTTTTTCATATAAAGTAGCGGCACGGGTCTGGTATTGATCCGATATCCTGTCCATCAATAACTTGGAATAGGCCTTTTCCGGTTCCATAACCGCCTGTATCATCAGGTCCAGCAAAGTAGTAATTACCCTGAAACCTGCCAGTTCTATATCCAGCACATCCTTGTAGCAATAGATCCTTTTTTTCGATAGTTCCGAACAGCTTTTATAAGCGGCAGCTGCCCGGGTTTCCATCTGTTTGATCAGTGTTCCCTCAAACTCACCCCGAAGGATCTTCTCTCCATTCTCTGTAAATACCCGGGTACATTCCCCGATAAGCAGTCCAATGACAGAAGAGCGCAGATAGGCTATCTGTTCATTCTCATCCTGTACGATATGGAAGGTTTTTAGGAAACGCTCTCTTTTACTCTCTTCAAAATAGCTTAATAAAAGCTCTTTAGTCTCTTCGGTAGTGATGATCTTAAGTTTATAGGCATCTTCTATATCCATGATCTGATAGCAGATGTCGTCGGCAGCTTCTACCAGATAGACTAACGGATGTCTGGCATACGCTGTCTTCTCGTCATTCAAAGGAAGCAAACCCAGTTCATCCGCGATGCGGTGAAAACTCTCTTTTTCACTTACAAAAAAACCAAACTTGCACCGTTTCCCTGCCTCCTGCGAGGAGAAAGGATATTTTACAATGGAGGCCAGTGTAGTATAAGTAAGGGCAAACCCTCCTTTCCTTCTTCCCTCAAACTGATGGGTAAGCAGCCGGAAGGCATTCGCATTTCCCTCAAAGTGGATCAGGTCCTCCCACTCTTCCGGCAAAAGCATACCTTTTAGTTTCAGTCCGTTCCCTTCCGAAAAATAAGAAGAGATAGCTTTCTCACCGGAGTGTCCGAAAGGAGGATTACCCATATCGTGAGCCAGACAGGCTGCGGAAACAATAGAGCCGATCTCAGCAAGATAGGTCTCCTGCAGTTCCGGCTTTTTTTCAAGTAGCTTTCTGGCCACATCATTACCTAAGGAACGCCCCACACAGGATACTTCCAGGCTATGGGTGAGGCGGTTATGCACAAAGATACTGCCCGGCAGGGGAAATACCTGGGTTTTGTTTTGCAGGCGCCGGAAGGGAGCTGAAAAGACCAACCGGTCATAATCCCGTTGAAACTCCGATCTGTTCTCCTGGCGGGAACTGTGGAACTCTTCCATCCCAAAACGTTTTGCTGAAATAATCCTTTTCCAATCCATAGGTATCTTGACTTAAACTACCTGCAAAAGTATATAAAAAGGTTTAAATAGGTCGATAATTGCTTTGAAATCCGTATTTTCGCAAATTATAAACAAACAGTCCGATGAAAATACAGATCATAAATCGCTCCCGGCATGAGCTCCCGGGATATGCTACCGAACTTTCTGCCGGTATGGATCTTCGTGCCAACCTGGAACAAGCTGTTGTTCTTCAACCTCTGCAACGAGCCCTTATTCCTACAGGCATTTATATAGCCCTTCCTGTGGGTTATGAAGCTCAGGTACGTCCCCGTAGCGGTCTGGCCCTTAAAAAGGGCATTACCGTCCTCAATTCTCCCGGCACGGTAGATGCCGATTACAGAGGAGAGATCTGTGTGATCCTTATCAATCTTTCTCAGGAAGAGTTTGTTATTGAAGATGGCGAACGTATTGCACAGATGGTGATTGCCGCTCATGCAAAAGCCGACTGGGAAGAGGTGAAAGTATTGGACGAAACCCTGCGCGGTGCAGGAGGTTTCGGCCATACAGGAAAGAAATGAAAAGTCCCGATGATTAAAAATAAGATCAGATATTTTATAACAGTAGCCGGTTGGTTTGCCGGGATCGTGTGCTTGTTTGCCGGCTGTGGTACTGGCAGTAAATTATCTCAAAAAGCTGACCCTCCGGTAGAGGCAGGGTATCAGCGCCTTCTTAGTGAAGAAGACCAGCGTAAGTATGACTACTTTTTCCTGGAAGCTTCCCGTCTGAAGGCAGCCGGAGAACCGGACGCTGCTTTTGACATGCTTCGTCACTGCATCGTTCTGGATCCGGAGGCTCCTGAAGCCCTCTTTGAGATTTCCCAGTTCTACTTGTATCTCCGGCAGCCGGAAAAAAGCGAAGAGGCCCTTCGCAAGGCTGTAAAGAATGACCCGGATAACTTTTGGTATAACCAGGCACTCGTTGGCTTTTACCAGCAACAGGGAAAACGGGATGAAGCGTTGGAAGCACTGGAGCGGATGGCCCGGCGTTTTCCTGAGCGGTGGGAGCCTATTTTCGGGTTGATCGACCTCTACAGCCAGACACAGGATTACGGTAAACTGATAACAGCTTTGGATAAACTGGAAGAACGTATCGGCAAATCCGAAGAGTTGACACTGGAAAAATCCCGGATCTATCTCCAGATGGGAGATGAGAAAAGGGCTTTCCGGGAAGTAGAGAACCTTTCTGCCCAATATCCCAACGATTTTCGCTATAAAACCCTGTTGGGAGATTTCTACCTGCAAAACGGAAAAGAAGAGCAGGCCTATCAAACTTTCCGGGAAGTCCTGGAGGCCGAACCCGATAATGCACTGGCTCTCTATGCACTGGCTAATTACTACCAGGCCACCGGCAGGGAAGAAGAGTACGAAACACAGATCGATACACTGTTACTCAGCCCGAAAGTGGACCCCGAGATCAAACTGGGAGTGATGCAGGAACTGATCATGCGTAATGAACAGGCCGGAGGAGATAGTATCCGCATTATCCGGTTGTTCGATACTATCCTGGAAAGAGACCGGGAAGATACGAATATACCCATGCTTTACAGCCAGTATCTCTATACCAAAGGAATGAAAGAAGAGGCTATCCCCGTACTGGAACGTATCATTGATCTCGATCCGGAGAATCTTCCTGCCCGTTTGCAACTTCTTAGTAACGCGCTCACGGCCAACGATTGTGCCGGGGTGATCCGGATCTCCGAGCCCGCTATCCTGGCCACTCCGGATGCCCTCGAATTCTATTTCTACCTGGCTATCGCCTATCACCAGGAGAAGCGGGAGGATGATGCCATTGAGATCAGCCGCAAAGCGCTTCTGCAGGTAGATGATACGACAGATAAAAAGATCGTGTCCGACTTTTATAATATTATGGGGGATATCTATCATACCCAGGATAAAGTAACCGAGGCTTTCGCTGCCTATGATTCTGCCCTGGTATATAATCCGGAGAATATTCCCGTACTCAATAACTATGCCTATTATCTCTCGCTGGAACGCAGGGACCTGGACCGTGCCGAAGAGATGAGCTATAAAACCATTAAAGCCGAACCGAACAATGCCACCTATCTCGATACATACGCCTGGATACTTTTTGAAAAAGGTCGCTATGCGGATGCAAAGATTTATATGGACGATGCCATGAAAAACGGAGGAGAGGAGAGCGATGTAGTCGTGGAACATGCAGGTGATATCTACTACATGACCGGTGATAAAGAGAAAGCGCTCGAATATTGGAAACAGGCTTTGGAGATGGGCAGTGAGTCGGAAACGTTGAAGAAAAAAGTAGAACTTAAAAAATATATTCACGAATGAGAATATTCGTAAAAAATATCCTTCCGTTGTTGCTTTTAGTAACCATTGTTTCCTGTAAATCCTCCAAAGGGGTTTCCGGAGGCTCTACGGCTGAGATTGCAGAAGGAATGAACACTTTGGAAGCAGTGATAGAAAATCATGCAGATTTTACTACGCTCACCTCCCGCATGCGCATAACACTTCCGGTCAAAGGAAATCCTACCTCTTTGAACGGCACCTTAAAGATCAGGCGGGATGAGTTCATACAACTGTCGGTTCTGGCTCCTGTTCCACTGGTGAAAATTGAAGCTGCTTCTATTGAGATAGGTCGTGAGCAGATCACCGTCATTGACCGTATTAATAAACGCTATGTAGTTGCTCCTATCTCCGAACTGAAATCGCTTATAAAAACCGATCTGGACTATTTTGCCCTTCAGGCTCTCTTTACCAACTCCGTATTTTTACCGGGTAAAAAAGAGATAAATAGCCGTGATTTCCCGCTTTTTTCTTTAAGCCGGAGTGCCGACAACGGTGACTATCAACTATTCCGGAAAGAGAAAGGGCTCAACTATATTTTTTCCATTGATCCCTCATACGCCGAACTGACTGCCAGTCGGGTACAAACCTCCTCTTCTCCGTATGCTATGGAGTGGATGTATAGTAACTTCACACCACTTGGGAATAAGAGGTTCCCCTCTGAAATGAATATATTACTGGATGGAGGCGGTCGTGCGGAGCAGGCAAGAATAGAACTCTCCCGCCTCTCTGTCGATAGCGAAGATATTTCCCCTATCCAGATACCCGCCAGGTATGACGAGGTAAAACTGGAAAAACTGATCAGGCAACTTATCAATATGTAATAGATGCGCCTTCTTTTCACGCTGATACTATGCCTCACTGTAGGGAGTTCCCTCTATAGCCAGTCCAATGCCCGCATTAAGGAGCTGGAGGAGAAACGGTCGACCCTGCAGAAACAGATAGCCGAGAGTGAAAAGTTGTTGCAGACTACCAGCCGGGATGTAAAGAGCCAGCTGGGAACCCTGGAAACCCTGACCGGACAGATCGAAGAGCGCAGGCGTTACATCCGTACCCTTACCTCGGATATGGAGAGTATCGGTAAAGAGTTGATTCTCATCCGCAGGCAGATCACTACCCTGGAGAAAGAGTTATCCGATAAAAAGAAAAAATATGAAACCTCCGTCCAGTACCTGCACCGGAATAAAACGGTAGAGGAGAAGCTCATGTTCATTCTTTCCGCACAGACCCTGGCCCAAAGTTACCGACGGCTCAGGTATGTCAGGGAGTATGCCACCTATCAGCGCCTGCAGGGAGAAGATATCCTGAAAAAACAGCAGCAGGTGATTACTAAAAAGCAGGAACTGGAACAGGCCCGGCACTCCAAAGAGGAGTTGATACAGGAGCGTTTCACAGAACAGGCCATCCTGGAGAGGCAGGAAAAAGAAAAACGGACACTCCTGACCGATTTGCAGAAAAAGCAGAAAGGGTTGCAGCAAGAGATCCGGCAACGAAGAAGCCAGGCCGAACAACTCAATGGAGAAATTGACCGCCTGGTAGCCGAGGAGATCGAGAAAGCCCGTCAACGTGCCCGGGAAGAGGCGCTCTGGGAGAAAAAAGCTACTGCTGAGCCGGCTAACCCCGAAATAAATACCCCCGTCCCTGCCAAACCCGAACCCATCCGGAATGTAACCCTTACCAAAGCCGACCGGGAACTCTCCGGTACCTTTGCCGGCAACCGGGGACGGCTCCCTGCTCCCATAACAGGAGCTTACATCATTGTAAGTAAATACGGGCAATATACAGCACCGGGACTTAAGAATGTAAAACTTGATAATAAAGGAATTGATATCCAGGGACAGGCAGGAGCCAATGCCCGGGCTATCTTTGACGGAGAGGTAACAGCTGTTTTTCAGCTGAACGGATTGGTCAATGTACTGGTCCGCCACGGAAACTATATCTCTGTCTATTGCAACCTCGCCTCTACCACCGTAAAGCAGGGCGATAAAGTCAAGACCCGGCAGGAGATTGGGCCGGTATTTGCCAATCCGGCTGACGGTAACCGTACTATCCTGCATTTCCAGTTACGTCGCGAAACAGAAAAGCTCAATCCCGAGTTGTGGATCGAGCGATAGCCTTTTCCTATCCCCTGATCTCTGTTCCGTCTAATAATCCTTTGTAAAGCGTAATAGCCTCTTCTAGTTCACTGATCCGGATATATTCGTCCGCTGTGTGTGAACGGGACGACTCTCCGGGACCCATTTTCAGGGATGGGAAAGGCATCAATGCCTGGTCGGAGAGGGTCGGTGAGCCAAAAGGCGCTCTTCCCAGGGCTATGGCCCGTCTGACGACCGGATGCTTCGGCTCAATCCGGGAGGAATTCAGGCGGAAAGAGTGGGCTTTTACCTCAGCGTTAACCATACTCTTAACCGTATCAAAAATAGCCTGGTTGCTATATAACTCATTGCTTCGTACATCCACTACAAAAGTGCAACTATCCGGTACCACATTGTGTTGGGTGCCTGCATGGACCTGCGTAACAGACATTTTTACAGGGCCCAGTATCGGAGACTCTTCCGGAAAGCGGTAATCCCGGATCTTTGCCATATCCTCCATCGCTTTATAGATAGCATTGATCCCTTCATTGCGGGCCGCATGTCCTGCTACACCCCGGGCAGTGATATTCAGAACCAGTAATCCCTTTTCGGCTATAGCCGGATGCATACCGGTAGGCTCTCCCACAATTGCCAGCGTTACAGGGGGAAGATCCGGAAGTACAGACTCCACTCCGTTCTTTCCGGATACCTCTTCTTCCGCCGAAGCCAGATAGATCAGGTTGTAAGGCTGCTCTTTTTGACTTAACTCCCTGAACACCATAAAAAGGGTAACTACACTGGCTCCGGCATCATTACTTCCCAGTCCGTAAAGTTTATCTCCTTCCATAAAGGGCGTATAGGGATCTCGTTGCCAGCCTTCCACAGGCTTTACCGTATCAATATGCGAATTTAACAATAAGGTAGGTTTGAAAGAGTCAAATCCCGGAGCAATACACCAGATGTTATTCCCTTTACGGTGAATTTCTATTCCTGCACCCTCTATATACTCCTGCAAAAAATCAGCCACCTCTTCTTCCTGCCGGCTCAGGGAAGGAATGGAAATCAGCGACTTTAGTAATGTCACGGCTTCTGCAACTATTGACTCTTTACCCATATCCATCTTGTTTTACAAAAGCAAAAGTAAGAAATTAATTCGGAAAATAAAGTTAGTTGTGCAACTAATAGATAAGACTTTAATTTATAATCTCTTGACTACGTATTATTAAATATTTTTCTATATTGGAACGATAATTCCAAATCAAACCATAACTTTGCAGCGATATAACTACTTAAATTGTAAAATATGACTTACGATCATTTGGCTGTACTGGTGTATCGTCGTGCACAAAAGTACGGAAACAAAATTGCCCTCAAATATCGTGACTACAAGAAGGCACAGTGGATCCCCATTACCTGGAATGAATTTTCGGCAGCTGTCAAGAAGGTTGCCAATGCCCTGGTAGAGCTGGGAGTAAAGGAAGAAGAGAACATTGCGATCTTTTCCCAGAACAAACCTGAGACTTTGTATGTCGATTTTGGAGCTTTTGCCAATCGTGCAGTAACCGTTCCTCTGTATGCCACCAGCTCTTCGGTGCAGGTGCAGTACATTGTGAACGATGCGGAGATACGCTATATTTTTGTCGGAGAGCAGTATCAGTACGATGTTGCTTTTACTACCATGTCACAGTGTGAAACCCTGGAGAAGATCATAATCTTTGATTCTTCGGTGGTCAGAGACCCGCGTGATACTACTTCCGTCTATTTTGAAGAATTCCTTCAATCCGGAGAGGCTTTTCAACACCAGGAGCTGGTGGATGAACGGACCCGGCGATGCAGTGAGAACGATCTTTCCAACATTCTCTATACCTCCGGTACTACCGGGGAGCCCAAAGGGGTTATGCTGCACCACTACAATTTCCTGGAGGTATTCCGGATCCATGATATCCGTCTGGTAGATATGAGCGATAAGGATGTTTCCATGTGTTTCCTCCCTCTTGTCCATGTCTTTGAAAAAGCCTGGACCTATCTTTGTATCCATAAAGGCGTGCAAAACTGCATCAACCTTCGTCCCCAGGATATACAAATGACCATTAAAGAGATACGCCCTACTCTGATGTGTAGCGTACCCCGTTTCTGGGAGAAGGTATACGACGGTGTACAGGAAAAAATTGCCGAAACCAAAGGAATTACCCGTAAATTGATGCTGGATGCCATCCGGGTAGGTAAAATACACAATGTAGATTACCTCCGGGTAGGAAAGACTCCTCCTCTGAGTATTCGCATGAAGTATAAATTTTACGAAAAGACCGTATACTCTTTATTGAAAAAGACGATCGGTATTGAAAATGGTAACTTCTTTCCGGTGGCAGGAGCCGTTATGAGCAATGAAATTATCGAATTCATACACTCCGTAGGGATTGATATGTTATTCGGATATGGATTGACCGAGTCGAGTGCCACAGTCTCCTGTACCTGGAAAACCGGTTATACTATCGGCTCCATCGGCGATGTGATGCCGGGCGTAGAAGTTAAGATCGGCGAGAATAACGAAATTCTTCTCCGGGGCCGGACCATCACTTCCGGATATTACAAAAAGAAAGAGGTGACCGCTGCTACTATTGATGAAGAGGGTTGGTTCCATACCGGAGACGCAGGCTATCTCAAGGGGAATGAACTCTATATGACCGATCGTATCAAAGACCTGTTTAAAACATCCAACGGAAAATATATTGCTCCCCAGGCCTTAGAGACTAAACTGGTAGTAGACCGGTATATCGACCAGATCGCCATCATTGCCGACGAACGTAAGTTCGTATCTGCCCTCATTGTTCCTGTATATGGATTGGTAAAAGAGTATGCAGACAGAGAAAATATCAAATACTCCTCTATGGAAGACCTGCTGGAACATCCGCGCATTATGGATCTTTTCCGGGAACGCATTGAAACCCTCCAGCAGCAGTTTGCCCATTATGAAAAGGCTAAGCGCTTTACCTTACTTCCCAATGCCTTCAGTATGGAGCGGGGAGAATTGACCAATACATTAAAGGTAAAGAGAAATGTGCTGGCAAAAAATTATAAACGGGAAATTGATCTGATGTATGAAGAATAAATAAAAAAGGGAGGTGTTCCAAAAGAGGTAACCACTGAAGAGTACTCATTCACTTTTGGGAC
>JAJQBG010000312.1 GCA_021203405.1 Bacteroides sp.
CTGCAAAGGGAGAGCGATTGTTATAGAGAAAACAATTAAAAAGAAAGAGTATGGCTAATGATAAACTTACCACTGAAGAGAGAAATAATTTGAAGGATTCGGATTTTGGAATTCCTGGTACACGGGAGTTTCCGATGCCGGATGCAGCGCACGTAAGAGCAGCGGAGTCTTATTTTCATTATGCGGATGATAGTAAGAAACCGGAACTCGCTCACCGTATTATGGCAAAAGCTAAAAAGTTTGATGTAGAAGTAACGAGCGAGAATGTTCGTAAATGGGCAGAAAAATATGACAACAAATAGTACATATCGCCAGCCGGCAGCTCCTAAAGCTTTTTACCCTCCAAAAAATCGGAGAAAGCCTGTTTATAGCTATCACTTACCGGGATATAGGTCTTTTCAAATACTATCCGCCCCCCCGGTTAATAACCTTTATTTTCTCTTTTTGAACAATAAAGGAACGGTGTACGCGCATAAACCGATGGGAAGGGGGCAAATCTTCCATAGTTTTCATACTCATGAGAGAAAGGACCGGTTTGGCCTCATTTTCCAGGTATATTTTTATATAATCTTTCAATCCTTCTATATAGAGTATTTTTTTTAATTCTATCTGGATAAGTTTATAATCGCTTTTTACATAGACGGCTTTCATCTCTTCGCGGGATTCTGAAGTAAGGGTTCTTTCCTGCGGACGTCTTACTATTTCAAACCATTGCAGTGCTTTGCCTGCGGCTTTCATAAAATCGGGATAGGAAATGGGTTTGAGTAAGTAATCCAACGCGTTGACACGATAGCCATCTACTGCATACTGATTAAAGGCGGTAGTAAAAATGATCCTGGTTCTTGGGTCAACCATTTTGCTGAATTCTATTCCGTTTACTTCCGGCATCTGGATATCCAGAAATAGAAGATCTACTTCCTGTGAAGATATTTCCCTCATAGCTTGTACTACATTGGGATAACGTCCTGCTAAATTCAGAAAAGGAGTTTTAGCTACATAACTTTCCAGTAGGTCAAGAGCTAAAGGCTCATCGTCAATGATCGCACAGTTGAGTATCATGGTTGAATGTTTTATGTTAAGTAGAAATAACCAGTATTGAATTGTACTCTTTGCCGTCCGGCGTAATGTTTGTATGCCACAGGTAATTGTTGGGATAAAGAAGTTCCAACCGTTTTTTTACCTGTTCCAGACCGATGCCACTTCCGCTTTTATCGCTTTCGTTCTTAGGGAAATTACTGTTCCGTATTTCACATATCACCTGATCTTGTTGGTTCTCATAGATCTGTATATGTATATAGCTGGGTTCTACCGGAGATACTCCATGCTTGAAGGCATTTTCGATCAGGGAAATAAAGATCAGGGGAGCAATACAGATAGAATTTTCTTCTCGGATCCGGAATTCTGTAGTAAGTTTTACGTGGGAAGTGAGACGGATCCGCATCAGTTCAATATAATTTTTTATAAAGTCTATCTCTTGTATCAGAGGTACAAAAGTCTGCTGATTTTCATAAAGTGCATAACGAAGTAGTTTACTAAGGTCGTGTACGGCTTGCTGAGCTTTTTTACTATTAAAGGAAATAAGTGCATAAATGTTGTTCAGGGTATTTAACAGGAAATGAGGATTTATCTGATTCCGCAGGTTCTTCAGTTCAGCTTCCGTACGGTTTCTTTCTGCTTCCCTCCTTGCATTTTCTGCCTGTGACCAGCGTATACTCATCCGGATAGCTACACTAAATCCTACCATCAGGATCAGGGAGAGTATATCCCGGATGAAGAACATCCATACAGGTGGAGGTCTTCTTTGCCATGGTTGTTGAGAAGGGCCCTGGCTAAGTTCTTCCGATATCTCTACTTCCTGCCCTTGTGTATAAATTTCCCGTTCGGGATTTTGTGTCATTGTTTCCATACGACGATGGATCCCCTGCCATCCTTGTGTTCCCAGACCTACTATAGAAACTAATAAAATATTTGCCAGAATAAATTTCTTGATTTTCTCCTGAAAAAGATAGGCTGGAATAAGCCCGAAATAATTGATATAAAATACAAGAGCTAGTGATAAGGGTATGATAGAGAAGTGGAGATAACGCATCCAGTTTATGCTGGAATCATTGTTCTCTCTTTCTAAAAAGAAAAGAGGGAAAACAAATACAATGCACCATCCGAAAAGATGGATCAGGGGCATTAATCTTTTATGATTCCCGGATGGATTCCACATGTTACAAAGATACTCTTTTTTCGTGTTCTGCTTTTATTCGTATCGGATTGCTTCGATCGGATCAAGATTAGCGGCTTTTTTGGCTGGATACCATCCGAAGAATACACCGGTAATAGTACATACTACAAAGCTTAGAATTACACTCCAGGGTTGTACATAGATAGGCCAGTTTAAAATAGCCTTGACTACTACAGAAGCTCCGACACCAAACAATATACCGATTAAACCTCCGGTGATACTGATCATAATGGCTTCGATAAGGAATTGTACCAGGATATCGATCCCCCTGGCTCCTACGCTCATGCGGAGACCAATCTCCCGGGTACGTTCCGTCACACTTACATACATGATATTCATAATACCAATACCCCCTACTACAAGGGAAATACCGGCAATACAGGCCAGAAGAGTGGTCATCATATCGGTAGTACTATTTAGCATACCACTGAGTTCCTGTTGACTACGGATATTGAAATCATCATCATCTCCTTCCCGGAGACGATGATTAGAACGTAGTATTTCACTGATCTCATCAATCGCCTCGTCTGTCATATCTTCGGTAAGGGCAGAAGTATAGATACTTTGCAGGTAGGTAACAGCCAGAATACGTTTCATAACAGTAGTATAAGGAGCCAGCACAACGGCGTCCTGATCTTGTCCCATGCTATTATACCCTTTTGCTTTCAAAACTCCTACAATGCGGAAAGGGATTTTATTAAAACGGATCACTCTGCCTATGGGATCTTCTCCGTTAGGGAAGAGATTGTCTACAATGGTTTTTCCGATGACACATACTTTGGCACTGGATACGATATCTGATTCATCGAACATTTCTCCATCTTCTACTACCAATTGCCGGATAGTAAGATATTCCGGGCTTACTCCGTTCATGGTGGCAGGGTAGTTATTGTTCCCGTAGATAAATTGTCCGGAACTGCTTACGTTGGGACTAACTGCACTTACATAGCGGGTTTCATCCCGGATGGCTGCATAGTCGGTAAGTTTGAGTGTTTGCATGGCACTGGGGTCCTGACGTACACCTCCCCGGCGTTCTGCACCGGGATATATCATGATCATATTACTTCCCATTTCGGATATCTGTGTCTGGATACTTTTTTTGGATCCCTGACCGATAGCGAGCATAGTGATCACTGAGGCAACTCCGATAATAATTCCGAGCATGGTAAGGAACGCTCTCATTTTATTATTGGCCAGGGCACGCAGTGATATTTTAAATAAATTGGTACCGTTCATAGTTTATAAACTGTTTTAATCCTGTTTGGGCAAAGCTGCCAATGCTATTGAGGCATCCAGAATTTGATTGTTTACAGTATCTTCTGTAACACGTCCGTCTCTCAAAACAATATTCCGGCTGCTGTACTGGGCAATTTCCGGATTGTGGGTTACGAAAATGATTGTTCTTCCCTGTGCGTGTAACTGTTGGAAGAGAACTAATATTTCAAAAGAAGTACGGGAGTCGAGGTTACCGGTTGCTTCGTCTGCCAGAATTACGGCAGGGTCATTGACCAGGGCACGGGCAATGGCCACGCGTTGCATCTGTCCTCCTGACATCTGGTTGGATTTGTGCATTAACCGGTCTCCCAATCCTACTGCTTTTAGGGCTTCCACCGCTTTTCTTCTCCGTTCGGTAGCAGATATACCGGAATTATACATTAAAGGTAATTCCACATTTTCTACAGCTGTGGTTTTAGGTAACAAATTATAGCTCTGGAATACAAAACCTATTTTCCTGTTTCGTAATATAGCCCGTTCGTTTTTGCTCATTTTCCGTACTGATATTCCGTCCAGGTAATATTCTCCTTGAGTAGGAGTATCCAGGCATCCCAGGGTATTAAGTAGAGTGGATTTACCGGATCCGGAGGTTCCCATGATAGTAACGAATTCTCCTTCGGTGATGGTAAAGGTAACTCCTCTCAGGGCGTGTACTACCTCTTCGCCTACTATGAAGTCTCGCTTTATGTCTACTAATTCAATAACCGGTTTGTTCATGAATGATGTTTTTGTGGTTATTTTATCTTCTTCTACCTCCCGGAGGGCTTGGCATAAATGGATTGTTGGTTTCTTGCTGGCCGTTACCGTTTCCCTGGATCTGGTCTCCCGGCATGGCGCCTATTATAGCGTCTGTTATCACCTGGGTACCTTCTTCTACTCCACCTTTTATCTCTGTGAGAGACCCATTGGTTATACCGGTTTCTACTGCGTGGGCACGGAAGGTTTTCTCTTCACGGGTCCATACTTTATGTGGAGCGTTTACATCAATAACAACGTCGTCATCGCCGATAAGGGGTTTTTCCGGAATAAACCGCAACGCTTTAGAGGGAACCGACAGCACATCATTCATCTCAAGGATATAGATGCTTACATTGGCTGTAAGGCCTGGTTTTAGTTTCAAATCTGGATTGGGAGCATTGATCACTACTTCGTAGGTCACTACATTGTTGGTGGTAGTGGCTTCCTGACGAACCTGGGTTACATATCCCCGGAATGTGTCTTCCGAATAGGCATCTACTGTAAAGGTTACATTTTGTCCTTCCCGAACTCCACCTATATCAGCTTCGTCTACATCGGCTACCACCTGCATCTGTGTAAGGTCATTGGCTATGGTAAAAAGGGTAGGAGTACTGAAGCTGGCTGCTACTGTTTGCCCTTCTTCCACATCCCTGGAGAGTACTACTCCGTCAATGGGAGAGTAAATGGTGGCGTATCCGAGATTGGTCTGAGCTTTTGCCAGATCATTCTGGCTGCTTTCGTATGTGTTTTTAGCACGTTGGAACTCATAGTAAGCTGTCTCGTAATCATAACTGCTTACCAACTGCTTTTCAAACAGTGTTTTATAACGGTTATAATTATTAAGTTGATACTCATAGGATACCCTAGCCGACTCCACTGAGTTTTTCTGAGAAGCGAGTTCGTTGAGCAGGTTGGTTTTATCGAGTTCGGCAATGACTTGCCCTTTTTTAACCTCGCTGTTGAAGTCTACATAAATTTTGTCGATTATACCGGAAACCTGGGTACCTACTTCTACCTGAGTGATCGGTTCTACAGTTCCCGTTGCAGTAATAGAGTTACTGATCGTATTTCTGCTGACAGGTGTGGTAATATAGGTAACTTTGTGTTTGGGAGTACGTCCCCATATAAACCATGCAATAATCCCCAGAAGGATGAGGCCCATGGCCATCCATATCAAACGCTTTTTGCTCATATCTTGTTTTTTATAATTTTCAGTATAAAATAAATCGTTATAGTACAATAGACTCTCCCTGATAGAACCGAAGCAGCTGGATACTGAGTATAGCCATGTATTTTGCCTGTAATGCTGCCTGTTGTGCAGAAAGCAGATTATTTTTCTCAGTGAGTAATTCTATAGTATTTCTTAGTCCTACAGTAAATTGTTCATTCACCAGGTCATAGCTCAGAAGGCTGCTTTCATAACTTTCCAGGGCTGCTACATACCTTTCCTGTGCATAGTTGGCATCGCGCCACAATGCCGCTATAGTGCGGTAAAGTTCTTTTTGCTGATTGGTAGAGTCCAGTTCGCTGGAATAGCTTTGCAGAATAGCTTTTTCCACAGCACTTTTGGTCTGTCTGTTATTAAGTATAGGTACGGAGAGGCTGACACCTACGGTATTGTTCCATCTATACTTTAACTGGGATCCGAAAGCACGATCACTTCCGCTGGAACTGCTGGTGGCTGTGCCGGCATTCAGGCTGATCGTTGGGAAGTAAGCCGCCCGTGCAATGGCTATATTTAATTGGGAAATATCCATATTGATCCGGCTGCTTTGGATTTCCGGACGGAAAGTCAGGGCTGTATAATATACATCCATTTTGTCGGGAAGAGGAGTCAGTACATCTTCCCGGTCTATTTCCGGCATCTCCAGTACTATATCAGACTCTTCATCCAGTTCCAGGAGTTGCTTTAATTGTAGTTTGTAGGTACGTAATGTTGCCTCAGCTGTTACCAGCTGGTACTTATCGTTGCTATACTGAGCTTCCAATTGGGCATAGTCACTTAAGGCAATGAGTCCCACTTCCAGTAATTCTTTGGCACGATCTCTCTGGGCAGCTGATAAGGCTAATGTACTTTCGTTTACTTTTACTGATTCTGCTGCGTAAAGGATTTGAATGTAGGTCTGGGTAATGGTTTCAATTAATTCATTTTCTGTTTGTTCTACGTTCAGTTCGGATACTTCGTTCACCAGTTTCTGTTGTTCTATATTTTTTAGACGACGGTTTCCGTTGTACACGGTCCAGGAAGCGTTTAATCCATAACTACCACTGTAACTTGTTTTATTGTTAGTATTGGTCGTCGTATAATTGCCGTTACCTATCTCTATCAGATTGGTGGAATTTTCCTCAAAAGGACGATTAGTCAGGTTGTGAGAAGTAGAGAAAGAGAGACTGGGAAAAAGAGTGGCTTTTGCCGTTTTAAGATCTACCACACTCTCTTCATAAGAGAGGAGACTTTTTTGTAAAGTAATGTTGTTTTCAAGGGCATAATCAATGCAATCCTGCAGGTTCCATACCCGAAGGGTATCCTGAGCAGACAAAGGAGATGAAAAAGTGAAAAAACCGGTAACAAAGAGTAGAACCGGGGTTATCCGTAAAACTATATGCATATCTGTGTTATTATTTTCAATTAACAAAATTAGGTGGCTCTTTTCTCTTTTTCAAAAGTAATCGACATTCAGGGAAACTTTACCGATAAATATGAGTTTTTTCCCGATATTTTCTCCGGAATATTTGTT
>JAJQBG010000086.1 GCA_021203405.1 Bacteroides sp.
AAATAAAGCTCTTATAAAAAAGCTGACCCGGAAAAATTAAAAATATTGCCGATTGATTTTTGCTTTTAAGTCTCTCATTTCATTATTTTATATAATTTTGTACCTTCAATCCGGGAATGGTCTTTTAACAATCCCATCAAAAGAATAAAATATAAAATTCTAATTTATATACGACAATGTTTAGAACACATACCTGCGGAGAGTTACGAATTTCCGATGTAAATAAAACAGTAACACTGGCCGGATGGATTCAGAAGATCCGTAAAATGGGAGGAATGACTTTCATTGATCTGCGTGACCGTTACGGTGTTACACAGCTTGTTTTTAACGAAGAGGTTAACTCCGAATTGTGCGAAGCAGCCAATAAGCTGGGGCGGGAATATGTTATACAGATAACAGGAGAGGTAAACGAGCGTTCCAGTAAAAATCTCCATATTCCTACCGGAGAAGTTGAGATTATTGTTTCCGTGTTGGAAGTACTCAACACATCCGATATACCTCCTTTTACAATCGAAGATAATACAGACGGAGGAGATGATATCCGGATGAAATACCGTTACCTGGATTTACGTCGTCATGCAGTACGTTCTAATCTGGAGTTGCGTCATAAAATGACGATTGAGGTTTGCAGCTACCTTGATAAGCTCAATTTCTTAGAGGTAGAAACACCCGTTCTGATCGGTTCTACTCCCGAAGGTGCACGCGATTTCGTGGTACCTTCCCGTATGAACCCCAATCAGTTCTATGCACTTCCCCAATCTCCCCAGCTTTTCAAACAGCTTTTGATGGTTTCCGGATTCGACCGCTATTTCCAGATCGCCAAATGTTTCCGCGACGAAGACCTTCGTGCTGACCGTCAGCCCGAATTTACCCAGATCGACTGTGAAATGAGTTTCGTAGAGCAGGAAGATATTCTGACTATATTTGAAGGTATGACCAAACATCTCTTCAGGTCTCTCTTGGATCTTGATATAACAGAACCTTTCCAACGCATCACCTGGCACGAAGCCATGCAGTTATACGGTAGCGATAAACCTGATCTTCGTTTTGATATGAAATTCGTTGAGTTGATGGATATAATGAAAGGTCATGGATTCGGCGTCTTCGATAGTGCCGGATATATAGGAGGGATCTGTGCCAAAGGCGCTGCCTCCTATACCCGCAAACAACTAGATCAACTTACAGACTATGTAAAACGTCCCCAGATCGGTGCCAAAGGATTGGTATATGCCCGTGTGGAAGAGGATGAGAATGTAAAATCCAGTGTAGATAAATTCTATACCCAGGAAGTTCTCCAACAGCTGAAAGAAGCGTTTGGGGCTGAGGCCGGCGATCTCATCCTGATCCTTTCCGGAGATGACCCTATGAAGACCCGTAAGCAACTCTGTGAGTTACGTCTGGAAGTGGCCCGTCAACTGGGACTTTGTAATAAGAACCAGTTCGTTTGCGCCTGGGTAGTGGACTTCCCGCTTTTTGAATGGGACGAAGAAGCCCAAAGATACGCTGCAGTACACCATCCGTTCACCTCTCCGAAACCGGAAGACATTCCTTTGTTGGATAGTGATCCGGGAGCTGTACGCGCCAATGCATACGATATGGTTATCAATGGAGTAGAAGTAGGGGGAGGTTCCATCCGTATCCATAATAGCGAACTTCAGAATAAAATGTTCTCTTTGCTCGGATTTACTCCGGAAAGAGCCCGGGAACAATTTGGCTTCCTGCTCAATGCCTTCAAATACGGAGCCCCTCCCCATGGTGGTATTGCCTACGGACTCGATCGTATGGTCAGTCTCTTCGCCGGACTGGATACCATACGTGACTGCATAGCATTCCCGAAAAACAATTCCGGACGGGATGTGATGATTGACGCTCCCTCTTTCATTGAACAATCTCAACTCGATGAACTGGGTATCGCTTTAGTCGAAAAAGCTTAATGAACTCGATATCATTATCCTGTATTACCGCTCAGAGGTAGGTAATACAGGATAATACTTTTTCCACCTTTACTTAAATATGAAAGAATCCGTACGTATTCTCCGTTTTTTCGTGATCGGTAATTCCAATGCCCTGATCATGGTGATAACCGTATGGATCATGATGCATCTTCTCTCCTGTAACTACATAGTATCCAATATAGTTGCCTATACCCTGGCACAGATCAATAATTTCATCTGGAGTAAATACTGGATATTTACCAAAAAAGAAGGAGATGTTTATAAACAACTCCTCTTCTTCTGTATTGCATTCGGCTGTGCCTATGCTTCGCAATTTGTTTTTCTGGTCACGCTGGTCGAAGTTTTTGATATGAATGAATATCTGGCTCAGTTCCTGGGACTTTTCATATATGGAGCCGTCAATTTTATAATGAATAAAAAGATAACATTTAACTGACTTCTTCTTCCCTTACCATTTTATCTTCAGTACCTTACCATTTAAAGCTTCCAGAGTAACAACAGCTGGTCGGGTAGAAAGGAGAGTGATCACCTCCTCTTCATCGGTTAACAGGTCAGTCACCCTACACTCTTCCCGGGCCGGCATCTGCAGATACTCAAAAGCATGTTCCGGAATATTAACCGATACCTGTACCGGTCTGTCATCAAAATTAACCAGAATAAGGAGAGCCTCTTTCTCACACTTGCGCAGGAAGATATACTGTTTATGTTCATTGATGTTCCCTGTTCCTAGATTTGCATACATTAAATCAAAGAAAAGTCCATCCGTAAGAGCCTTTTCCTGGTTACAGAGCGTAAGCAGGCGGGTATAAAAAGCCTGGAGTTGTTTCTGTTCTTCTGATAATAAACTACCATCAAACAGACCTTTATTCCTCCAGTTCCGGATACTCTCCAGGCCCCAGTAATCAAAAATAGTAGTACGACCATCCCTACCACTGAAACCCTCCTCGTCCATGCCTATTTCTCCCAACTCCTGTCCGAAGTAGATCATCACCGGATTGGTATTCATACAGGCAGTTACGATCATTCCCGGGATCCCTTTACAGGCATCTCCGGCAAAAAAATCAGAAGCAATGCGTTGTTCATCGTGATTCTCCAGGAAATTAAGCATCTTTTTCTCAATACCTCCCAGTTGTTGCCAGCACCGGGTAATAGCCGTAGCCGATTCATAGCCACACATGACTGCACGGACCGTATCATACAATCCTACCTTATCATGCAGATAATCGAACTTACCCCGGAAGATATAATTATGATATTCATAAGGATTATAGACTTCGGCAATAAAGATGATTTTCGGGAAAGCTGATCTGATCTGTGGGATCACCCATTCCCAGAACTCTACCGGAACCATCTCAGCCATATCACACCGGAATCCGTCTACTCCTTTATCCGCCCAGAAGATCAGAATATCTTTCATCTTGTTCCAGGTATCCGGAACCGGGTCAAAATGACAGTTACCACCACCCGGATAGTCTACCCCGTAATTCAGTTTGACAGTCTCATACCAGTCATTAATATGCGGAAAGGCATCAAACCTGTTGTTCCCGGTTGCTTTCGCCGGGAACTCCCGGTAAGGGGTAGGCCATCCTTTATAAAGATCCAGCTCCCCCTGAAAAGGAGTGTCCGGAATATAATAGAAGTTATTATCCCGGGAGAAAGCACATTCTGTATCATCATCTTTACCCAGATCAACTACTCCCTCAGGTGCAGCATCCGAACCATACTGCCGGGCCACATGGTTAGGCACAAAATCAATGATCATCTTAAGTTTTGCCTGGTGGGTTCTTTTCACCAGTTCTTCGAACTCCTTCATCCGCTCCGGAACATGAGTCGCCAGATCAGGATCTATATCATAGTAATCTTTAATGGCATAGGGAGAACCCGCTTTCCCTTTTACTACAGCAGGATGATCCGGAGTGATCCCGAAGTTACTATAATCTGTTTGTGTGGCATGTTCAATAACACCGGTATACCAGATATGGGTAGCACCCATATTCTTAATCTCTTTCAGAGCCCGGGAAGTAAAGTCTGCCAGTTTTCCGCAACCATTCTCCTGAATAGAACCATCTCTTTTCCGGGTCATATTTTCATTACCAAAGAGTCGGGTGAACACCTGGTAAATAATAATCTTTTCGTTCTTTTTCATGGTATTATAATTTAATTACCGCCTTTTCCCGGTTACTCCGGTAAGCAGCTTCTATAATTCTGATAATGTGGATATTCTCTTTACCACTGGTCTTTAAAGGTTCTGAACCCACAATAGCATTGTACACATTTTCATAAAAACCTTTGTAATTCCCGGGGATAGAAGGGTAGGGAACCTGTTGATCTTTTCCATCTTTTTCCGTATGCAGAATTCCCCATTGTTCAGGCAGGTCATTTCCCCAATCGGGTGTGACAGGACGTTCTCCGGCAAGAAGAGCCGCTTCCTGATTATCCACTCCATATTTCACAAAAGATCCCTCCGTACCATGCAGTACAAAGCGTGGCTCCGGTTCGCACATCAGGTAACTCGCTTTCAGAGTAATGTTGAGTTCAGGACAGCGGGCTGGTTTGAACAGATGCATGCAGAAATAATCATCCACCTTACCGCCGGTACGCACAGTAGCTATATTAGCAAATACCGATTCCGGTAATCCGAAAAGCTCTACCGCCTGGTCAATCAGGTGTGAACCCAGGTTATAAGTCAATCCTCCCCCGGATTCTCCCGTCTCTTTCCATGTATCCGGTTTTATAAAGTTACGGTACCGGGCGAAAGTAGACTCAAATTCTACCAGTCTTCCCAGTAACCCTTTATCCAGGATATCTTTGACGGTCAGAAGATCCGCATCCCAGCGGCGATTCTGATAAACACTCAGGAGCAATCCCTTCTGTTCAGCCAATGCCACCAGCTCTTCTGCCTCTTCAACCGTAGTAGTAAAAGGTTTCTCTACTACTACATGCTTTCCGGACAGGAGAGCCTCTTTAGCATACCGGTAATGGGTGGCATCCGGTGTGTTTACCACTACCAATCCTATATCCGGATCGTTTAATAACTCCTCAAAGCTCCTTACAATCATCACATCCGGATACTCTTTCCGGGATAACTCTTTGGTACGCTCTACTATTTTTGTCAGTTCAAATCCGGGATGTATACTCAGGAAGGGTGTATGGAACACACTTCCCGACATACCGAATGCAGCTAATCCTACCTTTATTTTTTCCATAATCCTCCTTTTTCTTCAATGGTTCGACGTATAATCTCCTTTCCGGTCTTATATCCCTGCTCAAAGATCTCTTCCGCCTTTTCCAACTCCCGGTTGTTGTATCCCTTCAGGTTGTAAGACTCAATAAGCAGATCGCAGTTCTCTCTCTCCGGAAATGTATTGGCACGGAACATAAAATGATAAGCCCGTAACGCTATACTGATAAGATTCTCTTTATAATCCTCCGCAATAATAGGACTCACATTGATAGCTATTACCCGTTCGCATTCATGACGGATCGTAGAGACAGGAAGGTTCATAAACACTCCTCCGTCCACATAGTTGGTCCCGTCAATCTTTACCGGACAAAACATCACCGGCATACAGCAGGAAGCAGCCACCCTTTCGGCTACATCACCGTCCCGGAACTGCACACATTTTCCGTGGTCCAGATCTGTAGCAGTGATAATAAGCGGTGTCTTAAGATCTTCCAACCGTTTGGCCTTTACATTACTCCGTATGAACTCAATAAAATCCTTCATCTTGAAAAAGCCCGCTTTAGGCAGGGCAAACGAAGTAAAATCCATAAACTTCTGTCCGGAGAAAAACTCCAGAGCCCGGTAAGGCTCACAACCATCCGCATAAAAAACACCAGCCAGTGCACCGGCACTTACCCCGGAAATAATATCCGGTTTAATATCATTCTCCAGCAACGCTTGTATAACCCCCAGATGGGCAAAACCTTTGATAAATCCTCCGCTTAAAGCATAACCAATCCCGTAAGGCTTGCCTTTATGAATATTTTCTGTTAAATTCATTATAAATGTATAGTAGTCCTGACTTTTTTCTGAGATGCAATATTATTAAAAAAAGAGAGATTACCAAACATAAAGCATCTGCTTTTTTACAGGAACAGACCGAATTATTTCCCGATACAGGTATTTGTTTTTTAAACAAAAATCAATTACTGTTTGTTATAAAAACAACTTACTTCGCTTCGTAAAAACATTTACTAATAATAAAAATCAGATTATGCGCTCATTGATTGGAAGAAAAGCTCCCTATGTGGATGCAACTGCTGTTGTGAACGGTGGACAAATTATGACCAATTTTACCCTGGATCAATACAGAGGAAAAATATGTACTTCTGTTTTTCTATCCCATGGACTTTACTTTCGTATGTCCTACGGAACTTCATGCTTTCCAGGCACGTCTGGAAGAATTTGAAAAAAGAGAGGTCCAGCTGATCGGTTGTTCCGTAGATTCTAAATACTCACATTATGCATGGTTGCAGATGCCCAAAACTCAGGGCGGTATACAAGGTGTTACCTATCCCATTATCGCCGATTTCTCCAAATCCATAGCCGACAGCTTCGGTGTACTGGCCGGAAGTTACGGAGCCGACGACCAGGGTAACTGGATCTGCGACGGAGCCCCCGTTGCCTATCGCGGACTCTTCCTTATTGACAAAGAAGGAATTATACGCCACTGTGTAATTAACGATCTTCCCCTGGGGCGTAGTGTAGACGAAGCCCTCCGTGTGATAGATGCCTGGCAACACTACGAAGAGAACGGAGAAGTTTGTCCTGCCGACTGGAAAAAAGGAGATGAAGCCCTGAAAGCTACCGACGAAGGAGTTTCAGAATATCTCAGTAACCACTGATATATCCCATTTAACTATAAAAAGGGCAGGCCGGAGGGTCTGCCCTTTTTAGTAATATACCGCTTCCCTAATTTTCAGAAAATTAACTACGCTCATTTTCCGGATCGTACAAAAAGATGTTTATTTGTAGCATCACCCCATTTCAGGGTATCTTATAAATAGTT
>JAJQBG010000118.1 GCA_021203405.1 Bacteroides sp.
ATATACAAAATCAACAAAAATAATCGAACATAAATTTGGATTTTAACACAGTATCCTGAGGGGTTACGGTGAATTCTTTCCGAACCGTTGTTTTTCCGATGGAGGAGATCGTAATAATAAAATCTCCCTGTCCGTTCACTTTCTCATCAAATCTTCCTTTAGTGTCGGTAACTGCTAATTTTACAGGATCTTCCGGAGCCTCTTTTTTTACGATCCGTATAGTAGCATAAGGTTCGCCTTCGTTCGTGAGTGAATCTACTAAAATTCCTTTCAAATTAAAAGTGACGTTAACCGGAGGTGTTTGGGCCATAGTACCGAGAGTAGTCAGCAGCAATAGCAAAAAAGTAAGTCTGTTCTTCATGGATATATGTCAGTTAGTATATTTGTATAGACGCGTATGTCCCGGATGTATTACAACCCGGGACAAAATTAATTTTCTTACCGTAAAACTGAAAATAATGAGGGAAAGATTATAAACGAATTACGAAATATTCATAGTTGGTTGTGATACTAAAGATAAAAATACATTTCCTTTTTCGTATTTAACAAAAGTATACATCTTTTTTTGGAAACCAAAAGGTCGGTTAAAAGTAGGAAAAAAGCAGAAGTGCAATATTGATCACAATGACTATTCCGAAACTTCCCAAAAGATAGGGAACCATCTCTTTGCGTCTGCCTGAAAAAAAAGAGGGCATAGAACATATTGACTGTGATGCTGCTCACAATAGCCTGCAGGGTACAGGCAGTAGCTACTTCGGGAGTAATATCACCCATGCCCTGCAACAGGTTAAGTATAAAAGGAGTCGTGTCGCTGAACCCTGCTACAAAAGAGAGGAAATACAATCCTTCGGTACCGGCATAGATCACTGTGTAGTGGGTTAACACGGTAAATACAACGAACAGCACGGCAAAGATCAGAGCCACTTTAAATTCCAGCGGATTACTCTCCTCCTCTTCCTCTTCAATGATCTCATACTCTTCGTTGTGACGATACTTCATATGGATAAACCACGCTACAATAGCAGAGATCACTGCCAGAATAAGCAGGTAGGGATATATCATCAGGAAGATAGTACGACTGAATATAAATACCAGGATCAGAAAGCGCAGGTACATCATACTGACGGCCAGTAACATGGCAGCTACATATTCGGGTACCTCCTGCTTTTTGGCCCGTTTGCATTTACGGGCCAGAATGGTAATGGTGGCGGTACTGCTGTACATACCACCAATAATTCCCGAGACAATAATTCCCGATTCCCGGAATACATACCGTTTAAGCAGGTAAGAAAGATAAGATATACCGGATACTACCACCGTTGCCAGCCAGATAGTATAAGGGGTCAGACTAATACCGGGAATAATACTTTCGTTGGGAACCATAGGAAGAATGATGCCGCTGATAGCCAGAAATTTCGCCAGCGCGATCATCTCGTCGTTCTTCATCCGCTGGGCAATCTCGGTAAAGGTATGTTTAAGTTCGGTCAGGAGTAAAACAGTAACCACAATAGTCAGGTAGAACCAGGTGGGTTGAGTATCTACAATAGGAGCGATACAGCATGTAATAAGAGCAATAATAATGGTTGTTACCCCGAATACGTGGAATTCGGTTTGTTTCACATAATAGTTAAGCGCCAGTAAAACTCCTAAAACAGCACCTCCTCCCATAAAGAGCTGCATAGAGATCGGATCGAGCGTATAAAGAATATATCCCAGGATACCGATAAAAGTAAAAGTGCGGTCGGTACCGAAGAGCGTAGTCTCTCCTTCCCGCCGCAGGCTTATTTTCCGCTGGGAAAGTCCGATAAG
The DNA here is from genome assembly GCA_021203405.1 of Bacteroides sp. Taxonomy (GTDB): domain Bacteria; phylum Bacteroidota; class Bacteroidia; order Bacteroidales; family Bacteroidaceae; genus Bacteroides. The sequence continues at coordinate 1,810 of JAJQBG010000118.1, forward strand.
CAGAGAGAAGAGAGTGACTAAAACAAAGTCAATTAGCTCCTGTGGGAAATAATCTTTTAATTCATCCATATTTGTTGCGGGTTAGGCTCTTAACAAATATACTCTTTATTGGTTTTCCGGCCAACTGTTATACGGGTACTTTTTCAGGTAGGAGTTGTAGTATCGTATGTCACCGGTCACCTCTTTCCCTATAAAACCGGGAAGTGTTACCTCTTCATCGGGTGAGGATAACTCTACTTCAGCCATTACCAGTCCGCTATTCTCTCCGTGGAATTCATCCACTTCAAAGACATGTTCTTGGTAAGGTATAAGATACCGGGTTTTATCGACACTGCCAGGTTCACATAGGTTCATTAGTTCATATCCTTCTTCGGCAGGGATCTCTTTTTCCCATTCGTAACGACTTCTTCCCTCTTCCCCGGAGGCTCCTTTGATCGTTATATAGGCTTTCCCGTTCCGGATACGGATGCGTACGGTACGTTCGGGGATACTGCTGATATATCCCTGTATAATATGACTCGCCGAAGAGGCCTGGTCTTTGTAGTCGCCTGTTACCAGAAATTTACGCTCTATTTCCTGACTCATAGCTATAAAAAATAAAAGGTGCACCTTGTGAAGCGCACCTTACTTTAATTCTTTTATCGGAGAAAAGAGAATCCGAGCATCATCAATAGTCCCACTATAACAAGGGAGGCAAAGACAATTTTTACAACCCGGTTGGCCTGCGCTTCTTCGTTCTTATTACTCTTCCTTTTTTTCTTGTTTCCCATGGCTTTTATTGTTTGATATTTTTTCAAGGTCAAGAAGTCAGGATTACTCCTAAGCCAAAAATACAAATAAAAACAGGAAAGTCAAACTTTATGCGCAAAAAATTCTCTTTTATCCGGGGTTTATTCTCCCTGGGCAGAGAACTCCATTAAATAGGCTTTGATAAAACCATCGATCTTTCCATCCATCACTCCGTTCACATCAGAGGTCTGGAAGTTGGTACGGTGGTCTTTCACCCGGCGGTCGTCGAAAACGTAACTGCGGATCTGCGATCCCCATTCGATCTTCTTTTTGCCGGCCTCCACCTTGGCCTGTTCTGCCATCCGTTTCTTCATCTCCATATCGTAAAGCATAGAGCGTAGAAGGCGCATAGCATTTTCCTGGTTGTCCAGCTGCGAACGGCTTTCGGTATTCTCGATCAGTATCTCGCGGGTCTCTCCCGTATCCGGATCTTTGTAATTGTATCGTATACGTACCCCGGTCTCTACCTTGTTCACATTCTGACCACCGGCACCCCCCGAACGGAAAGTATCCCAGGTGTAATCAGCCGGATTAATGTCAATCTCAATGCTGTCATCCACCAGTGGAGTAGCAAAAACGGATGCGAACGAAGTCATTCGTTTGCCCTGGGCATTATAAGGAGAGACACGTACCAGGCGATGAACTCCGTTCTCACCTTTCAGATAGCCATAGGCATAGTCACCTTCTACCTGCATCGTTACGGATTTGATACCGGCCTCGTCTCCTTCCTGAAGATTGGAAACCGTCAGTTTATACCCGTTACTCTCCGCCCAACGCATATACATACGCATCAGCATGGAAGCCCAGTCCTGACTCTCTGTACCCCCGGCACCGGAGTTGATCTTAAGGACGCAACTCATCTGGTCAGCCTCTTCACGAAGCATATTTTTAAGCTCCAGCGCTTCTATCGCTTCGATGGCTTTAGCGTATGCTTCATCCAGCTCTTCCTCCGTAATGAGTTCGTCTTTACAAAAATCGAAGGCCAGTTCCACCTCATCGGCCAGCGTTTTCACTTCGTTGTAGCCTTCGATCCAGCTTTGCAGCCCTTTGATCTTACGCATCTGCGCTTCGGCTGCTTTATTATCGTCCCAGAATCCGGGAGCCTGTGTTCTTAATTGTTCTTCTTCGACCTGAATTATTTTCCCGGGGATGTCAAAGATACCTCCCCAGCGCGGTTGAGCGCTCTTTCACGTCTTTAAGTTGTTCAATAGTGATCATAAATTCTTTAATTTTTTAATGTGAGGTGCAAAGATAGCTATTTTTTTCAAGTCGTTGAAAGATGGTTCCTTAATTTGTGTATATCCTTTATGGAGATTGTCGGGAGGCCGGAAAAGCTGGTGTTTTTCCGGCGGGTGCATGGGGTAAGAACAATTAGAGAAATATTTCTTTAATTCCTTGCTAAATCGATCTATTTCGTTTACTTTTGCGCTTGCAAATCAATATGATGACGACAATATTTTAATTCTAAATTTAAATAATTTAAATTCAATCATTTATGTGGTTAAGTAATTCATCTGTGGGAAGGAAAGTAGTGATGAGCGTATCAGGGCTATTTCTTATCCTGTTTTTAACATTCCACATGGCAATAAACCTGGTGGCCGTTTTCTCTACGGAGGCTTACAACCTGGTTTGTATGTTCCTGGGAGCACGCTGGTATGCACTCGCTGGTTCTGCAGTACTGGCCCTCGGATTTCTGGTACACATTGTGTATGCCTTCTGGCTCACTCTCCAGAACCGTCGTGCCCGTGGTTCGGAGCGGTATGCTGTTACTGTTAAACCCAAAACTGTTGAATGGGCTTCACAGAACATGTTGGTACTCGGGATCATTGTATTATTGGGATTAGGACTTCACTTCTCTCAGTTCTGGTACAGAATGCAGTTTGCCGAGATCATCGGATCGCACGATCTGGGAATCTTCGGACCCACTAACGGGGTTGCTTATATTGAGTACTATTTCAGCATGACATGGAATGTGGTTCTTTATCTTATCTGGTTGGTAGCGTTGTGGCTTCACCTGAATCACGGGTTCTGGAGTGCCCTTCAGTCAATCGGATGGAATAACAAATTGTGGATAGACCGCTGGAGAATAATCGGTAATATCTATTCAACAGTTGTTATACTGGGTTTTGCATTGGTTATTGTGGTATTCTATCTGAGATCACTCGGAATCGGAGCATGATCCTATATTAATCACATTTTATTAAGATAAAGAAAATTAATCATTAAGATAAAGAAAATTAATCATTATGACTAAGATAGATTCTAAAATTCCGGAAGGTCAGTTGGCCGAAAAATGGAGTAACTATAAAGCTCATCAGAAACTTGTAAACCCGGCTAATAAGCGTCGCCTGGATGTGATCGTAGTGGGTACGGGTCTGGCCGGAGCATCTGCTGCTGCTTCACTGGGTGAAATGGGATTCAGAGTACTTAACTTCTGTATTCAGGACTCTCCCCGTCGTGCACACTCTATCGCTGCACAGGGAGGGATCAATGCCGCAAAGAATTATCAAAACGATGGTGACTCGGTGTACCGTCTTTTCTACGATACCATTAAAGGAGGTGACTACCGTGCCCGCGAAGCAAACGTTTATCGCCTGGCAGAGGTAGCCAATGCTATTATTGACCAGTGTGTGGCACAGGGTGTACCTTTTGCCCGCGAATACGGAGGTCTTTTAGATAACCGCTCTTTCGGGGGTGCCCAGGTTTCGCGTACTTTTTATGCCAGGGGCCAGACCGGACAGCAGCTGTTGCTCGGAGCCTACTCTGCTCTAAGCCGCCAGGTTCAAAAAGGATCCGTACAGTTGTACACCCGGTACGAAATGCTCGACCTGGTTATCATTGACGGATGTGCCCGCGGTATTATCGCCCGTAATTTAGTGACCGGTGAAGTAGAACGCTTCTCTGCCCATGCCGTTGTGATCGGTACCGGTGGATACGGGAACGCTTTCTTCCTTTCAACCAATGCTATGGGATCCAACGGTTCCGCTGCTATCCAGTGTTACAAAAAAGGAGCCTATTTTGCCAACCCCTGTTTTGCACAGATCCACCCCACCTGTGTACCGGTACACGGTGAACAACAGTCTAAACTGACCCTGATGTCAGAGTCGCTACGTAACGACGGACGTATCTGGGTACCCAAAAAACTGGAAGATGCCAAAGCCCTGCAGGCCGGTAAACTGAAACCGACCGATATCAAAGAAGAAGATCGTGACTACTACCTGGAACGCCGTTACCCGGCCTTCGGTAACCTGGTTCCCCGTGACGTAGCTTCCCGCGCTGCCAAAGAGCGTTGCGACGCAGGATATGGGGTAAATAACACTGGTCTGGCCGTATACCTGGATTTCTCTGAAGCCATCGGCCGCCTGGGCGAAGATGTAGTACGCGCCCGTTACGGCAACCTCTTTGATATGTACGAAGAGATCACCGACGAGAATCCCTATAAAACTCCGATGATGATCTATCCGGCTATCCACTACACCATGGGTGGTATCTGGGTAGATTATGAACTGATGACCTCCATTCCGGGACTTTTCGCTATCGGTGAGGCTAACTTCTCCGATCACGGTGCCAACCGTCTGGGTGCTTCTGCACTGATGCAGGGACTGGCCGACGGATATTTCGTACTGCCTTATACCATCCAGAACTACCTGGCCGATCAGATCCAGGTACCAAGGTTCTCTACCGATCTGCCCGAGTTTGCAGCCGCTGAAAAAGCCATTGAAGATAAGATCAACCGTATCAAAGCGGTGAACGGAACCCAGTCTGTGGATTCTATTCATAAAAAACTGGGACATATTATGTGGGATTTCGTAGGCATGGCCCGTACCAAAGAGTCGCTTGAAAAAGCACTGAAAGCGTTGAAAGAGGTGAAAAAAGACTTCTGGAGCAATGTATGTATACCGGGTGATGTGGACGACCTGAATGTGGAACTTGAAAAAGCATTGCGTTTAGCTGACTTTATTGACGTAGGTGAGCTGATGGCATTGGATGCGTTCAACCGTAACGAGTCTTGTGGCGGACACTTCCGTGAAGAGTACCAGACTCCTGAAGGAGAAGCGCTTCGTGACGATGCTAACTACTCGTATGTAGCTTGCTGGAAGTATACCGGTGAAAATTCAGAACCGGAGTTGATCAAGGAAGATCTGAATTATCAGTTTGTGAAAGTTCAGACACGTAATTACAAGGCTTAAAAAACAGTAGAATAATGGAAAAGACTATAAGTTTCACGCTTAAGGTATGGCGTCAGAAAAGTCCGAAAGCCAAAGGTGCTTTCGAATCATACCCAATGAAAAATATCACCGGTGATACCTCTCTGCTCGAAATGCTGGATATCCTCAATGAACAGCTTATTAACGAAGGGAAAGAACCGGTAGTATTCGACCACGACTGCCGCGAAGGCATCTGCGGTATGTGTTCTCTCTATATCAATGGTCGTCCTCACGGTCCGGGCCAGGGAGCGACCACCTGCCAGATGTATATGCGCCGTTTTAACGACGGAGATACCATTACCATTGAACCGTGGCGTTCGGCAGGCTTCCCGGTGATCCGCGACCTAATGGTAGACCGCAATGCATTTGATAAAATTATGCAGGCCGGTGGCTATGTATCGGTAAATACCGGTGGTGTACCCGATGCCAATGCCATTCCTATTCCCAAGCACATTGCGGACGAAGCCATGGACGCCGCTTCCTGTATTAGTTGCGGTGCCTGTGTAGCCGCCTGCAAGAACGGATCTGCTATGCTGTTCGTTTCTGCCAAGGTAAGCCAGCTTAATCTGCTGCCTCAGGGTAAAGCAGAAGCCGGTCGTCGTGCCAAAGCCATGCTTTACAAAATGGACGAGCTCGGATTTGGTAACTGTACCAATACCCGTGCCTGCGAAGCCGAATGTCCGAAATGTATCTCTATCAGCAACATTGCACGCCTGAACAGGGATTTCATCATTGCCAAGCTGAAAGATTGATCTTTCGCTCTGTATTAACCATAAGAGAAGGGTTTCTGATTATTCAGAGACCCTTTTTTGTTCTTCCGGATCCTGGATAAACGTAGGGCAACACTCTTTTCTACATAGGATTAAAATTTCAAATTTACTATCATCTATCATTCTAACATGCTTAATTCCTTTTATTTCAGTAAGATATAAAAATAAAGTAAAAATTATCTACCATTTTACTATCATACATCTATCATTTTCTATCATACTTTACTCTCTTTTATTCTTACTCCGTACCTACTGCTTTGTTTTTATCAGCCTATATCTATTCTTTTATCCTCTTTGTTTTGTTCATTTCTTAGTTTATTTCTGATGAGAAGTTAGGTTGTTTCTGATGAGCAACTAACCGTTTTCTGATGGGAAAACGCCCGGTTTCCCATCAGAAAACGGACGGTAAACGATGGGAAACCGGGCGGTAAACGACTTTTTTCTCACTATCCGGCAGTTAATTTCCGGTGAAAAGGGAATAAGTTAAACGCTAATACGCTATCTACAGATCGTTCTGTTTATCAGTTAGTATGCTACTATCACTTTATATTCCGGAATTACCCGTATCTCTTCCACCTTTAGATAAGAGTTCTTTTCTCCAAAGTCAGGCAGTACAGAAGCCGGCAGATCCTCTATATACGCTGCGTTCTTATACAAAGGACGGAAGTAGAAATCCATGCTCTGATTCTTCAGCTTCTCCTGGAAGCGGTTGAGCCCGATTGTCCAGGGAGCACCGTAGTAAAAGTGATCCAGTACCATAGAACCCTTTATAAAAGCCATTCCTACATCGCCGGTATAGGAGATCTGCAGAAACTGTTCCTGTACATACGGTTCACGGGCAGGTTCTACAGAGATACTCATCCTTCTGCTACCCGCTTTTTCTACCTGATAAACAGGACTTACTTCCGGAACCTCGGCCACCTGGGTTTTAAAGCCGGCACGTGAAGGGTACAGTATGTATTCAACCCGGTTATTTCCCAGGCTTAGCAGGGTAAATTCATTTTTTCCCGGTACCAGTGTGGCCTCTGTCAGTACGATCTGCCCGTCTGTTTTATAGGTGTGAAGTGCCTGTTGCCGGGTCAGGGTCGTAATTCTTATACGTTGACCCCGGGCGGAAGTCACAGTAAAGGTACTTTTTAAGCCTGGTTGCGGAGTAAAGGTGCTCTTTCTTCCCCGAAGCGAACTCTCCTCAAAAACATATTCACTCTCCATACCTTCCGGAGCAAAGAAAAAGTAGTGTGGAATACCCTGGTCATCAATTTTACAGAGAAGCTGGGTTGTGGCATATTTTAGCAGGGCTCCTTCCAGATCCAGGTTGAAAGGAAGAATAACACTTTGATCCTTTTTCAGGGTAAACCCTTTGGAAGCAGGAATAGCCCTTGTTTCCTGAGCAAGGTTGATCTTTATCTGTAGATCTCTCTGGTCGTACCGGGCGGTATCGTGATCCTGGAAGTTAACCATGAACAGAAAACCGCTACCTCCTTTGGTACGTACGGCATAACGAAGAGTCTCCCGGTCGGCGGGTGTTATATCCTGGTAGCCTTCCGGTAAAACGGTCTCCATCGGAGCGAGCAGTTCTCCGAAATCCTGTACGAAAAGGTGGATCAACCGGAGATTGTTATAAGAATCCCTTACACGGCCGAACTCCCCGATCGGTGCCTGGAAATCGTAGGATATCTTGGGGACTCCCATAGGCTCGTCACTGAAAAAGCCGATCCCGTCTTTGCGCAGGGGAGTAGAACCGCCGTGATACATATAGTATCCGATGCCGTTGGCTCCGCTTCCCAGGGAACGGACCATCAGTGCTTCGGCTGCTTCGGCCGTAACGACCGGGCGGCGGGAGTAGATTATCTGGATGCCTACCCCCATCTCTGCACAGAAGGAGGGAAATTTATCTGTTTCGTAACGTACGGGAGAGTAGTCGGGCTCCTGCTGAATATCTTTAAAGCGGCAGAAGGGGGACATCTGTACTTTTCCCCAGAAGGGATAGGTATAGGCGGCTGTTACGGGGATAGCTTCGTTCCCGATAACAGCGGCATTGCCCCATCCGGTTGCTGTATAGAGGGGAGTGATCATCCCGGCCTCCACGGCCATTTGTTTGAGTGTTCTCATGTGTAGATTACCCAGATCGGCCCGGCTGATCGTTTGATCCTGTACACTGACGCCTACCATAGTAATGGAAGCATCGTAGGTAGCACTGGTATGGTCTTTGGGAGCACCCGGATAGGTGATGGCCCACGGGGCCGCCGAATGTTGATGTTCATTCTCTATCTGTATGCCGATAATGGGGCCGCCGTCTTTATAGTATAACCCTTCCAGTTGTCGGCCGATCTCCCGATACAGTCTCTCTACATATTTCAGGTAGTTGATATCGTTGGAACGGACTTCGAGGGGTTTTGCAAAGAGCCAGTCCGGGAATCCTCCGTTCCGTATCTCTCCGTGGCAGAACGGGCCTATCCGTACCAGGGCCTGTACATGATTCTTTCGGCAGAGTTCGATAAAGTGTCGCAGGTTGCGGTCTCCCGTCCAGTTGAATACTCCCTCCTCTTCTTCGTGAATGTTCCAGAAGACATAGGTTGCCACCACGGTAATTCCACCGGCTTTCATCTTCCGGATCTGCTCTTCCCACTGCCGGTACGGATACCGGCTGTAGTGGAATTCTCCCATGATCGGAATAACCGGCTTATCACTGACCGACATATAATAGCTATTGAACGCTATCTGTTCGCCGGCAGGATTACTTCCTCCCAGATCCAGATGACCGGTGAATATCTCTTTCTCTTTTTCCGGTATGGTCAGTTCATATATATTCTGTGCCTGTATAGGTAAAGGAAGGATCGTTCCGTAGATTGCAGACAGCAAAATTAATTTTTGTGATAGCTTCTTCATCCTTGTGAATTATTTAGTTTATACACAAAGATAGCTATCTCTTTTACTAAACGACATAGACTTATTTCCGGGAAAGCTGGATTATTCTCCGATTTTATTACTAAATTAGTGCGCTTCGGGTAAAACCGTATCATTTCCTGGCTCCGGCCGGAAATTTTTCTTTTTTCATTTGTTATGTATAGTAGGAACTAAAAACAGGAACGTATGAGAAAATATGCTTTACTTCTCTCTTTGGTGTGTGTAACCTGGGTATGGGCCCAGTCTTCTTACAAAACCCTTACGGATGTATCTTATCTCCTAACCCTGGAAAAGGATGTGTACCGGCAGGAATGATGTAAACTGGATATCTACTATCCGGAAGGAAAAGAGGCTTTTGCCACCGTGGTCTGGTTTCACGGCGGAGGGCTTACCGGAGGAGAGAAAGAACTTCCCCGGGAGCTTACCGAAAGAGGCTTTGCCGTCGTTTCTCCCAATTACCGGTTAAGTCCCCGGGCTACCCATCCGGCCTATATCGAAGATACAGCCGAGGCGATTGCCTGGGTATTCCGGAATATCGCTTCTTATGGAGGAGATCCGGGTAAAATATTTGTAGGCGGACATTCGGCAGGAGGTTATCTGATGCTGATGGCTGCCCTCGGTAAAGAGTATCTGGAGCAGTTCGGTGTAGATGCCGACCAGGTGGCAGGCTGGTTACCGGTAAGCGGTCAGACTTTTACTCATTATACCATCCGCAAAGAGATGGGACTTCCTGATCCTGATAAAATTCCCTGGATTGATCGCTATGCACCGGCCCACCTGGCCCGTAACGGAACGCCTCCCATTATTCTGTTAACCGGGGACCGTAAGCTGGAGATGACCGCCCGTTACGAAGAGAATGCCACGCTCTATGCTGTTTTGCAAGGGGTAGGTAATAAATCCGTCAGCTTGCATGAACTCGAAGGGTTCGACCACGGAAGTGTAGTGGCTCCCGCCTGTTGTTTTATATCCGATTATATCAGTAAACAAACAAAATAGTATGACTGAAAAAGAGAAAGCGGCACAGGGACTTATCTACGATGCCAATTACGATAAAGAGCTGGTAGAAGAGCGTATCCGTGCTAAAGACATCTTATGGGAATATAATCAGGTACAACCCTCTAAACTCAAAAAAAGGAAGAAACTCCTGAAAGGATTATTGGGAAAGACCGGAAAAGAGTTCCTGATTGAACAACCTTTTTACTGCGATTACGGTTATAATATTGAGATAGGAGAGAATTTTTACTCCAATCACAACCTGGTGATACTGGATGGAGCCCGAGTCATTATCGGGGACAATGTGTTTGTTGCCCCCAACGTATCCATCTATACGGCCGGCCATCCATTGGATGTGGAACGCCGCAACAAGGGCTGGGAGTATGCCCGTCCTGTAACCATTGGTAATCATGTATGGATCGGTGGAGGTGTGACCATCCTTCCCGGAGTAACCATCGGCGAAGGATCTACCATTGGTGCGGGGAGTGTAGTGAATAAAGATATTCCTGCCGGAGTACTGGCTGCCGGGAATCCCTGTAAGGTAATTAAAGAGATCACTGAAGAGGAGAAACTCCGTTACGGGAAAAAGTAGATATTATGGAGTATAGCGAGACCTCTCCTTACACGCTTCGGAGAGTAGTTCCGGAAGATATACCTGCTATCTGCCGAATATATAATCATTATATTGAGCATACAGCAGTTACATTTGAAATGGAACCTCTTTCTCCGCAGCAGATAAGGGAACGGATGGAGGAGTGCGAAAAGCAGAACTATCCTTTTTTTGTGGTCGGGAAGGGGAGTCTGGTGGTAGGTTACGCCTACATTCATCAATGGGACAGACGACAAGCCTATAGGTCCACCTGCGAAATTACCATTTATCTGGATAAGGATTATACGGGTAGGGGTTACGGACGGCTTCTTTATGAAATGCTGATCGGGGAAATTGATAAAACCCAGGTTCATGTACTCATTGCGGGAATTTGTCTTCCCAACCAGGCCAGTGTGCGACTGCATGAAAAGTTTGGTTTTAAACAGGTGTCCCATATGAGAGAGATTGGTTGGAAGCTGGGTGAGTGGAGAGATGTAGGACATTGGCAGCTTATTTTCTGATATAAAATATATTCATTCAAAAAACGGTTCAAACATGAAGAAACTGATTTTAATGACAGTAACTTTTACAGCTATTTTTGCCTGTACACCGCACCAGGAAAGAGCCTCACAGGTAGAAGTCAATAAGCACGATGTGGTGGTTGAGAATATTATGAATCGTCGCAGTATCCGTAAATATACGGATAAGAAGGTTTCTAAAGAGCAGTTGCAAACCATTATGGAGTGTGCTATTAATGCTTCGAGTGCCAGTAACCTGCAATCCTGGCAGGTGCGGGTTATTCAAAACCCCGGTATCCTGAGTAAATTCCGGGCTGTCAATGAGAAGGCTGTCTATGATGCCTCTACGGTGATCGTAGTGGCTCAGGATACAGAAAAGATGTATAGCAGTTTTGATTGCGGTCTCCTTACCCAGAATATCCTGTTAGCTGCCGAATCTATGGGATTAGGTACCTGTGTAGTGGGTTCTGTTCCTCATATATTGAAAGATCCCCGGGCAGCGGATGTGCTGGAAACACTGGATCTACCTGAGAATTATGAGGTGATCGTAGGTATCTGCCTGGGATATAAAGATGAATCTCCCGATGCGAAGCCGCGTGATCCCGAAAAGGTGAAATATATTGAGTAATATTTATCTATAGAGAAAAGGGGAGCTGATAAAAGCTCCTTTTTTCCGTCCGTACACTCCTTAACAAACATTGTTGCCTTTCGGAGAACATCCTTTTTGGAGTCGTTGTTAAAAGGATACAATCCATAAAGAAAAACGATATGTTAGAACAAATTTTAGGTCTGATAAAGAACTATGCCCAGCAGGCGGTGAATGCCAATACGGAGATACCGGAAGATAAAAAACAGCAGACCGTACAGGTTACAACGGAAGCAGTTACCGATGGACTGAAACAACATTTAACTCCATCCAATCTCTCGTCACTATCCTCCCTTTTTGGAAATAGTACGGCAAATACAGCGGGAAACCTTATTGTGAATAGTATTAAATCGATGCTTACCCATGCTTTAATGCAAAAGGTGGGCCTGCCTCAGGGTACATCCAACTCCTTTGCTTCCGGATTGGTACCCTCATTGATCAGTATGCTCTCTTCCAAAATGAATAGCTCTTCCGGAAGCGGATTTAATCTGGAATCTCTGGTCAGTGCTTTCTCGGGTAGTAACAATGGTCAGAATGGTAATATCCTGGGAACGTTAGGGAATCTGTTTAAATAAAAAACAAAGTGCATTCCAATCCTTAGGATGAAATGCACTTCTTACCCACCTGCAAACAATCTTTTTTCCTGTAAACTAAATACTTTACTTGAAAATGGTTAAGTTTTCCGTATAAATCAGGCAGGTTAGGGTATTTGTTTCAGTAATAGTTCAGGCTCATCGGTCGTGATATAGTGGATACCCATATCCCGTAGTTTTTCCATCGCCTCTGCATCATTTACCGTCCATGCATTGGTGGTAAATCCCATCGCATGGGCTCTATCTATAAATGTGGTGTCTTCCAGGAAAGCGGTAAAGTAATAATCAATTCCGGTAACCCTATCGCTTTGCAGCTCTTCCAGTGTTTTATAACCTTCCAGCAGGCTGATGGCAGCCGTGCGGTCCAGTTCCCGTATTTTCAGTAATACATCGTAGTTAAAACTAATATATTCCACCCAGGCCTGCGCGCATAGTTCGTGAACCATCCGTACCGCTTTTTCTGCCAGTTCTACACTTCGCTCCTTACTAAGCTGGGATGATTTTACCTCCAGTACCAGCCGGGTACGGTTTTGGGTTTTGATCTGTTCCAGGTACTCCCTTAATGAAGGTACCTGTTCGTCTCCTTCCAGTACTACCTCTCTTAATTCGGCAAATGTGGAGTGTTCTACTGATCTGCCACCAATCTCCGGATCGTGCGATAAAACTATCTCTCCATCCTGTGAGAGCCATACATCAAACTCTACTCCTTCGCAACCCAGTTCTATTCCTTTCCGGAGAGAACCCATTGAGTTCTGGCTTACTTCGTAATGTTTCCAGGCTCCCCGGTGGGCAATAACGCCATTCCGGATAAAGTCATCTTTGACCAGTTCAAATTTTTTGCTGTGATTTCCGCAGCCGATCTCTATTTCATACCGGTAGGGATCCTCCCTGCCAAGTTCTGCTTCCTCTTTCAAAGCGATTTTGTTTCCATCAATGATCCGGAACTTTCCCGCTTGGTCCCGGAGCAGGCGGAAGGCCCCGGTTCCTGTTCCGGATATCTCTCCGATCACTGTGCCTTTCTTTCCGACAGGTATGGTATAATCAGTTAATACCCATAAAGAATCGGTTTCCACAGCTGGAGAAGTTGCCTGCCGGCATCCGCAGAAGAGTAAAAGTAAACTCAATAATGGTGCGTACTGTTTCATCCTTCTCTCTTTTTGTATATTCTTACATAATCAATTACATACTGATGCGGGAACAGGGTGTCGTCTACCCCTTCTATCCCTCCCAGGTTTCCTCCGATAGCCAGGTTAAGCAGCAGGTGGAAGGGTTGGTTAAAGGGCCATGCCTCAAAACCGGTATCGTTTTTCCGGAAGGTAAAGTAGAGCCGGTCGTCTACATAACTCCGTAACTCCTCTTCTTCCCACTCCAGCACATAGGTATGAAATTCCTGGGTCAGGGTAGTATCAAATAGTGCACCACTTACCTGGGTACCTTCCAGGTGATTGTAATGAAGGGTATGGACCGTAGAGAATACAGAATCGGGAGCGTGTCCTACATGCTCCATAATATCGATCTCACCACTATAGGGCCATTCCCCGTATACAACATCCGTAGGTAACATCCAGATGGCCGACCATGCTCCTCTTCCTGCCGGAAGCTTTGCTTTCACTTCCACCCGGCCATATTTCCAGTCACCCTTTCCTTTGGTCCTTAACCGGGCCGAGGTATACTCTTTTCCGTGGAGATCTTCTTTGTGTGCGGTGATGGTAAGCATTCCGTTCTCTACCCAGGCATTCTTCTTTTCCCTGTCGGTGTACCACTGAAGTTCCTGGTTTCCCCATCCCCATTTATTCCCTTCCGTATCGAAACTCCAGCGGGTAGAGTCCGGTAAGCCTGTGTAATCAAATTCATCACTCCAGACCAGTTCCCACAGTCCGCTTTCGGTCTCAATTACACTCTTTTTTTCCGGGGTAGAAGTACACCCTGCTGCCAGAAGCAGCAGGATAACCCAGCATTGGACGTTACGCATAGGCATTTTATTTTAAAATCCGCATTAATTTATTGATCTCATCGTATCCGTCATATTGTCTGTCCAGAGCCGTTTCCAGATTCGACCGGTTGGTGGTCGCTTCATTCTCCGGATAAAGCCAGCGCATCGGGATCCCCTCCTTGTTATTCTCATTCAGAGAGGTATTGGGATTTACCGGGAACTCCGGATATCCGATACGCCGGTAATCAAAGTAACTGGATAGCGGGTTCTGCATGAAATGTAGCAGGTAGCGTTGCAGCCAGATCTGCTCCAGTCTTTCGGAGGTGGTTGTTTTATAAGCCGCCTCTCCCGTAAAATAGCTATCAATATACTCCTGGGTAATTTCCCGTCCATGTGCATAGGAATTGCTGGTCGAACCTACTGCACTGAGTGCTGCTTTTACTCCCGCTTCATAATGATCTTTGGAAGAGCCACTGATCCATCCTCTTTCCGCAGCTTCGGCCAGTATCAGGTGCTGTTCCGCATAGCTGATCAGAGCCAACGGTTCGGAGTCTTTCAGTAAATGATACCGGTTGTTGATCTGTGAGTAATCCCGGCTGTTGTAGATCTGGTTGATCCGGTCGTCACTATCCTCTACATTTACTCCTACATAGGCATCCATGTCATCCTCTGTTAACCCATTTTCCAGTTTTAGTTCGGAGGGTTCTGCGTAATAGAAAAGGCGGTAGTCATTTAATTCCTTCAATGCATTGACCAGGAGAGAGCTTACAATGGTATTGGAAGTAAACTTCTGCTGATCGTACAGCGGATGATACTTGCCAGTCTCATCCGCATAGCGTACCCGGGAATTATCCTCGTTACTGCTTAATAAGGGTTCCTCCACCAATTTTGCAAAACGGCTTGTTACTTCCAGCAAAGTTACTTCTGTTTTCAGGGAGAGGGTCATCAATACTTTCAGGGCAAAAGAGTTACAGGCTTTTCTCCATAATTCCGGATCTCCATCGTATACCACATCCCCGGTAAAGACTCTTCCGGTGGCTTTTTCAAAAACAGGAAGCTGCTTCCCGGAGTTCATTCAGGATGGTGATAAATACCTGTTCCTGGGTGTCGTAAGCCGGACGGAAGCTAGCATCCCCTTTTCCTGCTTCCGAGCAGGGAATATCTCCCATGCGCATTGTCATATCATAGAGGGCATACGCTCTGGCAAAGTGGGCTACTCCTCTGTAACCATCCTCATAAATATCTCCCAGTGCATATTGTACCATATCGTTTGCCTTGGGCCAGATGGTGTAATATCCGAAGCCGGCTCGTCCCAGGCGGTTATACTGTTCGGCCATTTTTCCCTCGTTGGCATACGCTACATATTTGGGTAGGGCATTATCGGCTATATAGGCTTTGGCATCTCCGCTATATTTGGTTATCTGCAGAAGAATATTGGTACAAAGCATGGAGGAGGGTACCTTTGTGGTGGTATCCGGATTGGTATTTATATCGTCAAAGTTATCACATCCGTAAAAGGCAATAACAGCCAGTACCATTCCTATCAGACTATTTTTTACTGTTTTCATAAGGCTGCTGATTTAAAAGTTAAGTTCAACATTGAATCCGAGGTAACGTACAGAGGGGTCGCTCAGGTTCTCGGTACCTCCGTCCGGGTCGGAATATTTAAAATCTTTTGCCTACATCAGTACATTCTGTCCTACAAAAGAGACAGCAGCACTCTGGCAACGGAATTTTTTGCTTATTTCACGGGGCAGATCGTAGGTAAGGGAGATTTCCCGTAATTTCAGGAAAGTAGTGCTGTATACATCCAGCGGTGAAGGGCTTACTCCCCAGATAAAGTTCCTATGTACTATATCAATATACGATTTATACTTCACAGCTACATCGTTCGGGGCATATACCCGGTCGTCGGTTACAATATTTCCGTAGGTATCATACGTAGCCAAACCCGATACCACCTTTACACCCTTTCCGATATAGGAGCCTGGATAATCCTTGTTCCCGGCCACTGCCTGTTCGGAGTCGATAAAACGTTCCGGAACTACTGATTTGGGATGTGAACCTGCTAACCACATATAGGCTTCGGTAACAGTTGGTGTCAAGCCTCCTATATGTCCGTCTACCGCTACATTCAGGGTGAAGTTCTTATAACGCAGAGTGGTTCCTACGCCCCAGATCCAGTCCGGATCGCTGTATCCCCATACAGAGTCGTACGCAGAGTAGAGCGGTACCCCGTTGTCGCGGATAATCTTTCCGTCAGGGCTATACTGGAAATCTTTGATAATATAAGCATCGTACCGTTCTCCCTTCTTTACCCAGGGTTTATCAGCCGAGAACTCATCATCCAGGCGGGTATAATAACGTCCATATTTGGTCCAGTTCGTATTGATATCCCATTGCCAGTCGCCCATCTTTACAGGAGTG
Source organism: Bacteroides sp. (assembly GCA_021203405.1). Lineage (GTDB taxonomy): Bacteria > Bacteroidota > Bacteroidia > Bacteroidales > Bacteroidaceae > Bacteroides. The sequence goes on from JAJQBG010000118.1 coordinate 18,183, forward strand.
GCGTTAATGCTGAATTCAAATCCGCGGGTAGATATCTCTTCGTTGGTATTGATAAAAGTGGTACTATATCCGGAGGCTCCCGATACCGATTGCGATACAATGCGGTTGTAAAGCCGGGTGTTGTAGTAAGCCAGGTCAAACGATAACCGGTTCCGGAGCAGGCTGACCATAGTTCCTATTTCCATACTTGCTTTGGCGGTCGGTTTAATATCCGAGTTCTTTACCGAAGAGGGCAGAGAAGCCGAAGGCATATTTCCCCAGACATTGGTTCCTATCGAATAGGCTACATTGTTCTCGTAGATAGAAGCCGGTGTTTTGGAGATCGTCCACGATCCACGCAGTTTCCACAAAGAGAGCCAGTCGGTTTTCGGAAGCAATTCGGAAGCGATCAAGCTACCGGAGATGGAAGGATACATGTAGGAACGGGTGGATTCCGGCAGAGTGGAACTCCAGTCGTTCCTCAATGTTCCTTCCAGGTAAACCGTACTTCTCCACGATAGACCTACTCTACCATACAAACTATTTGTTTGCATTTTGGAGAGGGTAGAGGTAACCGCCGCATTCTTTACAGAGGCTTTCAGGGAAAAATATCCCGGGATAGATATACCACCTACTGTATTACCCATCAGAGTTTTGTCGTTAATATAGTAGATGGAACCTCCTAGCAATCCTTCCACGGTAAAGTCGTTAAAGGTCTTCTCTCCGCTCAGCAGGAAGTCGTTGTTAATACTCCATCCACTCTCCTGGGCATTGGCATAATGACCTACCAGTTTGTCGGACCATCCGTAATCCTCTCCCGAACTGGACATGTTGCCTTGTGATATTTTTACCTCCTGGCCCGAAGAGTAGTAGTCAAGTCCCAGCCTTATATTAGCCCTTAACCAGGGTAACAACTCATATCCCGCATTGAACATACCACTGAATACATCCTTGTCAATGCTCCGTGTCCGTTCGTATTGCTGGAAATAGGGATTGTCCAGGCTGTTTATATTTTCATCGTAGGAGTTATTTTGTTTCTCGTCTTTTACTACCCAGTAATCTCTGTACTGGCGCACACCGTAATCGGCTCCCGTCCAGATCAGCAGCGAATACATCGGGTCGTAATTCTTATACCCGTTAAATCCGGCATTCGGTGATTCGTGTTTGGTGTAGGACATCGAAGAAGAGAGCGTGAATTTATCAATATTCATCTCTCCGCCCAGCGAATAGGAGTATTTGTTGATCCGGTTGTTGGGATATTGCCCTTTGTTCTGTATCCAGCTGGCAGAAGCCCGCAGCGTTCCGTATTCCCCTTTCTGGGCCACACTCAGGTTGTTATTGGTCACAAAACCTTGTTCCACAAAATTCTTAAAGTTATTTTTACCCACAGGCAGGTAAGGCATCTCCCGGAATGTTTTGGATACCGGGTCCCATTGCTCGATCATAGTTCCGTCCATTACCTGTCCCCATACACGGTCGGCTGTCTGGTTATACACCCCGGAGGTTCCGCGACCAAAGGTAGACTGCGCTTCCGGAATGGCCAGGTAACCGGCAGTAAACATGGTACTGCTGTTGATAGCCACCGAAAGTCCTTTCTGGTCGGCTCCCTTTTTAGTGGTGATCATAATAGCACCACTACCACCCCGGGCACCATACAAAGCCGAGGCAGTGGCCCCTTTCAATACACTGATCTCTTCGATATTGTCGGCCGGAATGTCCGAAAGGGTCAGGTTCTTGTAAGGAACTCCGTCAATTACTAAAATCGGTGTCTCCCCACGTACCGTCAGGTTGGGGTCTTCCGCAAATTCGCTGGAGTTAAGTACCTTTACCCCGGCTATTTTTCCCGAGAGCGAAGTACCTACATTCAGCCCTTTTACGGTTTGCAGAATATCACCTTCCACCTTTTGTACCGAATAACCCAGCGCTTTCTCTTCCCGTTTAATACCCAGGGCCGTTACCACTACGTTGCCTAATAATACCGTATTTTCCGTCAGTATGACATGAATAGTTCTCCGGTTATTGATCTTTTCGGTAAGGGTATTCATACCGATGTAAGAGAAGATCAGTTCGCCGTCGGCCGGCGCTTCCAGGTGATAATTCCCTTCCATGTCTGTGATCACACCATATTCCTGTCCGCCTACCAGTACATTGACCCCGATCATGGGTTCTCCGGTAGTATCTTTTACTGATCCGCTTATTTGTATCTGCTGTGCATATAAGGAGGCGGAAAAGACCAGAACGGCCAGAAAAAAGAGGAACCGGCATTTCGACAGACCGGTCATTGTTTGGAGGTTTTTCTGTGTCTTTATTCGTTTGTCTGTTTTAAAGATTAAATAATTAAAATTAGCCTGGGGATTTTGGTTTGCATGCTACACAAAGTGAATACAAGCGAACGTAACAAAGAAAAAAGGCCTTTACAAAACTTTTACAGCACATAAAAAGATATTTTAAGCACCTTTACAATTGTATTTTTGTTGGATTATAATATATTTATTAGTAGATGTTTAATTGATTATTACACCTTAACATCCCTCTTTTTACAGGGTAGAGAGATGATGTTGCAGACTCTCCTCTTTTTCCAGTTCCAGCTTTTTGCGCAGGCGGTGCCTGGCTATCTCTACGCTGGCCGGAGTAATATTCATATAAGCCGCTATCTCCTTGGTGTTAAGATTAAGCCGTATGTAGGCACACAGGCGCATATCGTTCCGGGTGATATGAGGATAACGGGCCATAAGCCGGTCAAAGAAACCATCATATATCGTATTAAAGTATTCATCAAACAGTTCCTGTGCCTGGCTGTCATTCAGGTGACCTTCAATTTTTCGAATGATGGCATTGGCCTGCTGTTTAAGCCGGATACTATCTTCCATTCCGGCAAGTTCCGTTACCTCTTTCCGGATCTCATTTAACATGCCGTTCCGTTTCACATTTTCCATGGTCAAAGTAACCAGCCGCTTCTCATTCTCCTCCACTTTCATACGGAGGAATTTCATGTGATACTCCTTCTTTTTCCTCTCCAATACTCTTCGCTGCTTCTCCAGCAACATCCTTTCCCGTATCCGTATGTGCCTTTTAAATACCTTCCGGATAGCCAGTACAATAAACAGGATAGCGGCCAGCAGTAAAAAATAGAAGAGGGGAGCGTAATAAAAAGGCTTGGTCACTTCCAGAATAAGGGTTACCGGTTCTCCCTCCTGACGATTGATCTCCATATTCCGGATCTGTATCGTGTGCTTTCCCGGCGAAAGGGAGGGAATATCCAACAGGGGAGCCGCTTTAGCCAGTTTCCATTCCTCTCCGTCGATATTGTATAGTACCTGACGGTGGGAGTAAGGGCCGGAAAAACCCAGTTGAATCAGGCGATGCCCGAACGGAATAACAACCGCCTGTTCCGGACGCACGGGAAGATACTGGGGATCGGACTCCTTTTTATATTGGATGCGGATCAGGGCAATATCCTTCCGGTTCTTATAATCCCACTCGCTGTTCTCAATCGAGTAGAGTAGGATGCTGTTCTGTAATCCTGCGGCAATGGTCTGTTCATCCAGGGTGATAAACCTCCGGGCCAGTGTCGGGATCGTATAGGTATCCAATGCCTGCAAAACCTCCCCGTAATTCAGGAAGCTATCTCTGTATCGTTTCATATAACCCGACTGATGGCGGTTCGAATAGAAAAAGTTGTCTCCCGTCTGTATGATCTGGTCCGGGCTGAATAACATCTGTGCCAGCAACTGCGTATAATAGTCGTTCTTTTTAAAACTGTTGGTGGTAATGTCATAGGTAAAAGCCACCCGCTCTTCAAAAAATATCACATCGTTGTCAATATCTGCCCGGTACAAGGTAGTGACACCCGGTGGAAGCTCATACTTCTCTATGATCTCAATGTGGTAACTATCGTTCAGCTTAATACGGATAGGAGAGTTCTGCCGGTCCTGTATCCAGATATGTCCGAAACGGTCAATCCCCGCATCCGTATTGGATCCGGTAAACCCCTCTATTTTCTTTTCCTGCGAAAATTTACCATCCCGTATCTGATAAAGCGAAAATCCCCCTTCGAAATCAATGCCCAGGTAGTATCCGTTCCGTTTGTTCAGCGGTTTAAGTTGCCACGCTCCCCGGGTATTCTCCGGTTCCAGTGTGGTACCCTTTAACCGGTATATCCCTTTATCGTGGCATACAAAGAGCGTATTATCGATCGTATGCAATTTCCATACCTGCCCCTGCGAACCTGTTATCAATTCAAAGTGGTGATTCCCCAGGTAACGATACATTCCCTTATTGGTTGCTACATACAATGCATTCTCATACCAAACCGCATCGTAAATACTTCCTATATCCTTGTTCTTGTTTCTCACCCGTATCTCCGCCGGATGGCTTTGGACTCTTCCTACTCCTCCATCCAGCCCTAACCATATATTCTGTTCCCGGTCTGTTCCGATAGAGAGCACCGTGGTATGGTCCAGTCCCGCCGCATAGCCGATGTGTTTAATGATCTCCAGGTTTTTGTCCATAAAGAACACTCCCTCTACCACGCTTCCTAACAGATAGACCGAGTCATTCAGGCAATAAGCCGAAAAGATCCGGGCCTGTGTCAGTCGCTGACTTGCCGGGGTTTTAACCGGGAATACCTTTCCGTCCTGCTCCCTCCACAACCCCTGGTCCTCGGTGATGTAGACTGTTGAATTTCCTCGGGTGAAAAAAGTGATGATACGGCTTGGAGCAGATACACCGGTAGGCTTGTATTCTCCCTGCTCCTCTTTCAGGAGTGAATCCTCTTTCTGTACATACAAAGCATTATTTACCAGGTGGATGTAATGGATCTCAGGAGCTTCCATGACCAGTGATACCTGCCCGGTTCCCGGGTCGTACCTATACAAGCTGGCATGTGTCTGAAAATAGAGCTTCTTCCCGTAAGGAAGTATTTTCCAGAATATTTCCGGCGATTCATTCTGCCGGTTGTGGTAAAACCGGGTATATTCGTAGTTTCCGTACTCATTTCTCTTCCATACTCCGAATTCATTACCCGCAGCCGCGTATAACAACTCCTTATCCGTATCATAATACAGCGAACGGAAAAAAAGCAGCATTGGCAGTGGTATAGTTTTTCCACTCAATACCGTTATACACACTCAGCCCCTTGGCGGTAGCCAGGAAGATCGTTTCGTTGGTATCGGTAGCAATATCCCATACCTGTACATCTCCCATATATTCGTCTGAAGATATATTTTCTACATAACTCTCTCCCAGGATGGAATGCGTATAGGGTAGATAACCGGAGGCATTCAGTAAACAATTACAGGAAAGTAAGGTCCAGGTAAAAATGAAGAAATAGTTTTTCATAGCCATAATTGTTTTCACAAATATAAGGATTCAAAGTCACATATAAAATGTTTTTTCCTTCTCTTTTACTTTGTGTACCTGTGGTTTATTCCTATTTTTGACAACTAATCCGGTTATCCGATATACAAGATGATAAAATATACCATACTCATTATGACGGGGATCCTACTGATGCTTCCGGGGTGTGAGAACAGCCAGAAGCCTCCGGTTACCCTTACCCTCCATATCACAGACCCCGGAATGGCCTGCGACCAGTGGGTGTACTGGTTCTGCCTGTCCGGCAATGAATACTCCATCCAGGACTCCTGCTTTATACCCGAAGGAGCTACCCGGGTATCGATGGAGAGTATCCTGCATGGAGACGATCTCTCTTACTACTGGCTGACCTTTTCCAAAGAGGGTCCCGATCAGGCACTTCTTTATCTTTCACCCGGGGAAAAGGTAACCATAGAGGTCTCCTCCGATATGCCCTGGATACCCCGTACTACCGGGTCGCCTGCTACGGAAGAGTTGTTGAAATACTCTACTGCTCAACATACAGCCGTTCACCGTCTGGAAGAGCTCGAAGAAGCTTTCTATATCACCGAAGATCAGGAGCAAATCAAGGCCATTGGTGATAGTCTGGATCGATACAGAGAGTGGGTTACCTATCAGGGAGGGTTGGAATTCCTGCGCAGTGCAGAACAGCTGTAAAGTTACTTTACTGTTTTTATGGGTATTGAGCCTTACCTGCCCCAGCACCAGGCCGATAGTCTGCTCCGCGAGATGCGGAAACGTTTCTCCTACAGCAAAGCCCTGCGGGATTTTCCCAACAACCGTTATCCACCTGAAACCCGTAGCAGCCGGGATGCATTGTTGAAACTGGAGGATATACTTTTTGAGAAATATGGGCAGGATCCCTTGGTTGAATCGATAGAAAAGTTTTAAAAAGAGAAGAAAAATGGAAATTAAACGCATAACCGATGTCGGGTTGCTTGTACAGGCAAGACTCGATTTTCTGGCTGAGGATTCACACCTCGCTACTGACATGCAGGATAGCCTTGTCGGGCAGCTCGAAAGTTATTTTAAAGAGCATGTCTCTAAAGAAGACTTTCTGGCCCTGGCCGTTATGGAAAAAGAAGAAATGGTATCTGTCGGATTTATGCTTATCCGGAGCATACCTCCCAGCAATTTTATCCCATCCGGAAGAACCGGGACTCTGCTCAATATATTAACTTATCCCCGGCACCAGCGAAAAGGATATGGAACCATCCTTCTCACGGCCCTTATTGAAGAGGCCCGCCGGCTACAACTCGATTTTATCGACCTTTATGCTACAGAGCAGGGAAAAAGGCTCTACGAAAAAATGGGTTTTACTACCGTGCCTTACGAAGCCATGCGACTGAAATTATAGTTATACCTAAAATAGATGAAGAGATGAAAGTAGCCGTACTATTGTTTAATAACTTCGAAACCCTGGATGTTTTTGGCCCGGTTGAGATACTGGGCAGGCTTCCTGAGACCTTTGAAATAGAATATTACTCCCTGGCAGGCGGAAGCATACGAAGCACCCAGGGGGTTAGTATCTCCACTCTTCGTCTGGCAGAGATCACCCTTCCTGTTGATGTATTCCTGATACCCGGTGGTAAAGGTACCCGGCAGGAGATAAATAATCCGGAGCTGGTCGGATGGATCAGAAAGATAGCCCAATCCTCCCGGTATGTACTGACCGTATGTACCGGAAGTGCCCTGCTGGCTAAGATCAAAGAGTTGGATGGCAAAACCACTACTTCCAACAAAAGAGCTTTCGATTGGGTGGTCTCTGTCCGGGAGGCAGTCCACTGGAGACGGAAAGCCCGCTGGACGGTAGATGGTACATACTATACCTCCTCCGGTATCAGTGCCGGCATGGATATAACCCTGGCATTTGTCGGTGATACGTTGGGAAAAGAAACGGCTGAACGGGTAGCCACTGAGATGGAGTATCTGTGGAACAGAGATCCGGAGAGGGATCCGTTCTGATTACAACTCCTTCACCATCCTTACATGCTCGCAAAACTCTTCCAGATAGATCTCTCCTGTAGCTATATACCCTTGTTTCTCATAAAAACCCTGCACCCGGTACTGTGCCGAAAGAGCTACCGGAATAGCACCCTGCTGTTCAGCCTCCTCTTCCAGTAAAGAGAGGATTTTTGCTCCCAAATGCAACCCCCGGTAATCCGGGAGTACCGCAATTCTTCCTAAAATAAATTCCTCGTCATTATCGCCTGGATAAAGCCTACCCGTACCTACAGAAACCCCATCCTTATACAATACCATATGCATGGCAAACTCATCCACATCGTCAAACTCCTCTTTAAATCCCTGCTCTTTTACAAACACCTCTTCCCGGATCAGGCGGGCTTCCGGATTTAAATAAGGATAAAAGCTATACGTAAAATTATCTGTTTCCATCACGCTGTCTATAAATAATGATCAGTGAGCGAAAATATACAAAATAGTTTGGAAAGAGAAAAACAGAGAAACTTTTATGGTGTATTGGGTGAATACCCCACTTCTGTTCGTATATAAAACAAACAGGAATTTATTAATTAAACGGATCCATATAGAATATGAAGAGAAACTTTTTTATTGTGGTACAACTGTGTTTGTTCCTTTTTTAGTTAACTCTCCCGGCTGTTCGGCCGGTCAAATAGTTACCTGGCCCGCACCCGAAGGAGCCCCCCTGAATAATGATTTTACTGTAAAAGTGCGTCAGCCGGGAGAAGCCTGGCAGGAACTATCCACTTACAAAGTACATGTAGACCAGGTAAAAGGGATCAGCCATTCGGTAGAAGATGCCTCACTCAGTTACTTTGATTTTTCCGGTACGGTAGAGGTTTCCGTTACCTATACGAAAGGCCCTATCCATACAGCCAGGGTACGTCCCCTTTCTTACGACATTACCCCACAGATCAATGAAAATAGCCTCACTTTTACCCTTGATCAACCCCGGAATCTTTCGGTAGAGGTGAACGGTGATATTTTCCATAACCTTCATCTCTTTGCCAATCCCCTGGAAGAAGAGATACCCGATTTGCAGGATCCTAACCTGGTCTACTTCGGTCCCGGTCTTCACCCTATACCGGAGGAAGATCTCTGGGTAACCTCCGGCCAGACAGTCTATGTATCAGGGGGTGCTGTCCTACTGGGGCGCATCCGGATAGAAAATGCAGAGAATGTACAGGTGTCAGGCCGGGGAATGATCAGTCCTGCCGTAAAGGGAGGTATCCGGATAGCCAATTCCCAAAATGTACAGGTAGAGGGATTGATCACCACCCAGTGTGCTACCGGAGGTTCCGACCGTGTGACCATCCGGAATGTCAAAAGTATCAGCTACTACCAGTGGGGCGATGGAATGAATGTATTTGCCAGTAACCATGTACTTATTGACGGTGTTTTCTGCCGAAACTCTGATGATTGCACCACAGTATACGGTACCCGCCTGGGCTTTTCCGGAGGATGCAAAAATATTACCATGCAGAACTCCACCCTTTGGGCCGATGTGGCACATCCTATCTTTATCGGGATCCACGGAGATAGTGACAACCCTGAAATACTGGAGAACCTGAATTATATCAATATCGATATCCTGGATCATAAAGAGGCACAGGTCGATTACCAGGGATGTATGGCTATTAATGCCGGTGATAATAACCTGATACGGAACGTTCGTTTTGAGAACATCCGCGTAGAAGATTTCCGGCAGGGGCAACTGGTCAATATCCGTATCTTCTACAATGAAAAATATTGTACTGCACCCGGCCGGGGTATTGAAGATGTATTATTTAAAGATATCACCTATACAGGTAGTAACGCCGAACTATCCGTTATTGCAGGCTATAACGAAGAGCGTAAAGTAAAGAACATCCGTTTTGAGAATCTGCGTATCAACGGACAGGTTATTTCGGATGATATGCCCGAAAAGCCCGGATGGTATAAAATCGGCGATATGGCCCGCTTCTTTGTGGGAGAACATGTAGAAGTGATTGAATTTAAAAAATAACTCTCAAAACCAAACTTTTATGACCTGATCCCATTTATATTAAAAAATAACTTATAAATTTGTATCCATACAATTGATACTCACTATGCA
>JAJQBG010000379.1 GCA_021203405.1 Bacteroides sp.
TTTGTTTTTGTGCATATGGTTGTATAGCTTAGCTATAACCGCACAAAATGGAATATCCGTCAGAGGAATCGTTCTGGATGAAGACAATGAACCGGTCATCGGGGCCAATATTACATTAAAAGGAGACAAATCAATAGGTACAATTACAGATATAGAAGGTAATTTCCAATTAACGGTACCTGGTTCAAACTCAATTCTTGTCGTTTCATTCATTGGTATGACTTCTCAGGAGGTAAAAGCAGAAGCCGGTAAAACTATGAAGATTGTGTTGCAGTCTGATAACCTGCAACTGGATGAGGTGGTAATAGTTGGATACAGAGAACAGAAAAAGGCCAGTATCGTAGGAGCGATCGTACAAACCAACGCCAAAACACTGGAACGTGCCGGAGGGGTTACAAGCCTCGGTCAGGCCCTGACCGGAAACCTTCCGGGGGTAGTCACTACCGCTTCTACCGGTATGCCGGGTGAAGAAGACCCGAAGATCGTGATCCGTGCACAAAGTTCCTGGAACAACAGTGACCCTTTAGTATTGGTAGATGGTATTGAACGCTCTATGAGTACAGTAGACATCGCCTCTGTAGAGACCATATCAGTTTTAAAGGATGCCTCTGCCACGGCAGTTTACGGAGTAAAAGGTGCAAACGGTGTAATTCTCATCACTACCAAACGTGGACAGGAAGGAAAAGCACAGGTCCAGGTGAAAGCCAACGTAACAATGAAAATGGCATCAAAACTACCGGAAAAGTTAGATGCCTATGATACATTTATATTAAAGAACAGTGTATTGGAGCGTGAAATGGCCCTCTATCCTATAGGCTGGGGATATTATAAACCCATGGATGTGATTGAGAAATATCGTAATCCGGCCAACGAAGAAGAGTGGGACCGCTATCCTAACGTAGATTGGGTAAAGGAGCTCTTTAAGAATTACACTATGTCTTATAACTTTAATACCAGTGTATCGGGAGGTACAAAATTTGTTTCTTATTTTACCTCTATAGACTTTGTACATGAAGGAGACTTATTTAAAAGTTTCGACAATCACCGGGGTTATAGTTCAGGATATGGTTACAACCGGATGAATTTCCGCAGCAACCTTGATTTTAACCTGACAAAAACGACTAAATTCTCAACCAACCTGTTTGGTTCTAATGGTATGCGTACCAAACCCTGGGGAGCAGGTACCGGTGATCAGAGTTACTGGGCTTCAGCCTACCGTACGGCTCCCGACGCCATGCGTCCTATCTACTTAAATGGTTTGTATGGTTATTATGACCCGCGTAATGCTGACGTTCCCAATTCTGTTGCCACCATAGCAGCATCGGGTATAGAGAAGCAAACCACTATCCAGCTCAATACAGACTTCGTTCTGAGCCAGGATCTCAGCATGCTTACTAAAGGACTCAATTTTAAAGCCAACTTCTCGCTTGACCACAGTTTTCTGGAACACAGACGTGGTATCAATGATATGTACAACTACTTACATCGTATGTGGGTAAATCCTGATAGTGGAGATATTCTATATGAAAGAGGCGAAGACTTCAAAGAATCCATTAAGTGGAGTACCCAGGCAGGATCTATTAATAAGGATAGAAATTATCGAAAGACCTACTATTCATTACAGTTAAATTACGGCCGGCAATTCGGACGCCATGAAATAAATGTAATGGGATTGTTCAGTCGTGAGAAGTGGGCAACCGGTAGTGAGTTTTATCGTTTCCGCGAAGACTGGGTTTTCCGTACCACTTATAATTATGCTATGAAATATTTTATAGAAGCCAACGGTGCTTATAATGGTTCTGAAAAATTCGATCCAAAACACCGGTTCGCTTTTTTCCCATCTATTTCATCGGGTTGGATGATCAGTGAAGAAAATTTCATGAAACCACTCACATTTATAGATATGCTGAAGGTCCGTGCTTCGTATGGTAAAATCGGTGACGACGGTACAGGCGGGCGTTTTCTTTACCAGGACCAGTGGGCCTATAGTGGAAACGCCAGAATGGGATCCATTCCTTCCAATTCTCCTTATACATTCTATTACATTAGCTCTTTGGGGAACGAAGATATATCCTGGGAAACGGTAGAAAAGAAAAACTTAGGGATCGATTACTCGTTTTTCGGAGGTCTTGTTTCCGGCTCGGTAGACATATTCAGAGATCATCGGTATGATATCTATATCAGCGGAGGCGACCGGGCCATTCCTTCTTACTTTGGGGCCAATGCTCCGGCTGCTAACCTGGGTAAGGTAAAAAGCAAAGGGTATGAACTATCCCTGAGACTCAATTATATCTTTAATAACGGGCTCCGTCTATGGGGAAATACCAATATGACACATGCTACCAGCAAGATCATCTTCGCCGATGACCCTGAACTGACGGCTGCATACCGTAAAAAAGCCGGATACGCCATTAACCAGACTCATTCATTTATTGATAACGGATTCATTAATTCCTGGGATGATCTATATGGAGCTACAGTGGCAGAGTCGAACAATGCCTCCAAACTTCCCGGAGATTATATCATCGTCGATTATAACGGTGACGGTATAATTGACGACGACGATCAGGCTCCTTACGGATTCAGTAGTACACCTCAAAACACCTACAGCACTACTGTAGGAGCCGAATGGAAAGGTTTGAGTGTTACTGTTCAACTCTACGGTGTAAATAATGTATCCCGTACCATCGATTTCCCGACTTTTCATAACTCATCCAATGTTGCCTATGTAGAAGGCTCTTACTGGAGCAAAGATGGTTCCGGAGAGATACCGATGCCTCGTTACGGTACTTCCGCTCCGACCGGAGCGAATGGTACCCGCTACATATACGATGCCTCTTACCTGCGCTTAAAGAATGCGGAAATCTCGTATCGATTTAACGGAGATATAGTAAAGAGAATGAGAATGTCATCCTTACGACTCTATCTGAATGGAGATAACCTCTATTTATGGACCAATATGCCCGACGACCGGGAATCGAACTTCAGTGGAAGCGGTAGTTTTGGTGCATATCCTACGATGAGACGTTTCAACCTGGGTGTTGATATAACCTTTTAATACAAACAGAAGATGAAAAAATATTTTAATTATATATTATCACTGATACTTATACTCAGTATTCCGGGGTTAAGTGCCTGTACGGATTACCTGGACAAGGCACCGCAAAGTGATATAGACCCGGACGATGCTTATAAGAATTTCACTAATTTTCAGGGATTTGTAGAACATCTGTATAACCACATCCCAATGATAGTGGGTTATGAGTATCATTCCTGCTGGAATTTTGGCGAAGATGAGTACTGGGAACCTACTGAACAGCGTTTAACTGCTACCCAATTCGATCAGGGTAATTTCTGGGCCTGGCAAACGGCTTACTATTCCTGGTTCAAACCCGGAGGAAATCCGAACAATACCGACAGAATGCAGGGTAAAGGAAATCTCTGGGGTTTATCCTGGATGGCTATCCGCAAGGCTAATGTAGGGATTGCCAATTTAGATAAACTGATTAATGCTACCACCGAAGAGCGCAATCTCATTGAAGGACAACTCTATTTTTTCAGAGGATGGTTTCACCTCAACCTGATGCAGTATTGGGGAGGATTACCCTATATTGATGAAGAACTGGGTTCCAATTCCATATTCAAGCTCCCATGCCTTACCTATCAGGAAACAGCAGAAAAAGTAGCATCCGATCTGGAAAGAGCAGCACAACTACTTCCGGTTGACTGGGATGACACTGCTGCCGGAAAAGCCACATTAGGAAACAACAATATTCGTATCAATAAGGTAATGGCTTATGCATATCTGGGTAAAAACCTACTTCTGGCAGGTAGCCCACTTATGAATAAAGTATCGGGTGGTAACGCCTCGTACCATACTGAATATTGTAAAAGAGCCGCTGATGCCTTTGCACAAGCCTTAAAAATATGTGAAGAGACCAAACGCTATGAATTAGCCGATTTTTCAGAATATACCCAACTGTTCTATACGTATAATCAAAGTAACAGGATTCCGGGATTGAAAGAGGCGATTTTCTATGAAAATTTATCAGGAACGGCCGATGGAAGATTCCACTATAACCAGGTAAACGATTACCGTCCCCCCAGTTTGATGAACGAGGGTATTAAATGTTATCCTACGGCCAACTATGTAGATCTTTACGGGATGGCTAACGGACTTCCGATCCCCGATATTACCAAACCGGATGCAGAGTCGGGATATGATCCCGAATATCCATGGAGAGACAGAGATCCCCGTTTTTATCATGATATCATGGTAGATGGTGAAAAGTGTGTATTGGATGGATCGAGAGTTGGGAATGATCCTGAACGCCAATATGCCAGTCTTTACGAAGGCGGACGTTTCCGGAACGACCCTCTTAATCCGGCCAAATCGGTATTTACCGGATATATGCTGTCAAAATATATATCAAAGTATAATAACTCCTGGGAAGGCTACAGGGAGAATTGCATAATGGTATTAAGCCTGATGCGTCTGGCTGATGTATACCTGATGTATGCCGAAGCAACTACCTACGGATATGGTGGCCCTAACCAGAAAGCTACCGGATACAATCTTACACCGGTAGATGCAGTCAATAAGATTCGCGCACGGGCAGGCGTAGGTCCTGTAAATGATAAATTTACAGGTAGTACCGAAAGTTTTATGAGCGAACTCCGACGGGAGCGTGCAGTCGAACTAGCGTTTGAAGGACATCGCTTTACAGATCTGCGTCGTTGGATGTTGTTACTGGAGAGTCCCTATACATTGAAAAAAGCTGTTTATTTCGATCGTGGAATGAGAGACGAAGAGGTATTTGCCGATCCGTGGAATGCACGCGTATTGAACCTCCGGGAAGAGGTTCTGCACGAAAGACTCTTTGAAGAGAAGCACTATTGGTTTCCTTTCCTCAGAGATGACGTGAACATGTATGCAGAGTTTGAACAAAACCCGGGTTGGTAAGAGTAGAATAATTTAATTGATATCAAAATGAAAAAAAGATAATATATACAGGCTCTTTATTCCTGATGATGTCTTTACTGAATACAGGCAACATACAGGCACAGGAGAAAAAGGACAGCCTTGTGAATGTGGCTTTCGGACAAGTTGCAAAGGAGGATGTAATAGGAGCTGTTTCTACCGTTAATATAGCTGATCTAATGGAGAAAAGCTATTCGACATATGCCCTTGACGGAGTTGAGAGTATGGTAGGAGGATATACCGGGAACATCTGGGGACAAGGTGCTTTGATCCTGGTAGATGGAATTCCCCGCAGCCAGTGGACACTACATCCTTCCCAGGTAGAATCGGTTACAATATTAAAAGACGCAGGTGCGGTAGCACTGTATGGAAGTAAAGCTGCCAAAGGAGTCGTACTGATCACCACCAAAAGAGGAGTAGAGCAACCCCTGTCTGTTGACGTACGCGTCAATACCGGATTTTATGTACCGAAAGCATATCCTACTTACCTGAATGCTGCCGAATATATGACCTATTACAATCAGGCCTGTCGGAATGATAATATTAATGAAAGATATAGCCAGTCTGAAATTTATAATACGGCAGCCGGTACCAATCCTTACCGCTACCCGGATATTGACTTTTATAGTTCAGACTATTTGAAGAAAGCTTATAATCAGACAGATATCACAGGCGAAATTACCGGTGGGAACCACTATGCCCGCTATTACTCGAATTTCGGTATGACTTATGAAAACGGGTTAATAAAATATGGTGAGAAGAACAAAGATAACACGGTTACCTTTCGCTTGCGCTCCAATCTGGATATGAACCTTACTAATTGGTTAACAGCCTGGACCGATGCCGCTATTGTCATTGCCAATGGTTACTACGGAGACGGTAATTTTTGGGGACAGGCAGCTACACTACGTCCAAACTGGTTCTCTCCGTTGATCCCGGTCAGTATGATAGACCCGAATAACAGTTCGCTTCAGGCTATCATAGAAAGTAACGGTCATCTGGTGGATGGAAAATACCTGTTGGGGGGTCTTTCTACCAACCAGACTAACGCGTTTGGAGATATGCTGACAGGAGGATATACCAAAGCCCGGAACCGTACCTTTCAATTCAATGCCGGCTTAGGTGCCGATCTGGAAAGCCTCCTCAAAGGACTCACTTTCAAAACGACTTTCAGTATAGACTATGCGGACTATTACTCAGAAGTGTGGAGGGAAGGTTACGCCACTTATGAACCTACGTGGTCTACTATGAATGGTCAGGATATGATTATCGGATTAACAAAGTATAATGTTGATAAACCCTCTTTGAACGAGGTTATCGGAACGACCGACTATACACAGACCATGTCTTTCAGAGCCCAGTTCGACTATAAGCGCACATTTGCCCAACGTCATAATGTAACCGGTGCACTGATCGGCTGGGGATATCAGACACAATACTCCAGAAGTGACGATACGGATCAAGGAGGAAGTGACTATCACCGTGTCAGCAATGTGAACCTGGGTATACAGGCCGGTTATAATTACAACCAGAAATATTACCTCGATTTCACCGGAGCAGTAGTACATTCAGCTAAACTACCGGCTAAAAACCGTACAGCTTTCTCTCCGACAGTTACAGCCGGATGGCGTTTAGGCAATGAAGATTTCTTTAAAGAGAATGTTTCATTTGTAGACGAGTTGAAGCTGACTGCTTCCTATGGCAAGTTACATCAGGATATTGATATAAGTGACTATTATTTATATAAATCCTATTATAACTATGGTGACCAGGGTTTATGGTATAACTGGCGCGACGGAGCACAAGGAGGCTGGACCTATGTTACTGCCCGGGGAAGTAATCCGAATTTAAGTCTAATCACCAGAGAAGATTACCGCATAGGTTTAAATACCACCCTGCTGAACGGCCTGATCTCTTTAGATACAAATTATTTCCTACAGTATACAGATG
>JAJQBG010000403.1 GCA_021203405.1 Bacteroides sp.
TAACAATTGATAAGAATTTATTGACTGTTACCCGTTGCTTAAATGCACTTTTTTTATATCTTTGCAGAATGATTATGAGAATAAATGTATTATGACGAAGGCAAATAAAGTTTTATTCATCACACAGGAGATTACACCGTATGTAGCGGAAACAGAAATGGCGAAAGTAGGAAGAGAACTACCACGGGCCATTCAGGAGAGAGGAAGAGAGATCAGAACTTTTATGCCAAAGTGGGGAACTATTAATGAAAGACGTAATCAGTTGCATGAAGTGATCCGTTTGTCGGGGATGAACCTGATCATTGACGATACGGATCATCCGCTTATTATTAAAGTGGCTTCCATACAATCTGCCCGGATGCAGGTCTATTTTATTGATAACGATGATTATTTCCAGAATCGTCTGATGACTGTGGATGAGAACGGAAAAGAGTATGAAGACAACGACAGCCGGGCTATTTTTTACGCAAGAGGCGTTCTTGAGATAGTAAAAAAGTTACGCTGGACCCCCGACATTATACATTGCCACGGCTGGATGACCGCTCTGGCACCCTTATATATCAAAAAAGCTTATAAAGACGAACCCTCTTTCCGGAATGCGAAAGTAGTGTTCTCCGTATATGAAGAGGATTTCAAGGAGCAGTTCCCTGCAGATTTCAAAGAAAAACTGATGCTCAAAGGAATTGGCCAGGAAGACCTCACCACATTAAACGGACCGGTAGATTATACCATGCTCTCGAAACTGGCAGTAGATTACTCGGATGGGGTTATCCAGAACAGTGCCGTAGTGAAAGAGGAGATTATGGAGTATGCCAGAAGCTCCAACAAACCCGTACTGGATTATCAGCCGGAAATTTATTTTGACGCTTGTAATGAGTTTTACGATAAGGTTTGGGAGAACGAGTGATCATCAAATTAACTACTAACTGACTTAGATTGAACAACGATGAAAATAAAGCAGTGGAGTAAGCTCCTTTTTCCCTTATTTACCATTCTTGCATTCGTGGGATGTGATGATAACACCGGTAACATAGGATTAGGAGTGCTGCCCGATACAGACAGCGTAACCGTACACTTAAAGACTTACAAAGCCATTTCCCAGACTATCTTAGCAGATTCGGTATACTCAAAAACCCGTAAAGCTTACCTGGGTAAATTTACGGATCCCGACTTTGGGTTTTATGAATGTGATTTTATCACCCAGTTTAACTGTGTGGATAGTTTTACCTTTACCTATTATGATCGGATTGTTCCTGAAGTAGTGAACGGAGACTCCATTAAAAAGTAAGTAAAATGGAGTTAACCCTGACTTACCAGAATCACTTTGGTGATCCGGATAATACTTCCCGTTTAAGTGTATTTGAACTCAATGATCGGCTGGAAAATGAAAAGGAACACTCCAGGTATACAGATTTTAATGTAGAAGATTATTACGATGCATCCCGGGGAGCCATTGCCCGCAAATCATATCTTGTCAATAATCCGGATTATGCCTCAGAGAATTACAACGAAGTGGTGATCCCCCTGAGCAATGAGCTAGGAGATAAATTCCTGGATCTTTATAAGGAAGACCGGAATAACTTCCTCAACACACAGACTTTCCTGGAACATGTATTTAACGGAGTATATGTAAAAAGCGATATCGGTGACGGTACTATTTTATACATAGATTACATTGATCTGTCGCTCTATGCGGATGTATATGCAGTAGATAGTATGGGGAACTTTCCGATTGAAAGAAAAGAAGAAGGATATATAGGAAAAGACTCTATTATTTATAACGCTTTTATCGGAATATTTAATTCTACTTATGAGATCTTCCAGACCAACCGCATTCAGAACTCACAGTTATTGGAAGATAGAGCCAAAGAGACTACACATACCTATGTAAAATCTCCGGCAGGACTTTTCACAGAGATCACTCTTCCCTACGAGGAGATGCATACGGACCTGATCAACGATAGTATCAATGCTGTGAAACTGACTCTTTCTGCCTATGCACAAAAAAAGAACGATATGTTCACCATGGGTGCCCCGGGTACTCTCCTTTTGATCCGGAAAGATAAGATGTACTCTTTCTTTGAGAACAATGAAATTATTGACGGGATTGAATCTTATATAGCCACCCGGAGTTCAGACGGGAAATATGCATACGCTAATCTCCTTAATCTGATCTCTTACTGCATCCGGGAAAAAGAAGATGCACAAAAAGAGACAGGAGATTCCTGGAACGAAGAAGAGTGGCTAAAAGAGAATCCGGATTGGGATAAGGTAGTGATCATTCCGGTTACTACAGAGACCGATGCCAACGGCTACTACAGCAAAATTGAACACAACCTGAGTCCTGAGTATGTAAAGCTGGAAGGTGGTCCGGAAAATCCGTTAGAGATCTCTGTTGTATACACCCGATTCCACGATAGGGATTAACAGACCAAACGAATATAAAAAAAAGCCTGATGGATATAAAGATCGATCAGGCTTTTTCATACGGGGTTATTTTTCTGCTCCGGGCATTAAAACCACTCCCAACTTCTTTTTACCATCTATTTTAACGATTAGAGGCTGCTCAAACCGTACATGGCGGATGAACGTTGTCTCTTCCACAGCCGGTTGCCGGTTAAGGAATTCCTGATCATAGATACCTTCGTTTATAAAGGCGTTAATGGTAAAATAACCGACTCCAAAAGAGGTAAGGTTCTGGAAAAAATGGGTTCCCTGGCTGGGGTCTATCCGGTACTGGGTCAATCCGGCTTCTACAATGACCCTGGCCGCAGAGATATGGGGCCACTTTACGGGTATGCCTAACCAGGTATCGCTACTTCCCCAACGTCCGGGTCCCACCAGGATATAATTCTTCCCTTCATCCAGGAATTGCCGGTTTATCTTTTCAATTTCGTAAGCTATAAGTTGATTATTGGAGGCACTGTAATGATCTGTTTTCACATAGACTACATCGTAAATATGATCCATAATACCGTGGCCCAGGGCATTTTCGGACTTCAACAGGATATTCTTATCCTCAATTTGAGTAAGATCTTCATCCAGCATCTCTTTACTATCTACAATGGGACGGATCTGTAACAGATAAAAAGTTCCGGTTTTATCTGTTTCCGTACTCATATTGGCTGCAAACTCAATCTCCACTGGTCTTCTCATCTCTTTTTCGCCATATTCAAGTACCATCCGGAGAATGTTAGCCAAGGGAAAAACATCGTGCTGGAGAATATCGGCAAAAGTGATCAGTTTGCGTCCTCCCGGATAGAATCCGTCGTAAATTACCTGGTCATACGGATCGTAGGTAGAGGCAATATAGCGGAGGGAACCATCCGCTTCCGCCTCTTTAACATGGAGTTTCAACAGGTTAAAGCCATCGTCAATGGAGAAGTTATGACCACTGTTCTTTAAATCGAGTGCATAGAAGCGGGTCTGGGTCTCTTTCAGGGCAATCTCCATTTCACTGGTCTGCAATACCTGATTGGGATGATAGGGAGAGAAACGAAGTGTCTGCCCGCCATCCACAATATATTTACCCAATCCCAGGGCCAGATTCACGGTACCCTCTTCTGCTGTTTCATCGCCGATAGGATAATAGTTGAGAGAACGGGCTACTCCGCTCATGGAGGGATAATAGCGTTCTCCATACTGATTGCCTACTACCTCCTGAATAATGACCGCCATCTTTTCCCGGTCAATGACATTGGAGGTAGCCTGCATATAGGCTTTGCTGTCCCGGTAGTAAACGGAAGCATACACTCCCTTTATGGCATCGGAAAGCATCCGCAGCATTTCATATTTATCATCCAGGTAGGGGATCATATAGGTACTGTAGATACCGGCAAAAGGTTGATAGTGGGAGTCTTCCAGCAAACTGGAAGAACGGATAGCCAAAGGAGATTTCACTACATCGAAAAAGGCAAAAAAGTCATCTACCAGGTGATCCGGTAGTTTTCCTTTGAGAAAATAGTTCAATATGGAGGAGTCTTCGGCATCCGAGAGAGCCACCTGATAGAGATTATTAGTCTCCATAAATTCATCAAAGATATCCGTACAGAGTACGATCGTCTTTGGAATAGCAACCGTTGCGTTGTCAAATGCCTCGAACTGGGGATAGCGTTTTACCATGTTATCAATAAAAGCAAGACCCCGTGCCTTCCCTCCCAGAGAACCTTCCCCGATACGGGCAAAATTGGAGTAGCGGTCAAAGCGGTCTCGTTTAAAGATAGCCACCACTCCCCGGTTCTTCATCTTCCGGTACTTGACAATGGCTTCAAAGATGATCTCCCGGTGGGCATCCACATCCTGCAAGCGATTCCAGGTGATGGGTTTCAGGAATTCAGCGATCGGGAACATCGCTCTTGAATAGAGCCAGCGGGAGATATGGTTCCCCTGTATATGGTACAACAGGGATTCAGCCGGTATGGCAAAAATCACATTCTGTAACTCTTTCAGGTTTCTGACACGGGCGATCTCTTCCAGGTTCTCAGGATTGCGGAAGATAAAATCTCCGAACCCGAAAGTCTCTGAAACCACCTTACGGAGATCTACATCCATTTTTTTGGAGTTCTTATCAATAAAATTGGCGCCGTACCGGGGGGCATGCACTTTATTCTCAGATTCAGCAGACTGAATAATAAGCGGGACAAATGGATCCTCCTTCCGGATCTTCTCGCAAAGTTTTATACCGGCCAGGGAATCTTTTTTCCCTTCCCGGGGAAACCTTACATCGGTGATCACCCCGAGCATATTATTTTTATAGGTATCGTATATGTCGGATGCCTCTTCGTAGGTCCTGGCCAGCACGATTTTAGGCCGTCCCCTCATACGCAACGTACGTTGGTGAGCATTGAGGGCCTCTGTACTAAACTCCTGGCTTTGGGTCAGAATGAATTTATAGAGATTGGGAAGTACGGAGGAGTAAAAACGGATACTATCCTCTACCAGCAGGATCACCTGTACCCCTACCTCCGCCACATCATGCTCCAGGTTCATTTTATCCTCCATTAGTTTAATGATAGAGAGCAGCAGGTCTGTATTACCCAGCCAGCAAAAGATATATTCAAAAGCACTCAGGTCTTCATCAGCAATACGTTGGGTAATACCGTGGCTGAAAGGAGTCAGCACCACAATGGGAATATCGGGATAGACAGACTTAATATTCCTTCCGATATCGAAGGTATCGTTATCGCCGGTACCCGGCATACAGATCACCAGATCAAATTTTATCTCCTCCAGCATTTGCCAGGCTTCCTCCTCCGTAGATACCTGAGAAAAACGGGGAGGATACCGCAGCGAAAGAGAGACATATTCGTTAAAGATCTTTTCATCAATACGCCCGTCATCTTCCAGCATAAAAGCATCGTACGGATTGGCTATCAGCAGGATATTGAAGATACGCTTTGTCATCAGATTAACAAAAGCCGTGTCCCGGGAGATAATCTGGTTGAAATCAAACTTTGTCAGCATAGGGTTGTTTTAGTAAGAAGAACAAATTTGCGAAAAATAATTGGGTTATACAATAAAAAGAGGGAACGGATATCAGGCTAACCGGAACTATTTTCAGCAAACAAGATATCTTTTTATTACCATTTTATATTTATTAAACCCTACTTTCTTGCAAAAAAACAAAACTATCTGTAGTTTTACGGGTAGTAAGCTAACATTTTATCATTGACTCAAAACCATTAACATTATGAATATTGAAAAGATCATGCACTCCCTGGAAGCCAAGCATCCGGGAGAAACCGAATACTTGCAGGCAGTCCGGGAGGTATTGATATCTATTGAAGATGTTTACAATCAACATCCCGAATTTGAAAAAGCGAAGATCATTGAACGACTGGTGGAACCGGACCGTATCTTCACGTTCCGGGTTACCTGGGTGGATGACAGAGGGGAAGTACAGACCAACCTGGGATACCGGGTACAATTTAATAACGCGATCGGCCCTTACAAAGGAGGGATCCGTTTTCACGCCTCCGTAACACTCTCCATCCTGAAATTCCTGGCATTTGAACAGACTTTCAAAAACGCTCTCACCACCTTACCGATGGGAGGTGGAAAAGGAGGATCGGACTTCTCGATCCGCGGAAAAAGCAACGCCGAGATCATGCGGTTCTGCCAGGCCTTTATGCTGGAACTATGGAGACACCTGGGACCCGATATGGATGTTCCGGCGGGCGATATAGGGGTAAGCGGACGGGAAGTAGGATATATGTACGGAATGTATAAAAAACTGACCCGTGAAGTAACAGGGACTTTTACCGGAAAAGGACTGGAATATGGCGGCTCGCTGATCCGTCCGGAAGCAACCGGATTCGGAGGACTCTATTTTGTACACGAAATGCTGAAAAGTAAAGGCATGGATATAAAGGGAAAAACGGTGGCCATCTCCGGATTTGGTAACGTAGCCTGGGGCGCAGCTCTCAAAGCAACGGAGCTGGGTGCCAAAGTAATTACTATTTCGGGCCCTGACGGATATATATACGATCCCGCAGGTATCTCTGGGGATAAGATCAATTATATGCTGGAACTACGGGCCTCGGGCAACGATATTGTAGCTCCCTATGCAGAGATGTATCCGGAATCGACCTTCCATGCGGACAAACGTCCCTGGGAAGTAAAAGCAGATATAGCCCTCCCTTGTGCGACTCAGAATGAATTAAATGAAGAGGATGCCATGAACCTTATTAACAACGGAGTGGTATGTGTCGGTGAAATCTCCAACATGGGATGTACCCCTGAAGCGATCGATGCATTTATTGAGCATAAAATATTGTATGCTCCCGGCAAAGCCGCCAATGCCGGCGGTGTAGCGACCTCCGGTCTGGAGATGTCGCAAAATGCGATGCACATGAGCTGGAGTGCCGAAGAGGTAGATCAGAAGCTACTTGGCATTATGCAGGGTATTCACCAGCAGTGTGTAAAGTACGGTACGGAACCCGACGGATATGTCAATTATGTAAAAGGTGCCAATATAGCCGGCTTTATGAAGGTAGCCCGCGCCATGCTGGCCCAGGGAATTGTATAATCCTGTTCTCTCAGATAAAAAGCGGGTAAATCTTGTCTGAAGATTTACCCGCTCTCTGTAATTTCTTTATAGAATCCAGGGAAAGCGGAAACAACTCTCATCATACAACGAGTAGTCGGCTTTTCCATTTACAGCAAATGTTTTTACAGAAGCGGTTCCACTTAACAGGCTCTTTGCATACTCCAGACTGGCTCCGGTCTTTACCCGGTCTTCTACCAGTAAAATACGTTTTCCCTGATAAGCAAATCCTATTTTCTCTACCAAAAGCGGTTTATCATACATAGGACGCTGCTCCTTATCCCTGAGACTGATCTTTAACAACTGAAACTCCAGACCCAATTTCTGATTCAACAGGGCAGCAGGAATGATCCCTCCATTGGCAATGGCTACTATTATATCAAACTCTTCCTGAAATTCAAACCGGCGGATGTGCTCCGCAACCCCCTCAAAACTTTTTAAACTCATATCTTATTTAATTTATCCTGAACTATAAGCCGACAGGCAGGACAGATCACTTATTTACCGTCAATTATCCGCTGAATACCAGGATATACCTCACAAAAATAATTAATTATAATTTTCTTCCAAATGATTTTAGCGCATAATATATTACTTTTGTAACAGGTACAAGAAAAAATCTTTAAAATGCAAATACATTCGGAACTCAAAGAACGGCGCGATAAGATACGCAACCTGATGGTGCAAAAGAATATCGACGCTGCCCTTATTACATGCAATGTAAATATGATCTATACGTGCGGAAGAGTGATCAGCGGATATTTTTATCTTCCCGTACGCGGTAACGGAATACTTTTCGTAAAACGTCCTAACAATATCACTGGCGAACAGGTAGTAGCTATCCGCAAGCCCGAACAGATCCCGGCTATTTTACAGGAAAGAGGAGTGGCTATGCCGGGAACATTGATGCTGGAGGGGGACGAACTCCCTTATACGGAATATTGCCGCTTAGCCAAAGTTTTTGAATCTTCCACCTGCGTGAATGGTACTCCGCTGATCCGCACAGCACGGGCGATCAAAACACCCATTGAGATAAGGATGTTTGAAAAGGCAGCCGCTGCACATATACGGGCATATAGCCAGATCCCTTCTGTGTATCGGGATGGTATGACCGACCTGGAGTTCTCCATCGAAATTGAACGCCTGATGCGCCTGGAAGGCTGCCTGGGTATTTTTCCGGGTATTCGGACAGAGCATGGAGATATTCATGGGTAGTGTGCTTACCGGAAGCAATGCCGAAGCCCCCTCCCCTTACGATTTTGCCCTGGGTGGTAATGGACTAGACCCTGCCCTTCCGGGAGGAGCTAACGGTAGTTTCCTGCGTAGCGGACAAAGTGTAATGGTCGATATCGGTGGGAACTTCAATGGCTATATGTGTGATATGAGCCGTGTCTACTCCATCGGAAAACTCAATGACGAGGCTTTACGGGCCCACCAGGTTTGCCTGGAGATCCAGAACGAAGTGGCTGCCATGGCTAAACCGGGAACAGTTTGTGAAGACCTCTATCATAAAGCGATTGAGATCGTTACCCGCGAAGGATTTGCCGATAAATTTATGGGTACCAGGCAACAGGCAGGCTTCATCGGACACGGTATCGGATTGCAGATCAATGAAGCCCCGGTATTGGCTCCCCGGGTAAAACAGGCACTGGAACCGGGCATGGTATTTGCGCTGGAACCCAAGATCATTATTCCGGAAGTAGGCCCCGTAGGGATCGAGAACTCCTGGGTGGTTACCCAGGAAGGAATCAGAAAACTGACTGAATGCCCGGAAGAGATCATTGAACTTTAATATATTTTGCAACACCACAATGACATCCCTGAAAAGTGTATAAATGCTTTTCAGGGATCACAAACATACTACTATGAAAACCAATACACCGGCTCACAGACTTTACAAATCCCGTAAATGGGGATTTATTATGATATTTTTTACCTACCTCTTTGCCATAATGGTAGGAGTACTCACCTTCTACCGGACAGACCCGGCTCAACCGATCCTGTTGAGACTCTTCTGTGCCGACTTTGTGGCAACGGTATTTGTATGGCTGATAGGAGCCATTTTCAGGAACTCTTCTGTTTACGACCCTTACTGGAGTGTAGCTCCTCCTGTTATATTCACCATTATGGCTATCCGCTGGGAAGCTTTTGATATACCTTCGATCCTGTTACTGGTGGCGGTATGGTACTGGGGTATACGCCTGACAATAAACTGGGCGATCACCTTTAAAAACCTGAAGACCCAGGATTGGCGATACGATAAATATAAAAATCAGTTTCCACGCATCTGGCAGTTAGTCAACTTTACCGGGATCAACCTGATGCCCACCCTTATCGTCTTTCTGGCTATGATACCGGGAATTTACCTGATGCAACTCTCTGCTGAACCGACTTTTTTTACCTATATAGGTTTCCTGGTCTGTATTGGAGCCGCTACCCTGCAACTGATCGCAGACAGGCAGATCCATGCTTTCCGGCGGAACAACCCGGGTAAAGTTTGCAATGCAGGTGTATGGAGCATCAGCCGCCATCCCAATTATGTAGGAGAAATAGCTATGTGGTGGGGTGTTTTTATCATGCTGATCTCAGTAGGTGGCAATGAGTATCTATGGACAGGAACCGGGGCCCTGGTCAATACGTTGCTCTTTGTCTTTATCAGTATTCCCCTGATGGAAAAACGGCAACTCCAGAATAAACCGGAGTATGCTATCTACCGGAAAAAGACAGGCATGTTATTTCCAAAGATAAAACAATAGAAAAAAATATTATGGCTCCCGCTCCAGTGTGATCATTATCACTTCACTGGGCGCAAAAGCACGTAGATTACGCCGGGAGGTCCCCAGACCGTTAGTCGTAATAACCGGTACCCCCGCTGAGGTTTTATTCATTCCACTCAGGAACCGTTTGCCGTACCGGGAATTGGTTACCGGTGCATAGAGCCCCAACAGCTTCACCTGGCCTCCATGGGTATGACCGGCCAGTGCAAGGTCCGTATGCGGAACAGGAACATCTTCCGCATAATCCGGTGTATGGGTCAACAGGATCACAAAATCACGATCACTCAACTCCGTTGTGGGTGAAACACCATTCCGGGTAAGATCGAACGGATCCCTGACACCTACCACCAGAATAAACTCCCCATCTTTCCGGATAGTATCCACCTGATGTTCCAACAGCCTCATTCCATACCGCTCCATCTCCTCTTTGACCAGCTCATAACACCGATAATGATCATGATTACCTAACACCCCCACCGTTCCATAAGGAGGAGTAGCTAAAGATAAAGCAGCAAGAGTTCCGGTACATATTCACACCCTTCGTGGTAATCCCCGCCCATTAACAAAAGATCGGGAGAGAGTCTGGTCAATGTACTTATCAGGGTTGTCAATCTCTTTGGAGTGAATCGGCTTTTATAATGAAGATCGGAGATAAAGGCAATCCGGAACCCCTCAAAAGCCGGGGGCACGTCGGGATGAACAAACCGGTAACTCTTCACTCTCCCCACTCCCGGATGCGATCCGTGCCGGGTAGTCATACAGGAGGAAAAAAGAAAAGAAAGAAAAAGAAGGAAAACCAGACTCCGGTTCATAACATCATTTATTTTTGCCTGCAAATATAACTATTGTATCTTTGCAAAACTCAAAAACAGATCCCAAAACAAAATGGTTGAAGTAAAAAGAAATTCTTTACACGCCTGGCTCCTGGCTGCGCGTCCCAAAACACTGGCAGGTGCTTTGATGCCTGTATGTATCGGAACCGCTCTGGCTGCCGCAGATGGTAAATTTAACCCGACCCCGGCATTGATCTGTGCACTGTTTGCTGTCCTGATGCAGATAGCAGCCAACTTTATCAACGACCTGTTCGATTTTCTAAAAGGAAGCGACCGCGAAGACAGGCTGGGACCGGAACGGGCCTGTGCACAGGGATGGATCTCTCCTTCAGCCATGAAAAAGGGCATCGTTGTAACAATCTCGGCCGCCTGCCTGGCCGGGTTGACTCTGCTTTTCTATGGAGGCTGGTGGCTTATCGGAATAGGAATATTCTGTGTGCTGTTTGCTTTTCTCTATACCACCGGTCCTTATCCCCTCTCTTATTACGGTTGGGGAGATGCGTTGGTCCTTCTCTTCTTCGGATTTGTACCCGTTTGCGGAACCTATTACGTACAGGCTTTGCAGGGAACTCCGTTACTGATCCCTGCTTCCCTGGTGTGCGGACTCGCAGTAGATACTCTACTGGTAGTGAATAATTACCGGGACCGGGATGCCGATCGTATTTCCGGAAAAAGAACGGTAGTAGTACGCTTTGGAGAACCTTTCGGACGTTATCTCTATCTGTTACTGGGAATAGTAGCCGCCTGGCTATGTTTCTCTTTTATTCCGGCCGGGCATCTCTATGCCGCTGTATTGCCGCAATTTTACCTCATCCCACACATCCGTACCTGGCAGAAAATGGTACAGATCCGGGAAGGAAAAGCCTTGAATGCGATCCTGGGAGAGACCTCCCGCAATATGTTACTATTAGGTATATTACTGTGTGTCGGACTCCTCCTGTAAACGTTTAATCCAACGAGCACAAACGCTTCATGCCTAAAGTGATTAAAACAAGAACAACGATCACTACCGATTTAGGATCTAAAAAAGCCAGCCCGTTACCATAGGCTACATCTACAAAAATATCCAGCAGAAACTCTTTCAGTAAGGCAAGCCCGTCCAGATACCAGAAGAGCGAGATACCGATCACACTGCAAAACACAACCCAGATCCGTGAAAGTTTCCACGAGCGCTCCGGTAACCGGCTGATCACCCGCCGGGTAAAGCCGTTATCCTCCATCTCCTGCCTGTGCTCCTTAAAAAAGAGTTCCAGGCTTTTATCATCTATTTCTTTCATATCCGTTCTTATTTAAATAGTCCGCCATTTTTCGTTTGGCACGAGACAAATGGCTTTTTACCGTATTCACAAGAACCTCCACAATATCCGCGATCTTTTCCAGGCTTACATCTTCCATATAGAAAAGAGTTATACAGGTACGTTCAATCTCTTTGAGTTCCTGAAGAGCCTCGTAAATATCCATCTTCCGGCCTACATTCTCCTGCTCTGTATAATGAACACGATCCACTTCATAAAGATCGATATCACTGGTTTCTTTCCGGCTACGAATATAATCATAAAATACATTATATGCAATCCGGTATAACCAGGTAGAGAAGCTGGAAAGATTTTTAAAAGAGGCCAGATGGGTATAAGCTTTCAGGAAAGTATCCTGCGCCAGGTCGTCGCTCAACTCTGTATCGCCCAATGTCAGGTTCAGGAAAAACCGCCGTACCTGCGACTGGTATTTCCTGACCAACGAGTCGAAGGCCCTGGTGTTCCTGAACACCACGACCTGTGCGACCAGCGATATGTCGTTGAGTTGGCTCATTCGCCTCTTCTACGCCTGTCTGAATTCCTGGAACGAGCGATCAGGTACTCTCCGACTCCGGTAAATAACACCAGCAGTCCGATAGAACCCACTCCAAACCTTCCTGTAACAACCCAGAGGAAAATAAAAAGTCCTAGCCCCACACATATATTTTTAATCCCTTTTTCAGTCAGGTCCGTATCCGGATTCCCCCCTTTGAACAACCCCTCCGGTATCGGTTGCCCGGTAGCAAGCGCCTTTTCAGCTATACGATATTTAGCCCGCCGATTAAAGTATCTGAACAGAAAGACGATCAATACAATAAATACAGGCATACCGAAAGTAAAGACTATAGCTACCAGGGCTATCAGAGTATCACCCATCTCCAACCCCTTAAAACCATTCCAGTCCCATCCGGTACTGAAAGAAGAACTTCCCTTCTCTTTCTCCCACTTCGGATCGATCTCGTCCCATTTCTCTTCCAGTTCTTTGGCACGGCTATCTGCGATCTCCCTTTTTTCAGCCTGTCCGGCTAAGGTGTCCTGCACTGTTACCGGGTCGGATGCGGAGACCCATGCGGGCAGGATCATCAACATGCATAAAGCAATTAATATATGTTTCATATCAGTCAGGTATTTAATTATTTCTTTGTTCTGAAGATTAGACGTATCAAAAATGTCCTAAAGTTGCAAAGGGAAGAAAAAAATTTCACTTTTCGGCAAAACTCTCCTATTTTTGTACCCGGCTTTGCCACTATACATACTGATATGAATTTACCCGACGCATTTATTCACTCCACCTCCTCCCTGCTGGGAGCAGAAGAATTTGATAAACTCAGAAAAGCCCTGGAAGAAGAGGCTTCCATATCCATTCGCCTGAATGGCCGGAAGCTTACGGGTAGAAACTTGTCACCGGACCTGGAAAAGTCTGAGAATATTCCCTGGTGTAAAGAGGGATATTATCTGAAAGAGCGTCCGGCATTTACCTTCGATCCGGCTTTCCACGCCGGTACCTATTATGTACAGGAAGCCTCTTCCATGTTCCTGGAACAAGCCGTTAACCAATATATTACCGGGGCAGTTACTGCCCTCGACCTTTGCGCGGCACCGGGAGGAAAATCGACCCACCTGCGGAGCCTGCTGCCGGAAGGTAGTTTGTTAGTATCCAACGAGGTTATCCGGAGCCGCAGTGTAATACTGGCAGAGAATCTGGCTAAATGGGGCGATCCCGCCTGCGTGGTTACCCAGAATGATCCCCGGGACTTCGCCGGACTACCCGCATTCTTTGACCTGATCGTTACCGATGTTCCCTGTTCCGGGGAAGGGATGTTCCGGAAAGATCCTGCCGCCATCCGGGAATGGAGCCCGGAGAATGTAGAGATATGCCGGAAACGCCAGCAACGCATTATTACCGAGTGCTGGAAAGCATTAAAACCGGGAGGTATCCTTATTTATAGCACCTGTACATACAATACCCGGGAAAATGAAGAGAACATAGCCTGGATATGCCGGGATTTCGATGCTACAGTGCTGCCGGTAAATATCCCGGAAAACTGGAATATCACCGGTAACCTGTGGAACCAGGAATTTCCCTTATACCGTTTCCTTCCTCACCGTACCCGGGGAGAAGGCTTCTTTATGGCTGTCATACAAAAACAGAATACGGAAGAAGAAACAGAGAAAAGAAGCCCTGAAAAGAGAGATAAAAAGAGACAACCGGCAGAAAAAATTCCTTCCGAACTCTCCGGTTGGATCCAGTCACCGGAAAATTATAAGTTAGAGAGTAAGAATGAAATTATTACAGCATTCCCGGCAGCCCTGCACGCAAAGCTGCTCTCTTTAACCTCTGCCCTGAATGTCATTCAGGCCGGAGTAGCCATAGCAGAAGTAAAAGGTAAGAATATAATTCCCCGGCATGCTCTTGTGATGAGTACACTGTTTAATGAAAAAGCTTTTCCTTCCTATGAGTTAACTTACCGGGAAGCCCTCTCCTATCTGTGTAGTGAAGCTTTACTACTTCCTCCCGATATACCCCGTGGTTATATTATCCTTACCTGGAAAGGTATTCCGCTGGGATTTGCCAAAAATATCGGGAACCGGGCTAATAATCTTTATCCGCAGGAGTGGCGTATCCGGAGTGGTTATCTACCGGAAACGGAGAATAGTATTTTTCATGAGACAGAAGTAAAATAGGGGTCAGATACACGACTGAGTGAGCAAAAAAAGTGTGCAGTTAATTCTTTTTTTAGTTTTATGAAGATATTCTACCTGAATGGATCTATCATAAAAAAAGAGAAGCGGAAATCTGTTTCCCGCTTCTCTTTTTACTATTTATAATGTATCTCCTCACCCTTCCGCAACAATTTCGGATCAATCTTTTCATGCTTGATCCGCTGCCTGCGCCACGTATATACAACATGTACCTTCCCATCCTTACCCTGAATAACCGAAGGATAAGAATATTGGCTAATAGGACTACCCTCCAATACAACCGAAGTATACCAGGTTACCCCATCGTCCGAAAGAGCAATATTGAGGGGAGTACGAGGTCCTTTACGCTCACCCGGCAGTGTACGGAAATCATTATAGACCAACAGGTGACGACCATCTTTCAGCGTAACCGCATCCGTACCCGAATTGTTATTCGGCAGTGTGGTAGAGGTGAGCGGCGTCCAGGTATCCCCGTTGTCACTGCTCCAGGCAGTAGCGATCAATCCGTGACGGGCCCGGCAAAGTATCTGCAATCGCCCATCCTTATAAACCAGGATACTGGGCTGGATAGCCATCAACAAAGAGGTTTTTACCTCATCGGCCGGTTTATCCTGGTTTGGGGTCAGTACTACCTGATCCCCATCCAGCGGGCCTACTTTTTTCCAGGTCTTGCCCAGATCGTCCGATATCTCAAAGTGTACTCTCCAGCCACCTTCTCCTTCCGTACTCGAGGGAGAGATGATCCGTCCGTTTATAAATTCCGGACGATTCTTAACCGGGCCGAGGAAGCCCTCCGGAAGTGCTTCACGCTCGCTCCAGGTCTTTCCACCATCCTTTGAACGAACCAGCCAGCCTGACCAGTCGGATACTTTCACTCCTATCTTAAAGAACAAGAGCAGATCTCCACCAGGTACCTGGAAAAGTACCGGGTTCCAGCAGGCTTTCCGCTCTTCGGGAGAGAATACCCCGTCAGCAGCCATTTCCGGAGCCGTCCATGTTTTACGACCCTTCTCTTTGCGGCATACCCAGATACAACAGTCCGGATTAGCCTCTTTGGTCCCTCCGAAGAAAGAGGCCACCAGATCACCGTTGGGAAGCTCTACAATGGTAGAGCCGTGACACTCCGGGAAAGAGGTCTCTTCATACAAAAACTCATCACTCAGGATCGCTTTATCGCGGGTAGGAATATCCACCTGAAAGCGGTAAGCACCGGAACCGATCTGTTCCACCTTTCCATTCGGAAGATGTACCTCAGCCGTGGTATTAGCCGGGATCTCTACTTCCCAATCCAGATGCATCGGGGTCTTGTTCCAGCGGCTAACGATCAGCCCATAAGGCGACATATACGAAGCATCCACTTTACTTAACTCCTGCACTTCAAAATCGGGCTTCATCACAATATGTTTGAAAGCCACCGCTTCGCGGCTACTCTTGATACCTGCCAGGTTCTCGTAACACCAGGTAAGCAGATCGCCCAGCAACATTACATGATTGGCACTATTCATCTCCGGATTGGCCGTATCCCCGTTCCAGAGTTCCCAGATGGTAGTAGCACCCTTCTCAACCATATATCCCCAGCTCGGGTAGGTCTTATTGGTTGCCAGTAAATAGGCAATATCAGCACGTCCCATACTACTGAGTGTACGCATCAGCCACTGTCCGCCAATAACCCCGGTACTGATATGGCCGTTATTAGTAGTGATAATAGTAGCAATCACATTTTTCTCTACCTCTTCTTTATACTCATCCGGTACCATGCCGAAAGCCAGCGGCAGGATATTGGAAGTCACTGTATTGTTCCCGTAGAAGATACTATCGGGGAAAAGATCGTGTCCCGGCACTTTGGATGTACCCAGTTTCACGGTCAGGAACTCCCGGTTAAAGGCAGCTTTAATTTTCTCAGCCAATGCAGAGAACTCCTGCACATCGTTATCCAATCCCTGCAACGTAGCAAAGCGGATCATAAGTTGCAACATCTGGTAATAGTAAGCCGTAGCGATCAGTTTACCATCTGTCTGACGGGCCGGGTCCTTACTATGGATCAGTTCCAGTGATTCGGGTGGTACACACCAGTCACCGTACCGGTCGCGGGTCACAATATAATCAGCCGTCATATTCTCCTTTTTCATATGATCCAGCCAGTGCTTCATCGCCGCATAGTTCTTCTCGATGGGTTTACTATTTCCAAACTGTGTATAGACCATATCTGAGCCTAACAGGAAAGCCGAAGGCCAGGTCATATTATCCGAGAAGTAGTTCCAGTAAGCCGGGGCTACATCCGGGATACAACCATCCTCACGCTGCGCCTCCCGGATATCATCCATCCATTTAGCATATAACGGGCCATTCTCAAAGATAAAGCTTTCACCCCACGATCCCATCGGACGATCCCCCAGCCAGGGCTGACGCTCGTTGCGTTGCGGACAATCCACCGGCATTCCTTTATAATTACCCCGGATCCCCCAATAGGCATTCCGGTAAATAGCATTCAATGTTTGATTGGACGTAGTAAAGCTACCGAGTGTCTCCATCTCATCATTTACCACTTCACCGATAAAATCATCCATCGAAGGTTCCGGATACCCCGTAACCTCTA
This sequence comes from Bacteroides sp., assembly GCA_021203405.1. Classification (GTDB taxonomy): domain Bacteria; phylum Bacteroidota; class Bacteroidia; order Bacteroidales; family Bacteroidaceae; genus Bacteroides. The sequence continues at coordinate 17,250 of JAJQBG010000403.1, forward strand.
CATAACGGAAACCGTGGTAGATAAAAGCCGGAGCCCACTCTTTATCCTGTTCGTCTCCTCTTGCAATATAGGTATCAGTCACCCGGGCATCCCGCAGGTTGGTCACATAGAGGTTCCCATCCTCTTCCAGTAACTCCGCAAAACGAAGTTTGATCGAATCTCCCTCGTTCCCTTTTACCTTCATCCGGATCCAGCCCACCATATTCTGGCCCATATCCAGGATATACTTATCCCCCACTTTGGTCATAGTCTGCGGTTTTATCCGCTCCACTACCTTCATATTGGGGGTCATCTGCGCACGAAGCGTACCATAAGGCAGGCTCACCCGTTCGGGAGCCATCCAGTTACTATCGTCATACCCGGGAAGCATCCACACACCCAACTCTTTGCGTGCATCATACTCTTCTCCGTCATATTCGTTATTGCTACGGATCGGCCCATCAGCAGTCAGTTTCCATTTTTCATCCGAAACGATCTTCTCCGTAGTTCCATCCGTATACTCAATGATCAGGTTCAGCCGAAGTTTCGGATAACCAAAGTTAGGGATCTTATAAGTCTTATAATTCTGACGCATGGTATAGTAACGACCGTTGCCCAGTGTCACTCCAATCGCATTCTGCCGGGTAAGCAGGTCGGTTACATCAAAACTGTTGTAATAAACTGTCCGGCGATAATCAGAAGGTGCCGGGGCCAATACCTGATCGCCCACCCGCTGACCATTGATAAAGAGTTCATACATACCCAGGCCGCACAAATGTACGGTAGCCTGTTTGATCTGCTTCTCCGTCTCAAACTCCTTCCGCAGGTAACGGGCACTCAGGCGGCTCCATTGCGACTCATCGTCCCACGGTGCCGGTCTATCCAGACCGATCCAGCGGCCACCCCAGTTATTCTCTGAGAGTAACCCCATGATCCAGAAAGCCGGTTCACTCCAGTCACTCTCCCCCTTATTGGTATAACTCTTTACTTTCCAGTAACAACGCTGGTTACTCTTTAGCTCTTTTCCCCCATAGGGTACCCATTGCGACTGATCCGACTTCACTTTACCGGAATCCCACAGGTCTCCTACATTCTGCGCCAGCTTCTCAGGAGAGGAAGCTACCAGAATGTGGTAAGCCGTCTGCATCACACTCTTCTTATCAGAAACAATACGCCATCCCAGACGAGGTATTTCGGCATCAATACCTACCGGATTTGTCAACTGCTCCGTACGGAGGGTATTCACCTGAACAGAAGCGCCCTGCGCCACCCCCGTAAAGGTAAGGCACAGAGCGATCAAAAAGGTATATAATTTAACTCTTCTTATAATCTACTTATTCCATTTCTGTTGCATATCAGGAAGGGCTGTCCAATCCTTACCAATATAATCTTTGGCTGCATCCACAGCGATCAATACCTGGTCGTTCCCGCTGATATAGCCGCTGTCGTGCTGGAAGGTAGTGACTTTATTATCGAACTCACCAATATATTCCAGCTTACCATCTTTAGCGCTATACCACCATACATTCTTTTTCGCACCGCTGATCTTACCCAGATCAATCTCCATCGGACGACCTGTATAGTTATATACCAGCAGGTAATCATTGCCCCGGGTAGCAATAGCCCGGTCGTACCGTTCGCCATTCACTCCGGCAATTACCGACTGATCGGGCACACGCTCAAAGAACGGGAAAGCCAGCATTAGGTTCTTCAGGTAGTACATCTGGCTGAAACCCGGATCTTTCATCGCATCGTACCAGGTCTGGGTAGCCCCAAAGCTGGCCAGTACACCCGGTTTAAGGAACTGCATAATAGAATTATGCCCGTATGTATGTCCGAAAGAGCCTGCAAAGACTGACCAGTAAGCATACCGGCGTACATCGGCATCGTTCCAGCGCACTTCATTTACATCGTGCAATCCGTGCGGTATATCCTCATAGATCGGCTCTCCGTCAATCACCGGTTTCATCGGTTGCATAGCCAGGCTACGCTCTACAAAACGCCAGTTATCCTCTTCGGTATTCTCCTCGATCGGATAATCTCCATCCCCTTTACGCTGTCCGTACCGTCTGTGGCCACTCTGGAACATATTGAAGTCCAGCCAGTCTGCATCGTTAAACCAGGTAGCAGAAGTCGTTCTTCCGCGCGGGTGGAAAGTCATCAGATGATCTTTATCGATCCCACGAATCGTTTCAGCCAGTGCCAGCCACACATCTGTTTTTACATCTCCCCGGATATCACCGCCGATCATCCAGATAATATTCGGTCTGTCTTTATAACGTTCGGCCAGGAACTTACCATACGCCTGCGCCTCTTTCACATCCATTTTTCCCTCATCTACCGGCGTACCCCAGATACATACCATTCCGATATAGATCCCTTTTCTTTCGGCTGTCTCTACAATGTAATCCAGATGATCCCAGTAGCTGTATACTCCCTTCCGGTCAATGTTCTTAAAATTAAAACCATCGATCATCGAAGCCTGGCCGTAAAAATTCATAGAGGGTACATTGTTCAGGGTTTGTATCTGTACCACATTGTATCCTTTCTGCCTGCAATGCTCCAGGTAATAGGCAGCTTCATCGCGGTCAGCCCGTTGAGGCAATAACCATCCGGTCTCTCCGGTCCAGAAGAAAGGAACCCCGTTCTCATGTTTCAGGTAGCGTCCCTCTTCGGAGACAACCAGCTTTCCGTTCTTCCAGGGAATATAGGTTTTTGCTTTTCCTCCCTGGGTATAGATGCCTGCCGAGAGTAAAAGTGTTACAACAAATATAGCCAAAATTTTGTACTTTTCATATAATCAATTGTTTATTCTGTTCTCAACTTTGTGTCAGATCCTTATTTCCCCACAATTACATATTCACCACCGGCCACTGTCTCCAGATCGTAGAGGTAACTCTTTTTCAGTTCTACCGGGTTTAGTTTTGCCTCCTTATTGATAAGCGCTTCCGGTACATCCGGTACCTTATACAGCGGATTCGGATTCTCTCCCTTAGCTACTTTCAGGCCACTGCCCGAAAGCGGATTTTCCGAACGCAGGCGGCAATTCCCACCGTTTTTAGAGCGCACCACCAAACGGGATACCTTCCCCTTTTCCCACTTCAGGTCCAGTTCAAATCCGCCCCGGGCAATAATTCCATTGATCTCTCCCTCCTGCCAAAGGGACGGAAGAGCAGGAAGCAGATAGATAAATCCATCGTAACTCTGCATCAACATCTCCACCACACCGGCTACACAACCAAAGTTCCCATCGATCTGGAAAGGCGGGTGCGCATCAAACAGGTTCGGATAAGTTCCTCCCTTTTTCTTTTCATTCCGCACCAGCGTCAGCTGGTCCGTGATCAGTTTATAAGCATGATCCCCATCCAGCAAACGAGCCCAGAGACACACTTTCCAGCCCATACTCCAACCGGTAGAGGGATCTCCACGGGCAATCAGGGAGGTACGTGCCGCGTCAAAAAGTTCCGGCGTGCGGAACGGAGAGATCTGGTTACTCGGGAAAAGTCCGTACAGGTGCGATACATGGCGGTGGTCATCTTTGGGATCGTCCCAATCGAACATCCACTCCTGGAGCTGCCCCCAGCTACCCACCTACATCGGAGGCATCTCTTTCAGACGTGCTTCCAGGCGATCGGCAAATTCCAGATCGGTATCAAACATCCGTGCCATGGTGATCACAGAAGTCCAGAGGTCAAAAATGAGTTGGTTATCCATCGTACAGCCTGCCGCAGTAGTTGCCTTCCCCCCACTACCGGCATGGGTATTCTCCGGAGAGTTACTGGGGCAAACCACCAGCCAGTTATGTACCGGTTCATATACCAGGATATTATCGAAGAAAAGAGCCGCATCCTTCATAACCGGATAAACTTCCCGCAGGAACTCTACATCCCCTGTGTAAAGATAACGCTCCCACAAGTGACGGCAAAGCCAGGCACCTCCCGAAGGCCACATACCCGAAGGAGCCTTATCCAACGGCCCTGTAATACGCCAGATATCTGTATTATGATGAAGCGCCCAACCATCTACCCCATACATAATACGGGCCGTCTCCTTACCGCTGTCACTCACTTCCCGCGTCATCCGCAGCAACGGTTCGTGCAGTTCGGAGAGGTTAGCTACCTCAGCCGGCCAGTAATTCATCTCCACATTGATATTACAGGTATATTTACTATCCCAGGAGGGGAAAAGTTTATTGTTCCAGATCCCCTGTAAGTTAGCAGGTTGTCCCTCCGGCTGGGAAGAGCAGATAAGCAAATGACGGCCGAACTGGAAATAAAGCGCTACCAGGTGGGCATCGTTGGTCTCTTTAAAACGTTCCACCCGCAGGTCAGTGGTTACATCCTTCATCTGATTCTCTCCCAGATCCAGGGAGACTCTATCCATATAACTTTTAAAGAAAGCCACATGCGCTGCTTTGGATGCTTCATAATCCTTGCCTACCGCTTTATCCAGATAAGCCTTTGCGCGAGCTTCCTGATCGCCCGAAATATCCTTATAATTATTGAAGTTCGTAGCAATTGAGACATATACAATGGCCTCATCAGCTCCCTCAATGGTTACCACACCATCCCGGGACTCTACTTTTCCCCCTTTGGCACGGGCCGTCAGGCGTCCCTGGAACTCAACCTTGCCTTTTAATCCTTCGTGCCAGGAAGAGACTCCGCTCAGCGATACCTGATCGCCTTCCGTAGCAATCATAACATCCTGATGTGGAGAGGTAAGTACAGCGTTACAGGTAATTTTACCCGGTTGGTCAGCAGTCAGACGCATTGTTACTACCTGATCGGTAAAAGAAGTAATTGTTTCCCGGCGATAATTCACACCATCTACCTGATAGGTAACCACAGCGCGGGCCGAGTCAATACTTAACTCCCGGTAGTAATTATCATAGCGGGTATGTCCGGGAAAAGAGATACGCAGGTCACCGAAACTCTGGTAAGGCATCCCCGAATTGGTATTCGACATCACCTTCTGTGTAGCCAGGGTCTGTGCTTCGAGGTATTTTCCCTCAAATACCAGTTCCCACACTTTAGGAATAAACTCCAGCCCGTTAGGATTGGCATTGTTATTGGGCTGACCACCCCAAATGCTCTCTTCATTGAGCTGGATCTGTTCCACGCCGGGATTCCCGAATACCATTGCTCCCAGCCTGCCGTTACCAAGCGGCAAAGCTTCTGTCCACACCTGGGCAGGCTTATCGTACCAAAGAATATATTCTCCGGCAAACAGCATAGTCAGGGAGGCTACCCACAGGCTCCCGGCCATCACCATCTTTTTAATCATACTTCGTATCTTAGTTTTTTAAGATAGACGGATTAAACGAAAAAAATGTACTGAGTAGAGCCCGTGTCCTGAAAAATAAAGAAAAAAGTAACTGAAGAACAGACTATTTTGTTATATTAGCTGGCACGTAACAGACTAATAATTTAATAATGATGGAAGTAAAAACCTTTATAGTCAATTACAGGGAAGCGTTTGGTGAATCCGCTGAACTCCCGATAGCCTTCTGGTACAGCGAAACTCCCGTATCAGCACCTCAAAAAGTGAACGGATGTTTTTTTTAAATGTTTTACGGATGTACGGGCAGGAGTCACCCGCACCCTGGATGCGGAAACAATTAGTTGCGGCGGCGGCAAACTCTACACCGGATTTTCAGAGATGCCGGAACGGGTTCCCACCTTTGTTTCCCTGAAAGAGAAATATAAGCAAACACCGGAAATGGTCATAGAATATATCCAGGAACTGGATATGCCTCTTTCCGGAAAACCTTATCTTACGTTTAGTCGTATCGACCAAATCGATAGTTTCGAAGATAAAGAGGGTATTCTCTTCTTTGCTACCCCTGATGTGCTCTCCGGCCTTACCACCTGGGCCTATTTTGATAATAACAACGAAGGAGCTGTATCTTCCATTTTTGGCTCGGGTTGTAGTGCTGTGGTATCACAGGCGGTAACAGAGAATATCCGGAAAGGTCGCAGAACTTTTATCGGAGGATTTGATCCGTCGGTACGTCCTTACCTGAGATCCAACGAACTTACTTTTACCATTCCTATGGTGCGGTTCCGGGAAATGTATGAGACTATGCGGTCGAGTTGTTTGTATGATACACATGCGTGGAAGAAAGTAAGGGAGAGAATCCTTTTTTCATGATGAAAAAAGGATGGTAAAAAATCTTTTTTTCTGTTTGTTTGGTGGGAGTCGCTGTTTTTATTGGGATTATTGTTTTTGGGTAGGGAGATTTACTTTTCTTTTCCTGGATGAAAAGAAAAGTAACAAAAGAAAAATCACCGGCTGGCGGTGCTCGGTACTCCGGGAATCTGCACAGCGGGGGAGCGAGAACTCGTCGTCTCCGACTCCTCAAACAGCTCGCTCCCTTTTCCCGCCGTTCCGAATCCCTCCGCTTAACCCTGCGCTCCGACGCCGGAAAGGGCTTCGCGACTGTCCTTTTAATGAATCCATTTCCTGGTTTTCCCAACTTCTCTTATTGCCGCCGGCAACAGGATTTTTTGGCTTATCTGGAATCCCTGAAGGGGGATTTATCAATAGCCCGGCGGCTGAACGAAATAAATCCCCGGGGAAGGTTGATACTCCCCTTATCCTCTCCCCGGGAACAGAATGAGTTTAGTTAAGTATCTGTATAGTAACCAATTTTTCCAATCCGGGATAGTCCGGCAAGAACTGTTCCGTCAAATCCTCATAGAAAGCATATACAGGAGCTAATTCCGCCCGGGGCGATGAGCGGTACAGATCCCTGTAAAACGTATGCACCTGATCTTCAAACTCAAACCAGTACCTAAGCCTGAATTTCTCCTCTTCATCCTGATATATTAATTTAAATGTACCTTCGGTGCGATAACTGTCGAAAACATCCTTATGAACATACAAAATGCCTGAATCCTTGCCGCTATAGGCCAACCTGTACCCGCCAAGCTCGTTCACCGGAATGGCGCTGAGTGCCTTTTCCTGTAGTTCCTTATGCTGGGCTACAGTCAGCTCCTCTCCGGTAACCTCCACATCGTGACCTACCACCTTCACATATATATCATTATATTCGATCACCACCGAAAAAGTTATTTTATCTCCCACCGCATCAGAAACCGTTACACTCGCTCTCCCAACATCCGATATTTCACATCTGAAATAGCTTTCCATATCCTCATCCATCTTTACCTGGAGAATATCCGATCCACCACTTACCTCATAAGGTGGAGTACCTCCCTTAATATAGATGCGCGGAACATAAAAACCGGGATAATACAACGTGAGGACCCCGTCCCGCAACTCTCCAACAGTGAGAGGAGACTCAGAGCCGGATTCATCGTCACTACATCCCCCAAAGAATACCATAAAACCGCAGAGAAGAATAGCAGTCAGCCAATAATTAAGTCGATAGTTCATACAGAATAAGTTTTTGTTTAATAAATAAGATCATCCCTGCAAAAATAGGCAGATAACAGATATCATTGACAAATCCTATACTTTCGGGTAGTATATATTCCATATCCGGAAATAAAACAGTAATATCGCACCCATGAAAAAACGACATTTCGTACAATCCCATCCGTTACACGATTACCTGGAAGAGTCAGGAAAAGACTACTCCGGCAAGGATGGATATCTGATCCAGTCTCTCCAGGCGATGGAGACCGTGATGGATCTGGATGCCTATATAATAGACTATATCGGTCAGCGGGTGTTGTATGCTACCCGGAACAGTATCATCCGCACCCAGTGGGAGCGCGCAGGCAGATCCTTAAGTGTGGATTTCTTTGAAGGGCTGATCCTGCCGGAAGACCTGGAAAGAATCTCTGAAGTGAATCCGAAAGTCTACGAATTTCTTTACAACCTACCTGTAAAACGACGGAAAGAGATGTACTTCACACAAGATTTCAGGGTGTGGGGAAAGAACCGCAAACCGGTCCTGATCAATCACCGGGGTACCATACTCGACCTAACAGAGAGCGGTTCACTCAGGCTGACCCTCTACATTAACAGCTACCCCACCCATGACCAGCCTGGGAACTCCTATATCAAACTGACCGGCAGCCATAAAGTATATGAATATATAGCAGCATCCGGCAGATTCGTAGAGGTTAAAACACAAAAGATCACTTCCAAAGCCTTAGCCGTGCTCGAACTTGCCGGAAGTGGTAAAAGCGAATCCGGGATAGCAGAATTACTCGGCATATCCGTCCATACGGTAAAATACCACAAGAAAAAGATATTTGCCCAAACCGGGACCAAGAATACGGCAGAGGCCATTCAATGGATGAACAACCAGAAAAAATTATCCAACAGGTAAATGATCCGAAAGTATAGGTCATTTTTACAGTTCCTTATAAAAGTATATCAAAATTTTATCTCTACTTTTGTTTCACACAGATAACAAATCGCCATGACCAACCATTCTTTTCTTCAAAAACACCCCTTGCAGGAGTTTACCGATGCAGAAAAAGAGATCGCAGATATACTGGGTATATCGGTCAATACCGTGAAGTACCACAAACGCACCATCCTGCGCCAGCTCAACGTCAGTAATACGGCCGAAGCCGTGCAATGGATGAACAGCCAGAAAAAGCTCAGCGAAGAATAATATATTCTTATTTATTCTCTTTTCTTGCTCTTTTTACCTCCGTTGCCGGAAACAATCTTCCGGCTCTTTTAATAACCTACCCCAATCCGGATGTTACTATCTTACAGCTATAGTTTTAGTCTGACCGTATGATCATTTAAGCACATACGTTATTTGTAAATCGGAAGGAGAAGAATCGGAGTAATCCTGGGCAGAAAAGGAAAGTGGAATAATGGGTAAGGTATTACTACTATTTATATAGCCCTCTATAGCAGCATATTTTTCCTTTTCAATAACTGTTTTTTTATCAGCATCAAAATAGAGGAAACAGATATTCATCTCTTCTACCATGCTTTTTTCCGCAGCATTCAACTCCTCTCTTTTAATTAATTTCCGGACTACCTGATCGGCATTTTTTTGATCTTCATCTGTTTCAACCAGTAGAAAGGCAGTTCTTCCATAGCTTATACTACCGACACACGACAAGTCTTTTAATAATTCCTTATCAGTAATCTCCTCTTCTATGAATGAGCGGGGAATATCCATATCTATAGTAAACAGCCGCTGGCTATACGAATATAGCAGACCGGTAGCAGATGTCATTTCGGCATCCCGGTATGAACTTCCGGAAATTATTTTATCCAACTCTATTCCGAGATTCCCTTGCCCCAATAGATTCAGGTGCCTGTAAGAATGATATACAATGGGAGAACTACCGGGATAAAAGCGGTTACTTTGCTGAGATAAAGATTCAATGATATCATCAGCGAATGCTCTAACAGCCTGTAAGGAGGGAATAAAACGATCTACAAACGACCTGCCATGCACAAAAGCTGAAACATCCACTTTCTTGTAAGTGTACTCCGGATAACTGATTAAGCCGGCAGGAGTGTTCAGCCGGTTACTAATTAAATTGCCAGGAAATATCTGATCCTTTATCTTTTTATTGATAAAAAGTTCCCGGCCACTTATGCGGTAGATCCTTTTCACATTATCATTGCCAACACTATACTCAACCGATGTAATTGAATGAACCGGGAAGGTATACCAGGAAAGCCGGGGCTGTTCCTTTTCACCTGCCTGAATTATATATATAGATTGACTAATATTTTCAAATACCAGATTTATGGTCGCTCGCCGGGTCAAAGGGGTCTCATTGGCAGGAACAACGATCTCAAGGATTGGTTTTTCGGAACTCTTATCTATAGTTACGTTACACCAATCGGGAGTATTTTCCACGATCCAGTCACAATTAGAGTCTACTTCAATCGATATTTTTCCACCTGACGAAAGAACAGGGAATTCGTTGTCACTAATTTCAATATATACATCTGGGCTTTCTACCGGATCTTCACAACAAACAAGGAGAGGAATCATAAAAAGAAAGGGCAAGATTTTACTTTTTTTCATTTTGAATAAATAAGTGAGAATTAAATAATGGTTAGTAAATCAGTTCATTTCAAAGGCCCGGTACAC